>CAXMOC010000176.1:0-21025 GCA_964194865.1 uncultured Opitutales bacterium | reverse complement strand
CATCGAGAAGGATTCGTCGATCAACGACGAGATCGACAAGCTGCGCCACTCCACCACCCACTCGCTGCTCACCCGGCGCGACGTACTCGTCGTCGCGAGCGTATCCTGCATCTTCGGCCTCGGCGCGCCCGACACCTACGGTGAGATGCACGCCTATGTCGAGGTGGGAATGAATCTCGTGCGGGACGACCTGCTGCGTCGGCTGGTCGACATGCTCTATACCCGCAACGACGTCGATTTTCACCGGGGGACGTTTCGAGTTCGCGGCGACGTGGTCGAGGTTTTTCCCCAATACGAGGCCGAACGAGCGATCCGCATCGAGTTTTTCGGGGATGAAGTGGAGTCGATCAGCGAGATCGACCCGCTGCGTGGCAAGGCTATAGCGCGTCCCAAGCGAGCCATGATCTATCCGGCCAGCCACTACGTGGCGACCGAGCGGGCTATCGAGCGAGCGGTTCAGGGCATCCAGCAAGAGCTTCAGGAACGCATCCAGTACTTTCGCAAGGCGGACAAGCTGCTCGAGGCGCAGCGCCTGGAACAGCGCACGATGTACGACATCGAGATGCTGCGAGAGATGGGGTTCTGTCACGGCGTCGAGAACTACTCGCGCTGGCTCGACGGCCGGGCGGAGGGCGAGACCCCGTCCACCCTCTACGACTACTTTCCCGACGATCTACTCGTCGTTCTCGACGAGAGCCACATCAGCGTGTCGCAGATTCGCGGGATGTATCGGGGCGATCGCGCCCGCAAGGAGACATTGGTCGAATTCGGGTTCCGGCTGCCCTCGGCGCTGGACAACCGGCCGATGCGATTCGATGAGTGGGAAGCCCGAGCCCTCCAGCGAATCTACGTCTCGGCAACGCCGGCCGACTACGAGCTCGAGCAGTGCAAGGGCGTAGTCGTCGAGCAGATCATTCGACCGACGGGTCTGACGGATCCGCAGGTCGAGGTACGGCCCGCGGGAGGTCAGGTCGACGACCTGCTGGCCGAGGTCCGCGAGTCCGCGTCTCAGGGCGAGAGGGTTCTGGTCACGACGCTCACCAAACGCATGGCCGAGGAGCTGACGGACTACTACAGCGAGCTCGGTGTGCGCGTGCGTTATCTGCACAGCGACATCCTGACCTTCGAGCGCATGGAGATCATCCGCGAGCTGCGCGAGGGCGTGTTCGACGTTCTGGTTGGAATCAATCTGCTGCGGGAGGGGCTCGACATTCCCGAGGTATCGCTCGTCGCGATCCTGGACGCCGACAAAGAGGGCTTCTTGCGCTCGACGCGCTCGCTCATCCAGACGATCGGCCGTGCGGCCCGGAATGCCAAGGGCCGGGTGATTCTCTATGCGGACCAGGAGACGAGATCGATCCAGGAGACCCTGGCCGAGACCAACCGGCGGCGCGAGACCCAGGAGCGCTACAACGCCGAGCACGGCATCACGCCGACCACCATCGTCAAGCGCATCTCGAACATGCGTGACTCGATCTGGGTGAAGGAATTCGACACTGTGCCGATGGCAAAATCGGCCGCCGCCGGGGTTCCCAGCCACGAAATCCCCGAGCTGATCGAAAGCCTGGGGCGCGAGATGCGCGAGGCGGCACGCGACCTGGAGTTCGAGAGGGCGGCCGATCTGCGCGATCGAATCCAGGAGCTCGAGTCGGAGCGCCTGCGGGTTGGTTGAACACAGGATCACCGATACCGCCAACGCGCTTCCCACGGGCCCCGGGGTTTATCTCTTCAAGGGCGAGCGCGACCGAATTCTCTACGTCGGCAAGGCGCAGAACCTGCGCAGCCGAGTGCGCAGCTATCTGAGCGGTGGCGACGGCCGAATCCGAATCCCACACCTGGTCGAGCGTATTCGGGACGTCGAGGTGGTGGTGACCGCCAGCGTCAAGGACGCCCTGTTGTTGGAGAACGAGCTGATCAAACGGCACCGGCCGCCGTACAACGTTCGGCTGCGCGACGACAAGCAATACCTGGCGCTCCGCCTCCACCCCGATGACCGTTGGCCGCGGATCACCCAGGTTCGCAAGTTCAGACGCGACGGCGCCCACTACTTCGGGCCCTTCACGTCGAGCATCGCGATGAAGGATGCAGTCTCGAACCTGCGACGAATCTTTCCGCTTCGCAGCTGCAGCGATGGCGTGTTTCGAGACTACGAACGTCGGGGCCGGCCCTGCATCGAGTACGAGATGAAGCGCTGCGTGGCACCCTGCTGTGGTCTGACCGAGGAGGCCGCCTACGCGGAGATCGTCCGCGGCACGGTCTTGTTCCTGCGCGGGCGCTCCAAGGAGCTCGTGGCCCATTTGCAAGAGAAGATGGTCGCCGCCGGTGAGGAAGAGCGCTTCGAGGAGGCGGCGCGGCTGCGCGATCGGATCGCGGCGGTAGAGAGCACCGTCGAGCGGCAGCGGATCGTCTCCGAGCGCCCAGTCGATCGCGACGTGTTCGGTCTGGCCCGCGCGGGCGGCGACGTGGAGGTGCAGGTGCTGCACGTTCGCGAGGGACGGGTCGTCGGTACGCAGGGCTATCAGTTCTCCGGCGTTCGGGTCGATGACGGTGACGTGATCAACTCCTTTCTGGGGCAATACTACGGGGTTCTGGAGGGGCGGCAGCTGCCGGTGGAAGTGCTCACACCGATCGAAGTTTCGGACGACGGTGCGCTCGAGGCGTTGCTTTCCGAATCGCTCGGGAGACGAGTCTCGCTGCGCGTTCCTCAACGGGGGGCCTTGCGCGAGCTGATCACGCTTGCGACGAGCAATGCTGAGTTGGGCCTCTCGCGCCGGCTGGAGGCCCGCGAGAGCGTCGACTCGGCTCTCGAAGAGCTTCGCGATCGACTCGGGCTGTCCAAGACGCCACGGCGGATCGAAGGCTACGACGTCTCGACGTTTCGCGGATCGATCGCGGTTGCGAGCCGTGTCGTGTTCGAAGACGGTGCGCCCTGCAAGAGCGACTACCGTCGCTACCGCATCCGAGACGCCGCGGCCGACGACGACCTGGCCTGTTTGCGCGAGGTATTTCAGCGGCGCTTGGCTCGGGTGGAAAGCCAGCCGCTTCCGGACCTGTTGATGGTGGACGGCGGTCGAGGCCAGCTCGCGGTGCTCGTGGCGGCGCTTGGCGATGCCGGATTGACGTGCGATGCGATCGGGCTGGCGAAGGAGAGGGACGAAGGAAGTCCGTCACCGCGGGTGCGGCGCTCGGGCGGACTCAAAGCCGAGCGAGTCTTCGTTCCCGTGCGAGTGGATCCGGTGATGCTGCCGCCGAGCTCGCGGGGATTGCTGTTGCTGCAACGCGTGCGCGACGAATCGCATCGCTTCGCGATCGAGTTCCAGCGGAAGCTTCGCTCCAAGGAAGGCATGACGTCGATTCTGGAAGAGCTCCCCGGCATCGGTCCGGGTAAGCGGCGGGCTCTGCTGCGCCACTTTGGGGCGTTGCGTGCGGTTCGGAGGGCCGAAGAAGCGGAGTTGGCCGCGGTGCCAGGGATCAGCGCCCGAGATGCGGCGACGCTCCGCCGCTTCTTCGACGCGGACGAGCCGGCGGGGCCTCCCTCGTCGGACACTCCCGAAGAACGCCCGAGTGCCCAAAAGGAGACCCGAGACCACACGTGATTGGGTTCTCGGGGGCGGCAGCGCACGCGCAGACGGCGGTCGATGATGGCGCGATTCCGCGTGCATTCTCGAAATGAAACGCTTCTTGTCGGGGTGGCACCGTTCTTGCTCCCTGGACGTGCAAGAACGGGAGAAACGAGCCCATGCGAGAGAAGCCCGACGTCCATGGCGGAAGCATCGCAGTGAGCCAGAGCCGCTCGCGTCGCATTCGCTGCGACCTCGAAGACCGGGGAGTCACGCGCGAGTTCTCGTATTCGGTGGCTGAGCGCCTCACCTCGATCGCTCCGGACCTGAGCGCGAGTGAGTATGTTGCCGTGCTCGACGGTGTGGCCGCCGCGTATGGCGTACATCGAGATGCCTGCTGCGACGCATCCGATTCGCAACAGCAGGCCCAGGACGTCAGCGAGATCGGGCGGTTGATGAAAGGCTTCGGGGCCGAGCTTCGCAAGCTCGAAGAAGGCCTACAGATTCTCTCAGCCTATGTCGTGCGGATGGGCAACCGCGCGGGCAACGAGCGGCGCGAAACCCTGCACTGAACCGTCCCGCGCTGTTCGGAAGTGGGGCCGGCGCGCGCGCCCGCTAAGGCGATCGCTGTGCTCGCGACGTGGTCCGCCACCGAGCTCTCCGAACCGCTGCTAGAGTCTGATTCCCGGTCCCCGGGGACTCGCTCTGAGACTGCTTCCGGCTCTCGCGGTCGCCCAGGTTCTCGGCATCTGGCTGGCCGATCGGGGTTGGCTCGATGCGGACCTGGCCCTTGGCTTCGGATCGCTCGCCTTGCTGATCGGCTGGCTGTCCCGCCGCAAGCCATGGGGCCGCGGTGCGGCCGCGGCATTTTTGGCGCTGATGGCGGGCGCGCTGTCTCTCGCCACGAGGCTGGATTCGGCAACCTTCGCCAGCTTGCCCGAGCACGCGCTCACCCTGGAGGGGACGGTCGTCGGGACCTCGCCGGGTCTGAACCGGGCCCGAGTCGATCTGGATGACGTGGTCGCGATCGACAACGTTGGCCCGCTGCCTCGCGGCGTTCGCCTCTACGAGGACACGACTCCGAGTGGCCAGCGAGCGCTCTGGCGGAGTCGGCCCGGGGAACGAATTCGCGCCCGAGTTCGTCTGCGTGCGCCGCGCGATATCCAGAATCCGGGGTCCCACTCATCGGCACAGCGCGCCCGTCGTGCGGGGGTTGGAGCACTGGGTTCGCTGCTGCACCCGATGCTCTACGCAACGCTCCCCGAACACGCCGCCTTCGCGCCGGGAGCCGTAGTCCGTGAGTTTCGCAGCGAGATTTCGCAGCGGCTTCGCAAGTCCGGTTCGGGTAGCGAGCTGGTGCGAGCGCTGGCACTGGGCGACCGCACGGATCTGTCGGCGCCGGTGCGAGAGGCCTTTCGTCGGCTAGGCCTCTCGCATCTGCTGGCGGTTTCGGGCCTCCACCTCTCATTGGTCGCTTCGCTCTTCTATGCGGCCCTGCGCGTCAGCCTTGGGCGGAGCGCCTGGCTCGCAGCGCGTCGTGACACGCGCCGGGTAGCGCTGGTCGGAGGCGTGATCGGGGCGACGTTCTACGCCTTGCTGGCGGGCTGGGGGGTTCCAGTGCGTCGTGCGTTGGTGTTGTTGCTGGCTCTGTTGCTGGCGGTGATCCGGCGTCGTCACGTTGTGCGTGCGGAGCCGCTCTCGGCCGCCGCGATTCTCGTCTTGGCGATCGAGCCCGCGGCGCTGTTCGATCCGGGCGCCCAGCTCTCGTTCGCGGCGGCTTGGGGGTTGGCCTTCGCGGCGCCCCGGTCGGCGGGCGCGCGGACCGGCCGGCTTCGCAGCCAGCTCGAGGACGCTACCCGGGCCTCCGCCAGCGCGGTGGTGACCACGGCGCCGATCGCCGCCTGGCAGCTAGCAACGGTCGCCCCGATCGGTGTGTTCGCCAACCTGCTCGGGATTCCGTGGACTGCGGTCGTGTTGCTCCCAGCGGCTCTGTTGTCGGCGATGACCGCGGCCGCGGGCATCGAACCGCTCGCGAGCTTTTGTGCGGCCATCGCATCCGGAATCGCCAGCGCAACGCTCGAACTAGTCGTCGCGTCTGCCAACGGGCTGCCCGCGCTGTCGCCTACGACCGAGCCGGGTGTCGGCTGGAAGCTCGTCGTACTGATGTTGGTGGTGATCGTCCTACGGCTGAAGCGAACGGCCACGCGGCTGTTGGGCGCGCTGATCGTCAGTGTGATGCTCGTCGCGCTTCCCCCGGCGCCGATTACACCGCTCCCCCCGCGGCTGGTCGCGCTCGAGGTGGGGCAGGGGACGGCGAACATCATTCAAGGACGCCAAGCGGCCATCCTGGTGGACGCGGGCGCCGTACGGGGCGCGAAGGACTGGGGTCGGAGCGCGGTCGTTCCCGCTTTGGCTGCTCTGGGAGTCGAACATCTGGATCTGCTCGTAGTCAGTCACGGCGATCTGGATCATCGCGGCGGTGTTCCCTCGGTGCTCGACGCCCTGCCTGTCGGCGAGGTCTGGATTCCCTTCGGCGCCGCGGCGGATCCAGCGTTCGGCAGCATCCTGACTGCGGCGAAGACGCGCGGGGTCACGGTATCCGAGCGCGGTGCGGGAGCGGCCGGGGTGTTGATCGGAGATCTCAAAGTGACCGCGCTCTGGCCGGAGCGTGGCATGGGGCGTCGATCGCGTAACGATCGTTCGCTGGTGGTTCGGGTCGAGGTCGAAGGGCTCTCGGTGCTCCTACCCGGGGATATCAGCGCCAGCGCAGAACTCGACCTCTTGCACAGCGGAGCCGGGCTGCACGCGGAGGTTCTATCGTTGCCCCACCACGGGAGTCGCTCATCGTCGAGCGCATCATTCCTTGGGGCTGTGGGGGCGAGCGTCGGAATCGCCTCCGCTCCTCCGGCGGGGCGCTTCGACATGCCGCATCCCGAAGTCCTCGTTCGGGCCCGCAGCGCGGGCGTTTCCGTCTGGTGGACGGGACGCGATGGTGCAGTTCTCGTGGGTCTGGGTCGACCACTGACGGTCTGGGGCTATCGCGACCCGGGATCCAGGCGGGATCGAAATCTCGGGGTACCTTAGAATCTTGATTCGAACGTGGACCGGTGCGCAAGGCAAGAGCCTCGGGAGATCGTCATGACGCGAGCGAGCAGGGTCTGGATTGGGTGGGGGCTGGGTCTAGCGCTCGCTCTGACGGCGAGAGCAGACCCCAAGGAGTTGGAGAGATCTCATGCGCCGACCGCGGCCGAGAGCGAGCCGAACCCGGACAGCTCGCCCGATACCAGCGAAACGAGCGAGCGCATGCCGATCTTCGTTCCGCGAGACACCGGTGCACCCCAGACACGGGTCGGCGGCGCCACGCGTGGCATCGAGCTTCGCGATCTCCCCTCGCTCCGCGCACTGGTTCCGGCCGAGCTAGGCCATACACTCGAAGCCCAGCCGACCCTCTACTGGCACCTCTCCGGGCCAACGGAGCATCGGATCGACCTGACCCTGATCGCTGAGGGGGCCGGCCCTTCCGATCCGCTGCTCCAGAAGACACTGGCCGGCCCGTTCACGGCGGGCGCAAAGTCGATCGACCTGGCCGGGTATGGTCTCTCACTCGAACCCGACGTGACCTACCTCTGGTACCTCTCCCTGATCCCCAGCCCGGATCGCCGGTCTGAAGATCGCGTGTCGGGCGGAGCCATCGAGGTCCTGCTAGCTCCTTCAGAGTTGGAGAACCAGCTGACGGCGGCCAGCACGCAAGAGCGCGCGATCGTGCTCGCGGGTGCCGGAATCTGGTACGACGCTTTGAAGTTTCTGAGCGAGCGAATCAAAGCCGATCCGGGCGATGCGCTGGCCCGAGCGCAACGTGCGGCTTTGCTGAAGCAGGTGGGACTGCCTGCAAGGCTGTAAGACAGCGGCTACGACCTTGCCGGCTCCAGGGCTGGCAGGCCCTCGGTAATCGCGTCTGCAACCATGGCGTCAGTAGAGACCGAACAGGTGCCCGGCCAGCACCACGATCGCAGCGACGACGACGGCGCGGATGACGCGTTCGCCTCCGCGCACTGCGATCCGGGCGCCAGCAGCGGCGCCCAGTGAGAAGCCGATCGACAGCAGCGCGGCCGGCCACCAGGCGACGCGTTGCTGCCAAACAAAGACCGGGACCGCGACGAGCGCGAGGGCGGCGGCGATGACGACCTTGGCCGCGCTGGCTCGGACCCAATCGAAGCCTGCTCGGGTCAGTGCGAACAGCAGCACCAGGCTGACACCAGCCTGGATCGCACCCCCGTAGAGTCCGATGGCGAAGAACACGGCGGCCGAGGTCAGCGGCGACCAGCGCAGCCGGGCCGTCGGGGGCGAGCTGCCGGCGCCGCGGAGCATCGGGATGAACAGCAGCAGCATGATCGCGGCAAACAGTTTTTCGAAGTTCTCGTCGGTGATCTGCGAAACCCACGCGGCACCGATCAGCGAGCCCAGCCCAATGGGCAGAAGCAGCGGCGCAGCGCTTCGCAGTTCGGAGACTCCCTCGGCCCTGAAGCGCCAGGCGGCCACCAGGGACTGAATCAGGATTCCGACACGATTCGTACCGTTGGCGATCGTTCCCGGTAGACCCAGTAACACCAATAGTGGAACCGTGAGGACGGATCCGCCGCCGGCGAGGGTATTGAGTGCGCCGGCAACTACTCCTGCACCGATCAGCAGTGCGATCTCGAGCGGCGTCAATGGGACCTGATCCACGCCATCGGGCCGCGAAGGCGTTGCTCTGCGCGCTCCTGTGAAACGTCGGGGCCCGGCATGGCGACGGAGTCTAACTCGGGAAGGGTCCGGAGCGAGCGTGGGTTGGTGCTGTGTTAGGATTCTCAGGCCGATGAGCGTCGAAGAACCGCACAACTTGACGTCGACGCCCGCTACGCCGCCCGAGCTGATCGACGTTCGCGAGGATGAGCGCTTCGACGAGCTGTGCCTGGCGGAATATCTCAGCGGGCGGCTGGACGGATCGGAACTTCCGCTGACGGTTCGCCAGTTCGGCGGCGGCCACGCGAATCTGACGTATCTGCTCCGGTTCGGGGGCGGCGCGCACGAGTACGTCTTGCGTCGCCCACCCCTGGGTCCCGTGGCGGTGAGCAGTCACGACATGAATCGAGAGTATCGGGCGCTGTCGCGGCTGTGGCAGAAGTTTCCTCTCGCGCCCCGGGCGTTCTTGTTCTGCGATGACGAAGAGGTGATCGGGGCGCCGTTTGTGGTGATGGAGCGTCGGCGGGGAGTCGTGGTTCGCAACGCGGTTCCCGCCGAGTTTGGCGGCGGAAGGGACCCGGTGGCCAATCGGAAGTTGTCCGAGGTCGTCGTGGGTTGCCTGGCCGATTTTCACGCCGTCGAACCCGAATCCGTGGGTCTGCGCGGATTGGGCAAACCCGAGGGATTCCTGAAGCGCCAAATCGATGGCTGGTTTGCGCGCTATCAGCGGGCCAAGACGGCCGAGACGATTGCAGACGAAGTGGCCGAATGGCTTCTTGCGAACCTCCCGGAATCACCTCGGGCCGCCCTGGTGCACAATGACTGGCGCCTCGACAACATGGCGATTGCTCCCGATGACCCCGGCCGCTGCCTGGCCGTTTACGATTGGGATATGTGCACCGAGGGCGATCCGCTCTGCGATCTGGGAACGCTACTCGCGCTCTGGAGCGATCGCGGAGAGTCCATGGCGGGAACCAACCCGATGCCGACCCAGAGCGAGGGCTTCATGAGCCGCGGGGAGGCCGTTGCGTTCTACGCGGCCCGCAGCGGATTGGACACCAGTGCCGTGTCGTATTACGAGGTGTTCGGCAGCTTCAAGATGGCTGTCGTGCTCCAGCAGATCTACTTCCGATTTCACCAGGGCCAGACCCAGGACGCGCGCTTCGCGGGCCTCGGCGGGGCAGCCCAGGGTCTGTTCCATCTGGCTGCTGAGCGGCGCCGCTGAGCTGGGCGGGTCGGGGAGCTCCACACAGTTCTACGAAGACTCGAATTTCCAACGGAGGAGACCATGTCCGACGACGGCTACACATTTCCAGTCGACCTGACATCGATCATGTTGTTCGCCAGTGCACTCGGCGAGACCAATCGGGCGTACTACGACGCGGAGTACAGCCGCACGGTCGGGTTGGGGGATGTCATCGCCCCGCCCACGTTTCCCACGGCAGCCGCGCACTGGGACCCGACCCATTCCCTGCGAGGAGTGAGGCAGATTCCGGAGCCGCCGACGAAGCCCTCCAAGAAACCCCTGCAGGCGGAGAAGAGCGGGAGCGGCGAGCGCGACGTGGGTCGGCTACTTCACGGCGAGCAGCGCTTCATCTATCACAAGCCCTTGCACCCGGGTATGCTGCTGAGCGTGACGCGCAAGGCCGGTAAGCGCTGGGAGAAAGAGGGAAAGCGTGGCGGCACCATGCAGTTCAGCGAAAACGTGTCCGAGTATCGAGACGAGAACGGCGAGCTGGTGGTGACGGCGATTGGCGTTGGGATCATCACCGGTAAGGTCGTGGAGGGCTAGACATGGCGAACCCCAAGCTCACTTGCAAACAGCTTCAGGCGGGAGACACACGCGAGCTCGTCGTGGCCGAGAACCTCAGCCGAACCCAGATCGTTCAATACGCCGGTGCGTCGGGGGACTTCAATCCGATTCATCACGACGAGAAGTTTGCGACGGAAACGGCCGGCTACCCTTCGGTCTTTGCCCACGGAATGCTGAGCATGGGGCTGACCGGCAAGCTGTTGACGGAATGGCTCGGTGACGGCGTGCTTCAGGAATACGGAGTGAGGTTCGTGGGACAGGTCTGGCCCGGCGATACGTTGACGGCCACTGGCACCGTCAAGTCGGTCGAGGCCGCAGACGGCGATGGGCTCGTGCAGATCGAAGTCGTCACTACCAACCAGCAGGGCCGACCGGTCGTGGTGGGGCAGGCCACCGCCACGCTGCCCGCAGGCTGAAATCGCAGCGTTTCAGCCGACTTCTGGGTCGAGTCGCCGCGCCCGCTCGAGAAGCCCGGCCGCGGCGACTTTCTCGCCGAGGGAGCCGAGCACGACGCTCAGCCGATAGATGGCGGTGGCGTCATTGGACGAGAGGTCGATGGCGAGCTCGAGGTGCTGGCGCGCAAGCTCGGGCTCGGATGGCATCTTCTTGTAGAGCGCCCAGCCCAGCGCCGAGCAGTAAGCGGTCTCTTCGGGCCAAAGCTCCACGGCGGGAGCCAGGAACTCGATGGCTCCCTTGAAATTTCCAGCCCGCAGCAGGACCTCACCTTTCCGATAGAGAGACTCGGCGGTTGCCAGGCGATCTGCGTCGATCGGTCCCTCGTCGTCCATCCGAGCGCGGTCGTATTCGGCCCGCCGCTTCGGATCAGACAGAACCGCATAGGCCCTTCCGACCAGCGCGAACACCTTGTTCGCTCGATCGCGAACCTCCTGCTCGAGCCCGGCATTGGCCAGGGCGTCGGGGTGGTACAGCTTCGCCGTCTTCAAGTAGGAGGTCTTGATCTCTGCCAGCTTGGCCGTCGTACCGACGTCGAGCAATTCGTAGTAGCCGAGCTCCTCGAGTCGCTCGAAACGTTCTTCGATTTCCTCGCGCAGGGCCGCCGTCGCTTCGGGATCCAGCGCGGGTCGGCCGGCGTTTGTCGTAGCCGCGCCGGGAGCATCCTCACTGGGCTGGGTTTCAGTTTGTTCACCAAATACGAGCTCGACCTCGACTGGGTCGAGTTCTGCGGCGACACGCGGCTCTGCGAGATAGTCGACGGCACCCGCCGCGTCCATCACCCAAGCGGCCGCCATGGCCTTGGGCGTGGTCGCGACCTGAAGCGCCTGCCACAGGACTCGCTCGCCATCGAGGGCGCCGATCAACGCCTCGACGGCAGCATCGGATTCGAGGTTCGTCTCGACCTGGTTGAAGCGGGCGTTGGGCGCCACGTAGTGGCCCATGTTGGGCTCGAGGTCGCGCAGCACGCGTTCGGTGCTCCAGTGGGACGCGACCCCCGATTGCAACAGCGAGTAGATGTCGGCCCGGAAGGCCTGGGCGTTTGCTGGGGGTGGCACGTTGGGGTCGATCGTGAATTCACCCGTCGCCCAGCCGAAGCACTCGATCAAGCGCAGACGAACCTGTTCCTTCAAGGCGAGGAAGAGCCCTCGCGGGTCGATCAGCTCGAGGCTGAGCAGGGAGGTTCCCTCCTTGCATTCGTGCTTCTTGACGTGATCGACCACCCGGGAGTAGTCCTCCCTCGAGATCGTGCCGGCGTCCATCAGCTGAACGCCAAGGCTCTCGCTGGCGAGATTCGACTCGGCGCAGATGGGGACGCCCGAATCGAAGAGAAAGCTCTTGGTGACTCGCTGCTTGCGGACCTCGAGGCGACCGAAAAAACACGCCCGATACAGATCCATCAACAGGCGAGGAAGCGCGATTTCCTCGAGTCTGCCGTGCTTCTGGGTGCGAGTCATACCGGATTGGTTTTCGGGATTTCCGGCCTCGGACTTGACGTGGGCGGCTCAGGAGAGGCTCCGCTGCGCCGACGCAATCTGAAAGGCGGCAGCGATCGCGTGAGGGACATCGGAATGGATCGCGACGGGCTGCCGCTCGAGAGCCGACACCACGGGCCGCCAGGCCGGCGAAACGGCCGCAAATACGGCCTCGGCGCCCCAGGCCTCGATCATCTCGACCACACGCTCGAGGCTCTCGGAGCCCTCTTGGCCGGTCACGCTCGCCCCGGAAAGGTCGACGACCACGACCGAGACGTCACTCGCAGCCGGGTCATTGCCGATCAGCTCGACCGCTTCGAGCGCCTCTTCCCGCTCAGCAAAGGGAATGATCATCACCGGGCCCCAGATGTGAACGATGCCCGCCCGCGGGTCGTCGGGCTCCGGCTCCGGCTCGTATGCTGCTGCGGAGTCGCGATTGCTGCCGACATACGAGCGAAAGGCGTCGAAGGGTAGGGCGTCGAGCAGCCGGCACACCGCAGGGTCGCCGCAGGCTCGCCAGACCGACGCCTCGCGCGCCGCAAAGCTGCAACTCTCGGCTCCGCACGCCCTGCAGCTGTGCTCCAGCGCCAGGATGTCGGCGTCCAGAGTTCCGGAGAGCCAACCCGAGGTATAGCCGGCACTGAGAAAGCAGCCGGGCTGGTCGGGCTGGCCCACGGCCGTGGCTCGTGCCCAGGCTTCCGTCCGTTGGGGCCACAGCCCCTGAAAAGCGATCGCGCCAGGCTGCGCCGGATCACTCTCGGCGCGCAGACGAATCGCTAGCGGGGGTCCCACTAGACACTCCGACGCGTTCTCACTGAACGCTTCCTTCACGGCCCTCAGGCCATCCTGCAGACCGTGCAGAAACCCCATCTGGAGCAGGGCGAGCTCCGCCTCTTCGGCACCCAATGCCTCGCGCAGCTCGACGTGCAGCGCGCCCAGGAAGTGGGAGTCGAGCAGGATTCCGGGCTCCTTGAGCAGCACGGCGTCCGGATCGAAGCCGAGCGCAGCGAGCGCTCGGTCGGGGCGTTGATCCACTCGGCTAACCCTCGATGAACGCGTAGATGTCGAACTTCTCGTCGCGCTTGATGAAGCTCTCACCCTCGCGCTCGAGCACTCGTAGGAACGCATCCGTGCAGGTCGGATCGAACTGACTGCCCGCGTACTTGTTGAGCTCTGCGATGACCGCATCCAGCGACATGGCCTTGCGGTAGGGGCGGTCGCTTGTCATGGCTTCGACGGTGTCGGCTACCAGGATGATGCGGGAGGCCAAGGGAATGGCATCGCCCCGCAGCTGATCGGGGTAGCCGCGCGTGCTCCCGTCGAACCATTCGTGATGGTGGCGGACGCAAGGAGCGATATCGGCCAGGAAGTCGACCGGCTCGAGAATCTTGGCGCCGATCTCCGGGTGCTGCTTGATCTCGTCGTATTCCTCAGCGGTGAGGCGGTCTGGCTTGGTGATCACGCAGTCCCGAATGCCAATCTTGCCGACGTCGTGCAGCAGACCCGCGATGTAGACGCGCTCGATGAACTCCTTGGCAAAGCGCATCTCCCGCGCAATTTTCGAGGCGTAGACACCCACGCGCTCGGAATGGCCGCGCGTGTAGGCATCCTTGGCGTCGACGGCCTCGGCCAGCGCACCTACGGTCTGGACGTACGCGGTGCGAAGCTCGTGGTGTTTCAGGGCGAGCTGCTTGGTGCGTTCGCGGACCTTATCCTCCAGGTTGCGGTTCATGTCCTGGAGCTTGAAGTTCTGCTCGCGGGTGACGTGGTTGAGGCGCTTGATCTCGTCTTTGAGGTCTGATTGCTCGAAGGCTTGCCGAATCGTCGCCCGCAGCTCGTCGTCGTTCCACGGTTTGGTGATCAGGCGGTAGATCTCACCGCGATTGATGGCGTCGACCGCGACGTTCATTTCCGTAAAGCCGGTCAGCATCATGCGGATGGCGTCGGGGTGGCGATCGCGAACCGCCGAGAGCAGATCGACGCCCAGCATGTCGGGCATGCGCTGGTCCGTCACGACGACCTGCGCCGGCGTCTTGTCCAGGATCTCGAGCGCTTCCTCGGCGCGAGATGCGCAGATGACGTTCATCTCCTGGTTGCGCAGCAGGCGCTGCAGCGCTTTCAGGATGTTGACTTCATCGTCTACGAACAGAACTGTGTGTTGGTGCTGCATCCATTCCCCGTCTGAGTGGACTCTGAGCAGTTCTCCCTTCCAAGTCTTGTGCCAAGTTGGTGTTCGCCCCGAAATCTTATTAAGAACAAGGGGTTGGCAAGGATCTGCGAAGCGGCAAAGCGGGCGCTCGCGTCCCCGCAACGGGACGCCGAGGCGGAAGCGAAGGGGAAGCGCGTCGGCAGCTTGCGGGGTGGCTACGCGCTCGGTGCGACAGCTAGCCCGTGCAAGAGTTCACGTCCCGCCCCGGCCGGACAATGGAATTCGGCACCCCGCAGCTCTCGTGCAGCGCAATTGGGCTATGGGGGCTGGCTGGCGGTCCCAGTATTGGGACGTCTCGAAATTGGGAATTCCGCCGACGTCAAGAGATCTTGCCAAGGCGCTCGCGTTGATAGCTGCCCGACTGGACCGCTTCGCACCACTGGCGATGATCGAGGTACCAACGCACGGTGGCCTCGACCCCGGCGTCGAAGCCGAGCTTGGCGTGCCACCCGAGTTCTCGCTCGATCTTGTCGGCGTTGATCGCATAGCGGCGGTCGTGCCCCGGCCGATCGGCCACCAGCTGCTTCAGGTCGCTGTACTGGCTGATTCCACGGTCGCGCAACGCCGGATTGTCAGCGGCTGGAAACACCGACTCGAGTACGCTGCAGAGTTTGTCGACAATTTCCAGATTGGTCCGCTCGTTGCCGCCGCCAATGTTGTATTTCTCACCCGGCCGACCCCGCTCGAGAACCGACAGAATTCCCTCACAGTGATCTCGCACGTACAGCCAGTCGCGAACATTGCCGCCGTCGCCATAGATGGGAAGTGGCTTGCCCTCGACGGCGTTCAGGATCATCAAAGGCATCAGCTTCTCCGGAAACTGGTGCGGGCCGTAGTTGTTCGAGCAGTTGGTGACGAGGGCGGGGACGCCGAAGGTTTCCACGTAGGCTCGCACCAGGTGATCGGCCGACGCCTTGCTGGCTGAGTAGACTGAGTTGGGCTCGTAGGGTGTCGTTTCTTCGAAGGCTCCGGTTGCTCCCAGCGACCCGTACACCTCGTCCGTAGAGACGTGCAGGAAACGGAAGCGTTGCCGGGTGTCCTGCGGCTGCTGGGCGAGAAGCTGTCGCGAGGCCTCGAGAAGCTCATAGGCGCCCACGATGTTGGTCTGGACGAAGGCGTCGGGCTCGTCGATCGAGCGATCGACGTGGCTCTCGGCCGCGAAGTTGACGACGACGCTGGGCCGGTGCTCGTGAAAGATCTCGCGCACGGCCTGGCGATCGGCGATATCGGCATGGACGAAGGCGTAGCGGGGGTCTGCGTCCACCTCCGCAAGGCTCTGTAGATTTCCCGCGTAGGTGAGCTTGTCGACGACGACAATGCGGGCGCCGGTCGCTTCGAGGGCAGCGCGGACGAAGTTGCAGCCGATAAATCCCGCGCCACCTGTGACGATCCAGGTATCCACGGTCTAGACGTAATTCCCCGCGTGGGGAACCGCGATTCGATTGTTGGCTTGGCGGAAGCGGTCGACTTCGTCGAAGAGATCCTGGGTCGTCACGAGACTGACCGTTTCCCCCGCCGCTTCGCAGCGCGCCTTTCTCCGCAAGACGGCGTGCATGATGCGAACCCAATCGCCGGCGGCCGGGCCCCGGTAGCGCTCGACGACTGCTTTCCAGTCGACGCTGTCGAACAAGGCGTGGCCGGCACGTTCCTCGGAGCCGGTAGTGTGGATCTCCAGCGCGTCGACGATGTCGCCCGGATAGACAGGAGCGACTTCGACCACGCGCTCGAAACGACCCGGCTGAACGAAGGCCTGGCGCAGCGTGTCGGGGTGCCGGGTGGAGCCGACCACCAGGTGGCTCTCGGCCTCCACGGTTCTGTCGACGATGTCGAGCAGAAAGTCCATCACCGGACCGACGGGCAGGTCGGGACGCCGCGCGCCGATCTCGTGAGTCTGCGAGAACTCGAGTTCGTTGAACAAGATGGTGGTGGGCGGCATCTCGGAAAGCGTCTGGGACCACCCGCCGACGAGCTCTCCGACTTTTCCACCCTCGTGAATCACTTCCAGCACGAGTCGCGGAACCGTCACGCAAAGGAAGGCCGAGTGTGTCAGCGTGGCCAGGGATTTGGCGAGCAGCCGCTTACCGACGCCCCGCTGGCCGATTAGAAGCAGCCCCGATGGCGGGTAGGTGCCCCAGCGACCGTAGATACCAGGGTCGGTGGCCGCGCACGAGTAGGTGAGGATCTCCTCTTTGGCGTCTGCCAGCCCACCCACCTGTGACAGCTCGAGCTGCGGATCCGGATCGAGCTCGGTTGCCCTGGCGACGGGATCGAACTTGCGCGCGAAGCTCGACCACAAGTTCTGGGTTCGCTCGACGCGGACGCCGTCGGTGTTGTCCACAGGGAGATATTACTCGATTCAGCGCTCGGACGTCGCGGCTCCCGGAGCGATCTGCTCTGGGCGCCTTCAACGATCGGCGAAGAGCTCCACGATCTTGGGGTCGACCGAGGCCGGCCGGGTTCGGCTTTTGCCCCAGTCGCGCAGCTCCTTGATTCGCTCCTCGTAGGTGTCGTAGAGGGGGACCGTGTCGAGAATGGCGTTTTCCAGGTCCGAATCTTCGAGCTCGCGCCCTTCGGAGAACGCAACGTAGAGTGCCGCCGTCACCACCTGCTCGAGTTCTGCGCCAGTCAGACGCTCTGCCTGAGCGGCCAGCTCGGCGATCCGAAAGTGCAGGGCGTCGCGCCCGTGGCGGCGCAGGTGGATCGTCAGGATTTCCTCGCGCTCGCCGACCGTGGGAAGGTCGACGAAGAAGAGATCGTCGAAGCGGCCCCGGCGCAGCAGCTCCGGCGGTAGGGCTACGACGTCGTTCGCTGTCGCGACCACGAAGACCGGTGTGGCCTTCTCTGAGAGCCAGGTCAAAAACGCACCGAACACCCGGCTCGAACTCGGATCCGACTCCGACGCGGCGAAACCTTTCTCGATCTCGTCGATCCAGAGCACGGCCGGCGCCAGGGATTCGGCCACCTGTATCGCTTCCCGAATCGCTTGCTCTGGGCTGCCGGTCTCGTTGGAGAAGGTCGAGGCCAGATCCAGCCGCAGCAGCGGGAAGTGCCACTCCCTGGCCACGGCCTTCGCACACAGTGACTTTCCGCAGCCCTGGACGCCGAGCAGCAAGAGCCCTCGCGGGGTCGGCAGCCCGAACGCGCGCGCCTCCTCGCCGAAGGCGCGGCGCCGCTCACGGAGCCAGAGCTTGAGCTCGGCGAGGCCGCCAACGTCTTCCAGGCCTCCGTCGAACTCGTGAAAGCTGAGGGCCGGAGTCCGTCCGAGGGCCCGCCGTTTC
Source organism: uncultured Opitutales bacterium (assembly GCA_964194865.1). Lineage (GTDB taxonomy): Bacteria > Myxococcota_A > UBA9160 > UBA9160 > SMWR01 > CAXMOC01. The sequence goes on along the minus strand of CAXMOC010000176.1, from coordinate 3,515 downwards.
TCGCGCACCACTTCCTGGACGGCGGCGTGGTTGAGACCGCCCGCCCGAGCGCAGGCTTTGCGAAATACGCGCATGGCCTCCGAGGCCGTCAGGCCCAACGCGCTGCGCACCGCCGCCTGGAGCAGGTCGGCGTCGGGTGGCCCCGCTGCAGTTTTGGTGGAGGATTTCGCGGAAAGCCGTTCGAACAGTGCCAGCAGCTCGGGTTCCCCAGGCAGCGCCAGCTCGACGCCGGCCACCTCCCGCTGGAGCTCGAGAGGCAGCGGAAGCACGGGCCCGATCATCACCACGACCTGCCGCCGGGCGGCGAGCTGTGGCAAGAGATCGCGAAGCCGGCGAGTCGCCAGGGGATCGTCCAGCAATCGGTGTGCATCGAGGATGGCAAAGATCGCGGGCTCCTCGCAGGTGGCGATGTCGATCAACCCTTCGTCGAAGGATCCGGCACCCGGACCCACCGGCGGCTTGGGAACACTGGAGCCGACGGAGTCGAGGCCCGAGGCGAGCGTCCAGGTGAGGCAGTGGCGCTTGCTCGCGCTGGCCACGCGCTGTAACAGACCCAGGGCGCGATCCTCTTCGAAGCTCTCCAGCGCGATCAGATGCCAGCCCGATCGAATCAAGAGCTGCAGCTCTTCCAGACAGTCTGCGCTCATTCGGTGTCTGCCGTGACGCGGACGATCTCTTCGAAAGTGGTCACACCATCGGCCAGCTTGCGCACGGCGGCCTCGCGCAGTGGCTCCATGCCTTCGATGCGGCCTGCGTGATCGATCTCGTTGGCATCGTGGCCCTCGTTGATGAGGGTGCGAATCCGGCGACCGACATCGAGCATCTCGAAGACACCGGTTCGGCCATAGAGGCCGGTGTAGCGGCACGACACGCAACCCTCGCCCGAGCGCACGCGCAGGCTGTCCCGCCGCTCCGGCGGAACCTTGATTCCGAGAGCCGCGATCTGATCGGGATTCAGGTAGCTCTCCACCGCGCAGCGCTCGCAGATGCGTCGAATCAGCCGTTGGGCCACGACTCCGCGCAGCACACTCGAGAGCAGGAAGCGCTCGACGCCGAGCTCGATCAAGCGGGTGACGGCACCTGCAGCGTTGCGAGTGTGTACGGTCGAGAAGACCAGGTGGCCCGTGAGAGCGGCCTGGATCGCCATCTGGGCGGTATCGGCGTCGCGAATCTCGCCGACCATGATGATGTCTGGATCCTGGCGCAGTATCGAGCGCAGCGCGGTCGCGAAGCTGACGTCGATCCGCTGGTTCACCTGCACCTGGCAGAAGCGCGGATCGACCATCTCGATCGGGTCCTCGACGGTCGTGATGTTGATCTCGGGCCCGGACAGGTAGCGCAGGGTGGAGTAGAGAGTCGTGGTCTTGCCGGAGCCGGTCGGTCCGGTGACCAGGATCAGCCCGTTAGGGCAGGTGATCCATTTCTCGAAGCGCTCGCGCTCGTCGGTGCTGTAACCGAGATCTTGAAGATCGGCCAGCAGCACACTCGGATCGAAGACGCGAATCACGATCTTCTCGCCGAAGGCGGTGGCCATGCTCGAGACTCGCAGCTCGACCTCGCGCTCCGAACGCTGGGTCTTGATGCGGCCGTCCTGGGGGCGTCTCCGCTCGGCGATGTTCATGCCGGCGAGGATCTTGACCCGCGACGTAATCGCCCCGTGCACGCTGAGGGGCACGGTTTCGATGTCGTGAAGGATGCCATCGATGCGGAATCGAATCACGGCGTCATCCCGGCGCGGCTCGAGGTGGATATCCGAGGCGCGCTGCTCGAACGCGTAGTTGAGCAGGTAGTCGACCGCAGCAATGACGTGTTCGTCGTTCTGAGCGGATGCGAGCTCGTCGTTGCTTCGCACGGCCACCAATTGCACCAGCGCGCTGCTCTCCCGAGCGCCGCCGAGCTCGCTCTCCGCCTGGGACACCTTGGCTCGGAAGCCGTAAACGCGGTCGATGACCGCGAGGATGTCGCTCTTGGCGGAGACGACGTAGCGGACCGGTGCCTGAATCGAGTTTTCCAATGTGTCGCGAAGGGTGGTGTCGAAGGGATCCGTGATCGTCAGGCACAGCTCATCGCCGTCGCGTGCAACCGGGATCACCACGTGATGCCGCGCGAAGGGCCGAGACAGGGTCTTGACCACGAGGTCGTTGTCGATGCGCAGGGGATCGATCTTCAGGTAGGGCATGCCCGCCTCTGCGGCGAGCACCTCTGCCATCGCATCCTCATCGAGCTTTCCGTGAGCCCGGCTCGGATGCGGCAGCCCCATGGCGGCGACCAGCTCGATCGGTGTCGCCTCGTAGCGCGCAGCCGCCTGGGAACGAACCGAGCCCACGCGGTCCTTGAGCACCCGACTCTTCAGGGTGGTCGCCCGCGCCTCGATCTCTTTGGATTGCTGGTGCGTCAGCAGCTGCTCGCGTTGGAGGAGCGCCAGCAGCTCATCGAGCGTCAACGGCGGGCGGGGCTCTGGGCGCCCGATGGGTTGCGAATTGGACTCGGCGCCGGGCTCTTCTGTCATCTCGGCTCACACCCCTCCGCCCTGGCGTATCGGTCGCGTGGGTCGAAAAAACGACGGGAAAGGACCTATCGGCAGGTCATCCGGCGAAGTTCACGGCCTGCCACCGGTTATCCTGATCTGATGCCGCGGAAGATCGACCCGGCGCTACTGGAGCGCGCGTCTCGCAGCCTGCGCCGCCGGGATCCCGTGCTGCGCGGCGTGATCCGGAGGGCAGGGCCCTGCGAGATGGAGGTGCGGGGGGACCCCTACCGCGCCTTGATTCGCTCGGTCGTCTACCAGCAGCTGGCCGGGAGCGCCGCCGGCGCGATCCTCGGCCGGCTGCGCGGGCACTTCGGCGGCCGGATTCCGCGCCCGGAGCGGATGCTGGACGCCAGCGATTCCGAGCTGCGGGCAGTGGGTCTCTCGCGGCAAAAGATTGCGGCAGTCCGGGCGGTGGCGGCAGCGTTCGACGATGGCAGCCTGAGCAACCGCAGGCTCTACCGCATGGACGACTCCGAAGTCGTCGAGGCTGTCACCCGGATTCGCGGCATCGGCGAGTGGACGGCCCACATGCTCCTGATGTTCTCGCTCGGAAGACCCGACGTCCTCCCGGTGGGCGACTACGGGGTTCGCAAGGGCGCCCAGCTGCTCTACCAGCTCGACACGCTGCCCCGACCCGACACAATGGAGGCACTTGCCGCGCGCTGGCGCCCCTACTGCTCCGTGGCTTCGTGGTATCTATGGCGCGTCACCGACACCTGAGCGCTGCCGAGAGGCTCTCGGCGGCACGGGCGCAGAGCGGGGTTCTGCGCGATATTCCCGCCGCTCATCGAGCGCGTCCCCATCGTCTAGTGGCCTAGGACTCCGCCCTTTCAAGGCGGCAACACGGGTTCGAGTCCCGTTGGGGACGCCATAACTTCCTGTTTGGCTGCATGTTCTCTTGGTTGTCGGCGCGCCCCCGTAGTTCGCCGCTGCAGCGCTTGCGGTGGTGGGCCAGCCGGATGCGCTCGTTCGTGCGCCCTGAGGG
>CAXMOC010000175.1:0-8884 GCA_964194865.1 uncultured Opitutales bacterium | reverse complement strand
GTCTCTTCGTCGCCGGTGAGCAGCAAGATGAAATCTCTCGGTGGCTCGTACCCCTCTCGCTTGAGTCTGATCCAATTCGCCAACAGGGCCGCCGCACCCGCCTTGTTGTCCGAGCTGCCGCGCCCGTAGAAGTAACCCTCCTTCTCGATCAGTTCGTAGGGCTCGATCGACCAGTCCTCTCGCAGGGCTTCGACCACGTCCAGATGGGCGAGCATCAACGCGGGCTCTCGTTCGCCCCGGCCTCGGTAGCGCGCCAGCACCCCGGCGGCCGACGAACTCGGCCCCAGGATCTGAACGTCCTGCTCGGGAAAGCCGGCATCGATCAGCAGCTTCGCGGCGTACTTGGCCGCGTCTTCGGACCCACCGCGCGACTGACTGGAGGGAAACGCGACGAGCGCTTCGAGGATCTCCCGAGCGTGGGCGTTGGGGTCCGGCCCGGTCGTCGTTCCCAACAGCGCGGCGCCGAGCACAGCCAGGCCGAGGCACAGAACTGCGGACTTCGATCTCAAACCAGTGGCCCCCCTTCGTTCGGGAAGATACCTCGCCAGCCGCTCGAACCCCGATCGGCTCGCTGGCGGTTGACATGACGTCAGAATTCGCGCAGAAACGCAGCCTGACCGCGTCATCCGGCCGATGCCGGCCTCCGAAGGAACCGCCCGCCATGTATTCGCTGGCCGTCATCACTGCGATTTTCTGCTGTGCACCGAGCAGTGCGCTTGCCGCGCAGGAAGCTGCGGCGACGGGTGCGGGCTTTGTCTCCCTGCTGCCACCGCTTCTGGCGATTGCCGCCGCTTTGGTGTTTCGCCAGGTGATTCCGGCCCTCTTTCTCGGCATCTGGTTCGGAGCCACCGCAGCGAACGGCCTCACGCCCCTCGCTGTCTGGACCGGTCTGCTGGATACGCTGCAGGTGTACGTCGTCAAGGCGGTCGCGGACCCGGACCATGTTGCCATCATCGTGTTCTCGTTGATGATTGGCGGCATGGTCGGGATCATCTCGCGTTCCGGTGGCATGCTGGGCATCGTCGATCACGTCATCCGCTTCGCGACCAATCACAAGCGCGCCCAGGTGGGAACGGCGGGCCTCGGGCTTGCCATCTTCTTCGACGACTACGCGAACACGCTCGTGGTGGGCAACACCATGCGCCCCGTCGCCGACCGCTTGAGAATCAGCCGCGAGAAGCTCGCCTACATCGTCGACTCGACGGCGGCCCCGGTCGCCTGCATCGCTTTGGTCACGACCTGGATCGGCTACCAGGTCGGCTTGATCGATGCGGCGATCGCGTCGATCGACGGCCTGGACGAGCCCTACCTCTTGTTTCTCAATTCGATCCGTTACAGCTTCTACCCGATTCTCGCGCTCGTTTTCGTGTTCATGGTGGCGTTGTCGGGTCGCGACTTCGGACCCATGCGCACGGCGGAGACACTCGCCCGTCGACGAGACGTCGCGGGCAACGACGAGCAGACCGCCGAGCAAAGCCCGGATGGAGCTGAGCCCGATCCCGGCGTCGAGGGTCGCGCCCGCAACGCGGCCGTGCCCATCGGTGTCCTTCTCGTTGCGGTCATCGCGGGAATGATCGCCACCGGCGAGGGCGACGACTTCCGCGCCATCGTCGGCAGCGCCGATTCCTACAAGGCGCTCCTGTGGGGCTCTCTGCTCGGCGCAGCGACAGCGGGAATCATGGCCCTTGCCAGCCGAGCTCTCGATGTGGCCGAGACGATCGACGCCTGGCTGATCGGGGTCAAGTCCATGCTGACGGCCATCATCATCCTGGTTCTCGCGTGGTCGCTCGCCAGCATCACGGAAACGCTTGGGACGGCGAGCTATCTGATGGCGCTACTAGGCGATGCCATACCCGCCGCCGTCCTGCCCTCGCTCGTATTCCTGTTGGCTGCGGGAACCGCTTTCGCGACGGGCACGAGCTGGGGAACGATGGGCATCCTGATGCCGCTGGTCGTCCCGCTGACCTGGGCGATGATTGGCGATGGCGCCGCCGATTCGGCGTCGCTTTCCATCCTCCATTCGGCCATTGCCAGCGTGCTGGCCGGTGCGGTCTGGGGTGACCACTGTTCTCCGATATCCGATACCACCATCCTGTCGTCGATGGCGTCCGGCTGCGATCACGTCGCGCACGTGCGGACGCAGATGCCCTATGCGCTGCTCGTAGGCGGGGTCGCGATTCTCGCTGGAACACTGCCGGCAGGATTTGGTATGCCGTGGTGGCTCGGGCTGCTGGTGGGCAGCGCGGCGTTGTGGGTCGCCTTGAGGAGTTTCGGACGGCATGACTGAAGCGGTGCCTCGGTATCACGATGTGGGCCGGATGATCGGTGACCTCGCGCCCGAGGTACCGGTGTACTGCATCTACACGAAGCAGCAGCAACGAGTCGCGCGGGAGTTTCTCGCCGGCTTCCCCGGCCGGGTGATGTATGCCGTGAAGGCGAACCCTTCGCCCCATATCGTGCGGCATCTGATGAAGGCTGGCGTCGAGGCCTTCGATACGGCGTCGGTTCCCGAGATGGAAGTCGTTCACGCCTTGGATCCTCGGGCCACCTGCTTCTTCATGGCGCCCGTCCGCATGCCCGGAGCCGCGCGTATCGCCTATGACAGCCATCGGGTCCGCCACTTCGTCGTCGATCATCGGGCCGAGCTCGCCCGCCTAGCGCGCGATCTGCCTGGCCGCGATGTGACGATCTTCGTGCGCATGGCTGCCCACAACCGGGATGCCACCTATTCCTTGTCCGAGAAGTTCGGCACGGATTCGGACGGAGCGGTTGCGCTACTGCACGAGGTGTGTGAGCTGGGGTTCGAGCCAGCACTCGCCTTCAATGTCGGCAGCCTCGTGCTCAAGCCGCGCGCCTACGTGGATGCCCTGGCCGCTTGTGCCGACGTTCTGGAACGGGCGGACGTACCGGTTCGGATGCTCGACGTGGGCGGCGGCTTCCCGAGTTCCTATCCCGGCATGAAGACGCCGCCAGTGGACGAGTTCTTCCGCGCGATCCGCGAGATGCGCGAGACGCTGGCGCTCGACCCCAGCGTCGAGCTTCTGGCGGAGCCGGGGCGCGCACTCGTCGCTGAAGGCATGAGCCTGGTGACCCTGGTGCTGCACCGCGATGACGACCGCCTGTTCGTCAACGACGGCATCTGGGGCAGCTTGATGGAGCCCTGGATTTCCAAGGGCCAGATGTCGTTTCCGACTCGCGCCTTCGGAAAGGGGGGCGCCGCGATTCAGGGACCCACGAAGGCCTTTCGGCTACTCGGTCCAACTTGCGACGCGCTGGATCAGCTGCCCGTTCCCTTCGAGCTTCCCGAAGCGGTTGCAGTGGGTGACTGGGTGGAGTTCGGAACCATTGGGGCGTATAGCGTCTCCGGACGCACGCACTTCAACGGCTTCTATCCAGACCGCTTCGTCGAGCTCACCGGAGAGGACGCCACCCCTCCCACGATGTGAGGGGCGGAAGGGCTTCTACTAGAATCTGCGGCTCGCAAAGTGCCGAGCGGGATCGCTCGCCCAGCGATGCTCGGAAGCCAGGAAGCAGAGGAACATCATGAAATCGCAGGCAAGGGTTGTCATCGTCGGCGGTGGCATGATGGGCTGCGGGCTCTTGTATCACCTGGCCAAGGAAGGCTGGACCGACGTCGTGCTGGTCGAGAAAGGGGAGCTGACCTCGGGCTCTACCTGGCATTCCGCGGGGCAGTGCCCGAGCTTCATCGGCGACTACACGATGGCGACCATCCATCACGTCAGCAATACGCTGTATCCCAAGCTCGAAGAGATCACGGGCCAGTACACCAGCTGGCACGGCTGCGGCGGCATTCGGCTCGCCACCCGGAAAGCCGAGCTGGAGTGGTTCAAGCACGTCGCAGATATCGCCAAGCACATCGGGTACCGGCTGGAGGTGATCGGCCCCGACGAGATCCGCCGCATCAACCCCTTCGTCGATACCGCTCGGGTCATCGCCGGCGCCTGGACGTTGGACGACGGCCACGTGGACCCGGCTGGCACCTGCAACGCCATGGCCAAGGGCGCCAGGGATCTGGGCGCTTCGATCGTTCGCAAGAACCGGGTGACGGACATCAACCTGCGGCCGAGTGGTGAATGGGAGGTGGTCACCCAGCAGGGCAGCATCATTGCAGAGCACGTAGTCAACGCCGGCGGATGCTACGCCCGCATGGTCTCCCAGATGGTGGGCTCCGATGCGCCGATCTGGAATTCCGAGCACCAGTACTTCATTACCGAAGCCATCGACGAGTTCGTCCAGCGCGACGAGGAAATCCCGGTCATGCGCGACCCCTCCGCCTCTTGTTACTACCGGCAAGAACAGAAGTCTGCCCTGATCGGCGTCTACGAGACTGCAGGCGCCGTAGGGGCCTGGCGACACTCCGGTGGGCTGCCGGACTGGGACACCGAGAGCGAGCTCTTCGAGCCCGATTACGATCGCGTGCTCCCCCACTTCGAGCGCGTCATGGAGCGCATGCCGATCTGGTCCGATGCCGGCATCAAATCGGTCACCAACGGCGCCATCCCTCACACTCCCGACGACAACCCGCTGCTCGGCCCGGCGGGTGGGCTGAGAAACTTCTGGATGTGCTGCGGATCGTCGATCGGTATCGCCCAAGGCGCCGGCTGCGGCAAGTTTCTCGCACAGTGGATCATTCACGGCGACGCAGACGTCAACATGGCGAGCCTCGACCCCCGTCGCTTCGGCAGGTTCGCCGATGAGGCCTATACGCGCGACAAAGCAGCGGACGCCTACGTCCAGATGTACGCCCTCCACATTCCCGGCGAGGAAAGGGAAGCGGGGCGCGCCAGCCGCACCACACCGCTCTACCAGACGCTGGCCGACAAAGGCTGTGTGTACACCGAGGCCTTCGGCTGGGAGCGTCCCAAGTGGTTCTCGCTCGATGGCCGGGAAGAGGAGCTCTCGTACCGCCGGAACAACGTCTTCGAGGTGGTCGCGGCGGAGTGCCGAGCCGTGACCGAGCGCGTCGGAGTGGTGGAGCTCTCGAGCTTCTCCAAGTTCGATGTGAGCGGGCGCGACGCCGAGGCCTATCTGAATCGGATCTTCGCCAACCGGATGCCGAAGAAGGTCGGCGGCATCAAGCTCGCTCATCTCTTGAACGACGCGGGTCGAATCCAGACCGAAGCCACGATCACCCGAATCGAGGACGACTGCTTCTACATTCTCACGGGCTCGGCGTGGGAGGTGAAGGACTTCGATGCGCTGAGCGGGTCGATCCTCGACGGCGAAGACGTCACGGTCACGAATGTCACCGGTGATTGGGGAAACCTGATCGTGGTGGGCCCGCGTTCACGCGAGCTGTTGCTGAAGTTGACGGGTGCGGATCTGAGCAATGCCTCGTTTCGTTGGCTGACGGGCCGCCAGATCGACGTCGCCGGCGTTCCCTGTCGCGCACTTCGCGTCAACTACGTCGGCGAGCTGGGCTGGGAGCTCCACCACCCCATGGGCCGAATGAACGAGCTCTACGACGCCATCTGGGCGGCGGGCGAGGAGTTCGGTATCGCCGACTTCGGCGCCTACGCGATCAACAGCATGCGAATCGAGAAATGTTATCGCGGCATGGGAGCGGACCTCACCAACGAGATCTCTCCCATCGAGGCGGGGCTGGACCGCTTCGTCAGCATGACCAAGGACGATTTCGTGGGGCGCGCGGCACTCGAGCGAATTCTCGAAGAGGGTGTCGCCCTGCGGCTTGTTTATCTGGAGGTCGACGCACTGGATGCCGATTGCCTGGGCGGTGAGCCAGTTTACGGAGACGGCCGGGTCATCGGCGTCACGACCTCCGGCGGCTTTGGCCACCGAACCAGCAAGAGCCTGGCACTGGCGTACGTCGAGCCCGCCTTCGCGGCGGACGGGACGGCACTCGAGGTCGAGATCCTGGAGGATCGGCGCGCGGTTCAGATTCTCGGTACGAATCCCGTCTTCGATCCGGAGAACGCCCGGCTGCGCTCCTGAGGTGCGGCCAAAGCGCTACGCTTTGATGAAATTCACTGGTACCAACGTCGGGAAGTAGGGAAGTAGGGAAGTAATAATGGAAGCTCATCTGAAGGCACTGGCGGGCTCGAAGTTCGCACCCTTGTGGCTCGACCAGGAGGCGCGCCCCAGGCGGCTCGAGGAGCTGAGGGGCAACCAGCTCTGCGAACTTCTCATCGTGGGCGGCGGCTTCACTGGAATGTGGGCGGCCCTCCAGGCCAAGGAGCGCAATCCAGAGCTGGACATCATCCTGATCGAGGCCACCGAGATCGGTGACGGGGCCTCTGGCCGCAACGGCGGTTTCCTCCACGCCACGCTCACGCACGGCAGTACCAACGCAGGCGCTCACTTCCCTGGAGAAAAAGACGCTCTCCAGAAGTTGGGTCAGCAGAACCTGAACGAGTTCCTGGAGTCACTCGAGCGGCACGCAATCGATGCTCGTTACGAAGCGGTTGGCTCTCTCACGATCACCACGCGCCCCGATCAGAACGAGGGCAAGGCCGAGTGGGTCGAAGCGGAGCGGCAGGCGGGAAACGACGTGGTCTGGTTCGACCGAGACGCCATCCAAGAGGAGATCCACTCCCCGACCTACCTGGGCGGCGTCTGGTATCGCCAGGGTGGGGACGGACTGATAGACCCCGCCTATCTCTGTTGGGGTCTCAAGAAGGCGATTCTTGCGCTCGGGGTTCGCATCTTCGAATCGACGCCGCTCGTGCAAATGAACCGCTCCTCCGAGGGCATGACGGTGGAGTGCCCCAGCGGCTCGATCTCTTGTCAGAAGATCCTGATGGGCACCAACGCCTTTCGAAATCCGATCCGCGAGGCGCGCCGATCGGTCATCCCCGTCTGGGACCACGTCGTGGCGACGGAGCCGCTGACCGACGAGCAAATGCAGCAGATCGGCTGGCAGCGCCGTCAGGGCCTTTCCGATGAAGCCAACATGTTCCACTACTACCGTCTCACCCACGACAATCGCATCCTCTGGGGAGGCGGTGGAAGCGTCTGTTACTACTACGGCAGCCGCACGGACAGCGGCGTAGCAGACCCGCCGGACCGTTTCGAAAAACTTTCCAAGGAGTTCTTCGAGACGTTCCCCCAGCTCGAAGGCATCCGATTCAGCCACCGTTGGAGCGGCGTGATCGCTTCCACGACACGCTTCTGCATGGCACCGGGTGTGGCGTACGACGGCCGTGTGTCCTGGGCGGTCGGCTACACGGGCCTGGGCGTGGGCGCGGCTCGTTTCGGCGCGCGCATCGGGCTGGAGCTACTGGGCTACAACCCGACGGACGTCTCGGACATGCTGTTCGTGCGCAAGCGAAGCATGGCCTGGCCTCCGGAACCCGCTCGCTGGCTCGCCGTCACCCTCACGCGAGAGGAGATGAGTCGCGCGGACCGCAACCGGGGCCGCCGCGGCCTCTGGCTACGGTTGCTCGACCGCTTCAATCTCGGCTTCGCGTGCTGATCCGGCGCCCGGACTATGCGTCGGGGACCCGCGGTGAACGACGGCTGAGCGCTTCACCGACGAGATAGACCGCGAAGCCAGCCAGCATCCCGGGAAGCGCTTCGTTCAGCCCGACGCCGTAGCCGAGCCCGTACCTCCAGCCCAGGGCCGCCGCGAAACCGCCGACCATCATGGAGACGGCTGTGCCGGTATTGGGCGCTCGGCCCATCGCGCGCACGACGAGCAGCGGACCGAGAGATGCCGCCAGTCCGGACCAGGCCATCACCACCAGCCCGAATACGCTGGAGCCAGTCATCGCCACCGCGAGCACGATGGCGGTCACGAAGATGGTTCCCAGCTTGGTGTAGAAGTGCCCGCGCTCCGGGTGCGGCGCGATGTCCTGGGTGAGGGCCGCCGAGCAGGAGAGGACCTGAGAGTCTGCGGTCGACATGGTCGCCGCGAACAGACCCGCCAGGACCAACCCCACCAGAACCGGCGGCAGCAGCTCCATCGCCAGGGTCGGCATCGCAAGCTCGGGATCGAAGCCAGCCGATTCGGACAGCAACAGCCGAGCCGTCAACCCCACCCCCACCGCGGCGATCGAGAACAAGATGTTCCAGAGGACGTAGACGCGACGGGCGACGGGAATGTGCTCGGGGTTATCGAGGGTCATCGCGCGGATCATGATATGGGGCTGACCGACTACGCCGAAGCCCGCAGCAAACCAGCCCGCCAGGAACATCATGAAGCCGAGGGGAAGCACGGCGGGCTGGAAGCGGGTCAGCTGGGGATCGATGGCCGTGAGCTGACTCCACAACGCAGATGGACCACCCGCCTGACTGAGTCCGATCGCGAGGAGCAGATTCATGGCCACGAACATCACGATCGACTGGGCGACGTCCGTCCAGATGGAGGCGCGGATTCCTCCAGAAAAGCAGTAGATGACCACGATGACGGCGCCGAGGACGGCGCCAAGCTGGGTGTTCCAACCGAAGAGCACGTGGAGCGCCTTGCTACCGGCAGTCAGCTGAGCCGCTGCGTAGGTTCCCAGGAAAGCGATCACGATCAGTCCGGCGATGACGACGACGATGCGGCCTTCGGAGCTCCCGTGACCGAGAAAACCGGGAATCGTCACCGTGCCCGAGTCTTCCGAGCGCTCGCGCAGACCCTTGGGAACTCCGACCAGCCAGGCGAGATAGTCGCCCAGCACCCAGCCGGCCATCATCGAAGCGGCCGAGATCCCTTCACTGAAGGTGGCGCCGATCAATCCCACGAACATGAAGCCGCTGTTGTTGGTCGCCACCGCGGACAGTGCCATCGCCCAGGGGCCGACCTCCCGGCCCGCGACGAGGTAGTCCTCGGCGGTATCCCGCTTGCGTGTCGCCGAGTAGATCCCGATGCCCAGGAATACGAGGAGGAACGCGATGAAGCTGATGGCGACTGTTGACATGG
>CAXMOC010000174.1:0-36574 GCA_964194865.1 uncultured Opitutales bacterium | reverse complement strand
CTAACATAGGAACTGGTACGACAAACTGGGGCAGGTCAGTTTCTAACGAACTGAAACGGGCCGATGGACTTGAACAGGCACTGGCCGACTCCACCGAGCTTGTCGCTGACGGGCTGTTGACAGTTCGAGAGTGCGCTGAGTTTCTCCACTTCTCCCGATCCAAGGTCTACGAATTGATGGACTCTGGTGACCTCTGTTACGTCAAACTGGGACGTTCTCGACGCATTCCCCGGCGAGCGGTGATCGAATTGGCTGCACGACAGTTACGGGGTGGCTGGCGGCGTTCGGGGTGACGCCCCTCGGGGTTACTCGCGAGATGGCTGCACTTTGGCTGTACATCGCAGGGTTGAAGCACACCAAGAGAAAACGCCCCCGACGTAACCCGCCGAGGGCGCTTCGAAATCCTGGAGCACGAGACCGGGCTCGAACCGGCGACCCCCACGTTGGCAACGTGGCGCTCTACCAACTGAGCTACTCGTGCTTGGAAGAGGGCTCAATTCAAGCCGGGGTGGGGGCACGCGTCAAGGGTTTGGGGCCAGGACGCCTGCTGGGGCTCGTGCGACTCCGCAGCGCCCGAAGCCTGGGCTCGATCCCCGCGGACGGAGATCCCAGCTACAGCCGGGCGATCTTGTCGCGGCCCGCGGCCACGTCGCGGGTGGCGTTGCGGGTGTCGAAGATCCGCTGGCTCTTCGCCACGACGCGATCGTAGTCGACGTCGGCGTGCTCGGTGACGATCACCGCCAGGTCGGCTTCGCCCAGGACATCGTCCGTGAGGTCGACGCTCTTGTGACTGCGGCCTTCCAGCTCGAACTCGCGCACGTGCGGGTCGGAGTAGCCGACCTCGGCACCCTTCTCGGCCAACAGGCGGATGACGTCGAGTGCCGGTGACTCACGGATGTCGGAGACGTTCGATTTGTACGCCACGCCGAGCACCAGGATCTTGGCTCCGTTGAGCGCGATGCGATCCCGGTTGAGCAGGTCGTTGATGCGGTCCGCAACGTGGCGGGGCATCTGGCCGTTGATCTCCGTCGCGAGCTCGATGAACCGGGCAGGGAAGTTGAGCGAGCGCATCTTCCAGGCCAGGTAGGTTGGATCCACTGGAATGCAGTGACCGCCCAGGCCCGGGCCCGGTTCGAACTTCATGAAGCCGTAAGGCTTGGTGGCGGCGGCGTCGATCACCTCCCAGACGTCGAGGCCGAGCCGTTCGCACATCAGGGCAACCTCGTTGGCCAGCCCGATGTTGATGGCTCGGAAGGTGTTCTCGAGCAGCTTGACCATTTCAGCGCTCTGGGTCGAAGACACGGGCACGGCCCGGTCGAAGACCAGCTCGAACAGCTCGGTGGCCAGCTCGGTGCACAGGGGCGTCTCGCCGCCCACCACTTTGGGAACCTCGCGCAGGCCGAATTGGCTGTTGGCCGGATCGATCCGCTCGGGCGCGAAGGCCACAGCGAAATCCTCGCCCACCTTGAGGCCGGTGGCCTCGAGCATGGGAACGAACAGGTCGTGAGTGGTGCCGGGATAGGTGGTGCTGCCGAGCACGATCAGCTGGCCCGTCCGGATGCGCTTGCGGATCTCGTCGAGGGCCTGAGCGATGAACGAGACGTCCGGGTCTTTGGTCTTGGTCAACGGTGTGGGAACGCAGACGTTGATCACGTCGCAGAGCGAGAGCTCGCCGAAGTCTGTGGTCGCTTCGAGCTGTTTGCTTGCGCGCGCCGCCGCGAGGTCCTCGGACGGCACGTCGTCGATGTAAGACACGCCGTCCTGTATCGCGCGGACTCGCTGTTCGTCCACGTCGAAGCCAGTGACACGGACTCCGGCCTTGGCGAACTCGATGGCCAGCGGGAGCCCCACGTAGCCGAGCCCGATCACACCCACCCGCGCCTCGCGCGATTGGATTCGTGCGCTCAGCTCCTGCAGGCGGCTCACCCGCTACCGCCTGACAACCCGCGCTCGGTCCGGAAGTAGGCCGCGAAATACGCGTAGCCGGAACCGAGTGTCAAAACGGTGGCAACAGCCAAGAGTGATAGCCCGATCTCGTGGGCCGGCAGGCCAAGCGTCGGGTAGTGGAAGAGCAACGCGCCAATCGCGAAGTTCTGCGTAAGCGTCTTGAGCTTGCCGTAGCCCGAGGCGGCCATGACCCGACCCTGGGACGACGCCAGTCCGCGCAGCCCCGTCACCGCCAGCTCGCGTCCCACGATCACCACCACCATCCAGGTGGCCCAAATCGGGATTCGACCCGTGGCCACGAGTACCACCAACGCTGTCGAGACGATGAGCTTGTCGGCCATCGGGTCGAGCAGTTTGCCGATCCGGGTCACCTGCTGACCGCGCCGCGCCAGCCAGCCGTCGACGATGTCGGTCAAGGCGGCGATGATGAAGCACCAGCCGATGGCGATGCTGCCAGATCGGTCCGAGAACCACGGCAGCAGCAGGAGGATGGGTACCACTCCGACACGAACGACCGTGATCGTGTTGGGGAGGTTCCAGAAGTGCTCGCGGACGGGCGCAGTAGGACGGTCGGCGGATCCGGCGTCCTGGGCCGGCCCGCTATTGACCGAAATCGCCATGGTAATCGCGATAGTAGGTCAGAACCCGCTTCACGTAATCCCGCGTCTCCTGATATGGCGGGATGCCGCGATAGCGGTCGACGGCGGTCGGACCGGCGTTGTAGGCGGCTAGCGCACGCTGCATATCGCCGTAGCGGTCCAACATCTCGCGTAGGTAGCGGACGCCGCCGCGCACGTTTTGTTCCGCAGCGAGCGGATCCGCCACGCCCAGCACCGCAGCAGTGCTCGGCATCAGTTGCATCAGGCCCTGTGCGCCCTTGTGGGAAACCGCTTCGGAGTCGAAGCGCGATTCAGCGGCAATCACCGCCTTGACGAGCGCGGGCGGGACGTCGTGCTCCAGAGCCGTGAGGCGGATCAGCCCGTCGTATCCCCCGTATTTGGGCGCCCGCGTCGCCTTGCGGGCAGCCTTGCGCTGCGGGGGAGGAATCGGCACGAAGCGGTCGTCATTCGGTACGTTGGTGAAGTGGGTGACCCCCCGGGCGTCGACAAACGTGAAGATCTGCTCGCCGGACACAGCGGGTGCCGCCCAGCCGAGCGCAAGTACGCCTAGCGCTAGGCACAACGCCGCTGTCTTGTTCCCCAGGTTCTTCACGTCGGATCCTATGCGTCTTGGTCGGGCTCGGCAGCGCAGGATGTCCCCCGGGGGCATCGACCCTAGGAAATCGCGTCACTACACTGGCCAGCCACTGACCGGATACCCTTGATCGGAGGCTTTGGGGCTCGTCCTTAGCCCAACCGTCCCTCCGGGAGATCCCCCCAATTTGAGGGACCGCCACGACTTCGACGTCCTGGTCATCGGAAGCGGGATCGCAGGTCTCTACTACAGCCTGCAGGTGGCCCAGCGCAGTACGGTCGCCATCGTCACCAAGAAGCGAGCCGCCGATTCGGCCACCAACTGGGCCCAGGGCGGTATCGCTGCCGTCTTCGCGGAAGACGACTCCTTCGATTCCCACACCGAAGACACCCTCGCAGCCGGGGCGGGGCTGTGCCGGGAAGAGGTCGTCCGGCAAGTCGTCGAACGGGGCCCGGCCATGATCGAGGGGCTGCTGAAGCTGGGCGCCGACTTCGATCCCGTTCGCACGAGTTCGACGTCAGACGGCCCCCGCTTCGACCTCGGCCGCGAGGGCGGCCACAGCCACCGGCGTATTCTGCATCACCGCGACGCCACTGGGCGCGAAGTCGAAAGCGTGCTGCTGAGGCGCGTGCGCGCTCACCCCAAGATCGCGCTGTTCGAGACCCACTGCGCGGTGGATCTGGTGACCGTGCACCGCGCCGGCTTCAGCGGCGAGAATCGCTCGCTGGGAGCCTACGTGCTTGACGAGCAGAGCGGCGAGGTTCAACGTTTTCTCGCTCACGTCACACTCCTGGCCACCGGCGGCGCCGGGAAGGTGTACTTGTACACAAGCAATCCCGACATCGCCTCGGGCGACGGGATGGCGATGGCGTACCGCGCAGGCGCATCGCTGGCCAACATGGAGTTCGTGCAATTTCATCCGACGTGCCTCTACCACCCGGCCGCCAAGTCGTTTCTGATCAGCGAAGCCGTTCGCGGCGAAGGCGGCATTCTGCGCACGGCGGCGGGCGTGGCGTTCATGGAGCGCAATCACCCGATGAAGGATCTCGCTCCACGCGATGTCGTGGCCCGCGCGATCGATACCGAGCTGAAGCGCTCGGGCGACGACTCTGCCTTCCTGGACGTCACCCACCTCGATGCCGAGTTTCTGCGCGAACGCTTCCCGAACATCGACCAGCGCTGTCGAGAGTTCGGGATCGACATCACGCGCGATCCCATCCCGGTCGTTCCCGCCGCCCATTACTGTTGCGGCGGAGTACGCACGGACATCAAAGGAGAAACGGATCTGCGGAACCTCTTCGCGGCGGGCGAGGTTGCCTGCACGGGCGTCCACGGTGCAAACAGGCTCGCCTCCAACTCACTGCTCGAAGCCCTCGTCTTTGCGGACGCTGCGGCCCGAGCCACGTCCGAGCGGCTGGCCGGTACGCCCCCCGATCGGCTGGAGGTGCCGCAGTGGGCCGAGGGCGACGCCACCGAGAGCGACGAAGCCGTCGTGATCACCCAGAACTGGGAGGAGATTCGGCGCATGATGTGGAACTACGTCGGAATCGTGCGCAGTGATCGGCGCCTGGCGCGCGCAAAGAGCCGCATCGAGCTGCTGCGCCGCGAGATCTCCGCCTACTACTGGGATTGGAAGCTCACGCCCGATCTGATCGAGCTGCGAAACCTTGCCACGGTGGCACGCCTGGTGATCGATGCCGCTAGCCTTCGACGCGAAAGCCGGGGGCTTCACTACAACGTCGACCACCCGAATCGCGACGACGAGCGCTTCGGGCGGGACACGATCCTGTCCATCGAAGGGCAGCGAATACTCCCGTCCGACGAGCAGCCGCCCACTTGACTCAGAGCCCGCTTCCGGGTTCCCTGAGGCCATGCGCCCGCCCCTCCGACGGTACCCCGCTGCCCGCCTAGCTCGTCGGCAGTTCTGCCTGGTGGTCGCGTTGGCTCTCAGCTCTGCGGGACTGCTCCACTGCCAGAATCCGTCGGTGAGCGACGGCTCGGAGGTGAGCGAGGCCGACCGCGCGCGCTTCGCGCGCCGCCGGCTCGAGGACAGCCGTGCATTGGTTGCCGAGGGGCGGCTCGACGCCGCGGAGCGGAATCTGCTGCGAGGGATTGCGGTTCGGCCCGACGATGCGGCACTGCACCGAGCGTTGGCGAGAGTCCTCGACTCGCTCGGGAGAAGCGATGAGGCGCGAGCGCATTACATCCGCTCCGCCGAGCTCGATCCAGTCGAGCCGCTACCCCAGACCCCGCTGGTGGATGCGCAGGGCATTCTCGTGGTGCTCGTGCCGCCCGAAGAGCCTCCCGAACCACTGAATCGCAAGCCCGTGCTCTGGCCCGACGGCGTGGCCGCGCGCACACTTCGCAACCGGCTTCGCGTGCGACTCCCCGGCGCCACCATCGCCCACTCCGAGCCCACCACCGTGGCCAAGGCTCACCGTTGGCTCAACCGTTACCGGCCCCGGGCCGTCATCTCTCTGCGCGTCGATCGATCCTTCTGCGGTGAGTCGGTCAAAGACGGTCAGTTCGCGGTCGCCTGGCTGCGTCTGGCCGCAGAAGCTCCAAACCTCCAAAACTCCCCGCCCCGAATCTATCGAGACGTCGTCCTCGACCCAGATCCAGCTGAGCCGTGCGAGATTCGGGCTGTGGCGCGCGCCCTCGAAGCCGCCCTCCTCGACGCAAGACTGGCTCGCGTGTTGGCTGCGGAACAACTCCCGGAAGGAATTCGCGTCGCCGGTCGGTCGGGTCTGCGGGCGTGGTCTCGCGTGTCGATCCGAGCTCTGTTTCCCGGGATCGCACAGGCGATTACCGCCGAGATCGAGGTGGGGCGAGTCTTGCTGGCGGGCGGCGAGATTGCGGCTTCCACCGAGGCGTTCCAGCGCGCACTCCACATCGATCCCGAAGACCCCTTCGCACGGGCCTACCTGCACGAGGCTGAGTCGACCCTGGCGATGGTGCACGAACTCGGCCGCAGCGCGGGGACGCCGCCCGACGACAACCTGGACCCGCGCCTGTCTGCGGCCCAGGCCGCGGCGATCGAGGCCCGGTTGACCGAGGAACAGCTTCGCCGCGACGACTTGCTGGCCGCGTTGGCGGTGCTCGATGAAGACGCCATTATGCCCGCACCGCGGCTGTTGGAGACATTGCGCGTAACCCCGGTTCGTGATCCCGCCGCCTTCGGGCCGACGGTGGCGCGCGCGCGCGCGGGCGGCGAGATCGAGGCGCGTGCCGCTTACGCTCCCGACGGCGGGGTTCTGGCCCGATACTACTTTCCGGTGGGCGGCAACTCTCCCCTCGTGCGCGAGGAGGACACCAACGGCGACGATCGGCCCGACCGTTGGATCGGCTACTCCGGCACCAACCGCGCGGAGATCTGGGAGGACAGCCAAGGCGATGGCCAGCCGAATCTCCACTTCGTGTTCGCCGAGGGCGGCACTCCGATCGAAACGATCGAGATCGATTCCGATATCGACGGCCGGCCGGAGCGCGTGTTCCACTACGAAGCCGGCGTTCTGCGAGTCGAGAATCGCGATACCGATGGCGATGGCGAACTCGATGCCTTCGATCGGCTGAACTCGGAGGGCGAAGTCATCGAACGCGGCGAGGATCTCAACGGCGATGGCAGCATCGACGTGCGCAGCATCTACCGCGACGGCAAGCTCGTGCGTCGAGAGTTCAGCAGCCCCGAGGTTGCGACGGAATCCGTTGGCGGGGCGCTGTTGAACTGATCGCGGCTCGAGCGCACGCCGTCGGACTCGTGGCCGTTACCGGGGCGGTCAGTCCGCTACCACGGCGATCGATCCGAGATCGGTCAGGAAGATGATGGCGCGGAGGACTTCCACGTCCGCGTCGGGAATCAGATCGACGAGGCGGCCCACCGTGTGGTTTTCCATGGCGAGTGAGAGCACCGCCTGCTCGCACTTGGAGAGCGACTCTCCGCCCGGGCCCACGGGACCGGAGACGAAGCGGATCCGATCGTTCATTGCGAGCGCGCCAAGATCGAGAGACCTCAGCTCTTCGAGGCTGGCGGTGGCCTCGAAGATCGCTCCGTCGAGCGAACAGGCGGCAGTCGAAGACTCGACCGGCTCCAGGCGGGCGTGAAACTCGAACGTGCCGTCGTTCCATGCCAGCATTCGCGACAGAGCCTTGATTCCGGTGGCCACCCCCAAGCGCGCATACTGCAACATCCCGGCCTCGAAGCCCGCGATGGCCTCTTCGTCACCGCGCGTCATCGTGAGCGTTCCGACCGGAGCTGTCTGACCGAGCATCTGGAGCAGGCTCTCGAGTCCAACCTCGGTGATCGCGCCGTGAATGCCACCCAGTCGCCGCGTATGCTCGACGCTCTGAAGATCCGCGATGAATTTGCGAAGGGCTTCACACTCTTCGTACTTCGGGTCGAACTCGACCCCCAGGCCTATCACGCCCTCGTCGTTCGCCAACTGGCGGGTGACGGTCGCACCCACTTGCAGCGAGTCATCGCTGATCGGGTGGTCGATGGTGATCAGGATCTGCGAGCCGACGGGTAGCTCCTCGCCGTGCACGGACACCAACACACCGACCTGGCTGAGGTTGCGGCTGTGTCCAATGATGGTCCTGTCGGGCGTCTCAATGCGAATCGGCACTTGAGCCGGCGCACGCGGTGCTTTGCGGCGGCCTTCTTCGGGTTTCTTGCGGGGAGGCTCACCCGCCGCCGTCAGGTAGGGCTCGAGGGCCGCTCGCAGCGCGGTCTGGGTGCACGAGAGCTGAACCGCGACCCCTGGTACCCCACCGGCGCTGGCCATCTCGGGGGGAACGATGTGGACGATCTCGCCCTCGAGCCGGATGGTGTGAGGGCAGCCGGTCAGCAGCATCTCCACCACCACGAGCTCGCGCACGGTCGCGGGCTCCTCGGTCGCGATGAATACGCCGCCATGCTCCAGATTCGACGCGTACTCGAGCTGGAACTCCTCCGCGCTGAAGAACGCGATGCGGAGGACCCGCTTTTCTTTCGTCACCAAGACCCCCCCGGCACGGCTCGCACCCCCTGGCCCGCTGGAGTTATCGGCCGACGGGAGGCTCGGCTCAAACCGGGAAACAGCGCGGAAACGGCGTCTCGAGCGCCTCGCGGGCGATGCGGCCTGTGACGAGCGAGCGGTTCCCGAGGCGCTGCGAGCTCGTCATCGATGCGCAACAGACGGCCCATCCCCGCGTGTTCATGTGAGATTTCGAGCCGCTACCGCCAGCCCTCGGCGCGCTCTCTCGGGCAACGGGGTCAGGAAGTCTCTTCGTCGACCACGCGAAACAGCGAAAGCTGGGGGGGGATCTCTTCGCTCTCGACCGCCACGGGGTACTCGTCGGAGAAACAGGCATCGCAGAAGCCGCTCTTCAACGGCTCCGCGCTGCGCCTCAACCCCTCCAGCGAGAGGTAGCCGAGGCTGTCGGCACCCATGATGTCGCGGATCTCGTCCACCGTGTGATCGTTCGCGATCAACTCTTCGCGGGTTGGCGTATCGATTCCGTAGAAACATGGGCCGATGCTCGGCGGCGCTGAAATTCTCAGATGCACCTCTGCCGCACCGGCGTTGCGCAGCATCGCGACGAGCTTGATCAAGGTGGTGCCGCGAACGATCGAGTCGTCCACCAACACGACGCGCTTGCCCTGCAAGATCCCGCGGACCGCGTTGTGCTTGACCTTCACGCCGAAGTGCCGAATCGACTGGGCCGGTTCGATGAAGGTGCGGCGGACATAGTGGTTGCGGATGATCGCTTGTTCGTAGGGAATTCCGGCTTCCTCCGCGTAGCCCAGGGCCGCGGTGTTACCCGAGTCGAGGACGGGCACGACGAGATCTGCCTTCACCGGATGCTCGCGCGCGAGGATCCGCCCCAGGTCCTTGCGATATGTGTAGACGTTGTGGCCGTTGAGATTGGAATCCGGTCTCGAGAAATAGATGTACTCGAAGATGCAGAAACGCTCTTGGGTCTGCTGCTTGAAAGGACGCAAGGTGCGCAGCCGGCCGCGCCGGATCACGACTACCTCACCGGGCTCGAGATCGCGCTCATGCTCTGCCCCGATCAGATCGAGGGCGCAGGTCTCACTGGCGGCCACCCAACTGCGATCGAGTCGCCCTAGGCTCAGCGGTCGAAATCCGTAGGGGTCACGTGCTGCAATCAGCGAGTCGGCGGTGAGGAGGACGATGCTGAACGCCCCCTTCACCCTAGAGAGAGCGTCGATGAGTCGCTCCTCCTGGGTGCGCTCACGCGACCGGGCCAGCAGTTGGACGATTACCTCGCTGTCGGCCGTCGTGCTGAAAATGGCACCCCGCCCCTCGAGCTCGCGACGAATCGTCAGCGCGTTGACCAGATTGCCGTTATGAGCGATCGCAATGGGCCCACCGTCGGTCGTTGCGCAGAAGGGCTGTGCGTTGCGAAGGTGACTGGCGCCGGCGGTCGAGTAGCGCACATGGCCGATGGCGTGACGGCCCGGCAGTTTCGCGAGCGTCTTCTCGCTGAAGACGTCGGCAACCAGCCCCATCGAGCGATGCGCCCGGTGCTCGCCGGCTTCCAATGTGACGATTCCGGCACTCTCCTGGCCGCGGTGTTGGAGTGCGTAGAGGCCCAGATAGGCGATGTTGGCGGCTTCCGGGTGGCCGTGGACACCGACCACGCCGCATTCGTCGTGGAAGCGGTCTTGCAGCAGCTCTTTCGACAGCTGCTGTTCGAGAGCCGGATCCATTTCAATCAGTCGGCTCATGACTCCTCCAGTCGGCGCGGAATGGCCAGCTCCCAACATGCCAGCAGCGAAGCCACCGCCACGTCGAGCCACGGATCTTCACGGGCAGGACCGATCCGCAGCGCACTGCCGCCGGTCTCCCCGACGTGCTCTGCCGGCACGTCATTTGCCAGGGCGAACTCGAGCAGGGTAGCGACATCCGAGGTAGTCGCGATGACTCGGCCCGTAGACTCGCCGAAGAGCAGTGCGTCGGGTCGAATCGTGCCCGTCAAGCCGATCTGAGCTCCCACGAGCGCCGGGCCGCTGATCGCACACTCAGCCAGGGCCACCGCGAGCCCACCGTCCGATACATCGTGGGCGCTGCCGATCAGGCCCCTCGCCACGCCCGCCGCGAGCAGCCCGTGGAGGCGCTTCTCGTGTACGAGGTCGACGCTGGGCGGCTGACCCGCTTCCAGGCCGCGACGTCGCGCCAGCCATTCGCTACCGCCTAGCTCTTCTCGGCACTCGCCGAACAACACGATGGCGAGCCCCGCCTCCGGAAAGTGGGAGACCGCATGGCGCTCCCAATCGTCGAGCAGACCCACGACCGCGATCGTCGGCGTTGGAAATATCGCTCGCCCGGAGGTTTCGTTGTAGAACGAGACGTTTCCCGAGACCACCGGTGTCTCCAGCGCCGCGGCAGCCTCGCTCAGGCCGCGGGTCGCCTCGGCAAACTCCCACATGATTTCCGGCTTCTCCGGGTTGCCGAAGTTCAAGCAGTTGGTCAGCGCCAACGGACGAGCGCCCGTGCAGGCCACGTTCCGGGCAGCCTCGGCCACGGCGGCCACCGCCCCGGCAAACGGATCCAGCCAACACCAGCGAGAATTGCAGTCGGCCGCCAGCGCCACAGCCTTCGAGGTGGGGCTGCCATCGGCGCGGCGCACGCGAACCAACGCCGCGTCCCCTCCTGGTCGCAGTACGGTGTCAGCCTGTACCAGTTGATCGTACTGGCGATAGATCCACGCCTTGGAGCCGAGGTTCGGGGAATCGAGCAACGACTCCAGCGCGGCAGCGAAGTCGCTCTCGGGTGCCACCGAAGCGAGGTCGAGCTTCTGGCGTTCGAGCAGATCGGGCGGCTGGCGAACAGGCCGGTGGAGCTCGGGCGAGCTCTTCGCAACCGGATCGACGGGAATGTCGACGACGGTTTCGCCCCGCCAGCGGATTCGCATCCGGCCGTCTCCGGTCACCCGACCGACCACGGCGACGTCCAGGTCCCAACGGCGAAAGATCTCCGCCACCTGTTCCTCACGCCCCGCCTTGGCGACCAAAAGCATCCGCTCCTGGCTCTCGGAGAGCAGTAGCTCGTACGGGGTCATGCCAGTCTCGCGCTGCGGAACCGATTCGAGGTCCAACTCGATGCCCGTACCGGAGAGGCTCGCCATCTCGAAGGAGGAGCAGGTCAGCCCCGCAGCCCCCATGTCCTGGATCCCCACGACGGCGTCGGTCGACATCAGCTCGAGACACGCTTCGATCAGACACTTTTCAGTGAAGGGGTCACCGACCTGCACCGTGGGCAGCTTGGCTTCGGTCTGGTCGTCGAACTCCGCCGAAGCGAGCAGACTGGCACCGTGGATACCGTCGCGGCCCGTCTTGCTTCCGACGTACATCACGGGGTTGCCTGTCCCCGAGGCGCGGGCGAGAAAGATTTGATCCGTCTCGACGATTCCGAGATTGAAGGCGTTGACCAGGATGTTGCCTCGGTAGCACTCGTGGAAGCTCGTGGCCCCGCCCACCGTAGCCACGCCGACAGCATTCCCGTACCCGCCGATACCTTCCACGACTCCGTGCAGGAGATAGCGGTGTAGCGGGTCGTCGAGCGGGCCGAAGTAGAGTGCATCGAGGCTGGCGACGGGACGAGCACCCATGGTGAAGACGTCGCGCAGGATGCCGCCCACACCAGTCGCCGCACCCTGCTTCGGAGCGATGAACGACGGGTGGTTGTGGCTTTCGATCTTGAACACGGCAGCCAGGCCGTCTCCCAGGGCGACCACACCCGCATTTTCGCCCGGTCCGTAGAGTACGTGCTCGGCCCGGGTCGGAAGCTGCTTCAGGTACTTCTTGCTCGACTTGTAGGAGCAATGCTCGGACCACATCACCGCGAAGATCCCAAGCTCCGGATAGGTCGGCGTTCTCCCAAGGATCTCGACGACGCGGGCGTACTCGTCGTCGGTCAGTCCGTGCTCGCGCCCCAGCTGGAGATCGACCGCGGGCTCGGCAGCCTGGCTCATCGGGCCGCCGCGCCCGATCGCACGGCATCGACGAGGGACCCGAGCAGGAAGAGGCCGTCGGTTCCGCCAATCGGCGATTCCACAGCGTGCTCCGGGTGAGGCATCAGACCGAAGACGTTGCCTCGCTCGTTGGTTACGCCCGCGATGCCATCGATCGAACCGTTCGGGTTGGCGGCGTCGCTGGGCACGCCTTGCGTATCGCAGTAGCGCAACAGGACCTGTCCATTCGCCAGCATCCGCTCCAACAGCTCAGGCGGCGCGAAATACGCCCCTTCTCCGCTTTTGATCGGAATGCGCAAGATCTGGCCCACTGCAGCACGAGAGCTGAAAGGGGCCGCTGCGCGCTCCACCCGCAGGTTCACGAAGTCACAGACGAAGTGCAGGTGGTGATTCCTCAGCAGCGCTCCCGGCAGCAGACCGGCCTCGCAGAGCACCTGAAAGCCGTTGCACACGCCGAGCACGGGGCCACCGGCGTCGGCAAAGCGCTTGACGGCCGCCATCACGGGCGAATACTGCGCCATCGCGCCGCAGCGGAGGTAGTCGCCGTAGGAGAAGCCGCCGGGCAGCACGACACAGCCCGTGGCGGAGGGCAGCTCGCGCTCCTTGTGCCAGACGAGTTGGGCACCGATCTTCAGCACGCTCTCGAGGGCGAACCGCATGTCGCGATCGTCGTTCGAGCCCGGAAATTGAATCACCGAGAACACTGGGACCTCGTGGTCGCGGTTCCGGCGCCAGTCGCTCGGCTGCGCGGAACCACGGCGGAAATGCTCATGTTCTTCGATCGGGGACAGGCGGCATTCTACCGGCGGTGGAGCGCCGGAACAAGCCGGAAGCGCGGAGCGGGAAGTCAGTCCATTCTTCGCTTGCCGGCGGGCCGCGCGAGGCGGTATATCACGCTGAGTGCGATCGCTTTCCGGCGCTGGCGGCGATCACAAAAAGGGGGAGACCATGGGCATCGACTTCGGACTGCTGCGCGACCAATGCGAGCGAACACTGAAACGCACTGACTTCTCGGAGCTCGGCCAGCTCGAAGCGGGCAAGGTCCGCGACAACTACGTCAGCGGCGAACGCCGTTTCATCGTGGCCACAGATCGCGTGAGCTGCTTCGATGTCGTGGTGAGCACCCTACCCTTCAAGGGTCAGCTGCTCAACCAGCTCGCGGCGTTCTGGTTCGAGCACACCGCCGAGCTCGCTGCCAACCACATGCTCGAGGTGCCCGACCCCAACGTGTCGATCGTTCGTGAGTGCCGGCCGCTGCCGGTCGAGTTCGTGTTCCGCGGCTACCTCACAGGATCGAGCGCGACCTCGATCTGGAGCGCCTACGAGACGGGCGAGCGCGCGTACTGCGGCCACCAGCTACCCGACGGCATGCACAAACACGAGCAGCTCGCAGAGCCGCTGCTCACCCCAACCACGAAGGCCGCGCTTGGTGCACACGATGAACTGACCTCGCGTGCGGCACTCATCGAGAGCGGTCGAATCACGGCCGAGCACTACGACGAAGCCGCGGCGATCGGCTTCGCGTTGTTCGCCGAGGGCTGCCGCTGGGCCGCGAGCCGGGGATTGATTCTGGTCGACACCAAATACGAGATGGGGCTCGACGGCGACGGCCGAATCATCGTGATCGACGAAATCCACACGCCGGACTCGTCGCGCTACTGGCATCGTGACAGCTACGAACGCGCGCTCTCGAAGGGCGAGGACCCGATCCAGCTCGACAAGGAGTACCTGAGGCGCTGGCTGGTTGACCAGGGTTACCGCGGCGAGGGAAAGTGCCCCGAGATTCCGGTGGACGTGCGCTGCGAGGCCAGCCGCCGGTACATCGAGGCCTATGAGCAGATCACAGGCCGCGGCTTCGAACCCGACACCGAGCCCGCCGAGCCCCGCATTCGACGGAATCTAGGAATCGGCTGATACGCGCCCGCGGGCCGAGAAGAGTATTGGTGCCGTGCTCTTTGTGCGAGCTTCAGCCGCCGTCCGCCGGCTCGATGCGCGCCAGGCGCCCTTCCAGCGGCGCAACCGCGTAGAGCGTGATCGTCCCCCAGCTGTGTACGGGGGCGAGCTCCCCCGCGGCCAGCGCGGCCGCGAAGCGATCCCGCAGCAGGTCGGTACGCCCGGGCCGGAGGTCGGCGTTGTCGTGCTGCAGAAAGAAGCGGTGATTGATGAGCAGGTGGCTGATCCCGTCCGCACGCAGCGCACCGCCCAGGTGCTGAGCGAGCTCCGTGCGATCCAGCAGCGCTTCGAAGCGCCAGGCCTCGAACACGCAATCGATGCGGTACGGACGACGTAGGTAGTAGGTGTAGCCTCTCATCCAGACGAGCCAGACTCGCCCGGACTCGGGGACGAAGCTCTCGAGCTCACGAGTGGCCTGGTAGCTCTCGGGCAGCATGCGGGCGAGCAACGCGTCGCGTTCGAGTCGCCCGGTCAGCCAGTCGGAGGTCGCCTGTCGACGCCAGAGCTCGCCAATGGGCGCCCACGACCAGCTCAGCTGTAGCGCGAGCAGCGCCCCGGCGACCCACCAGACGAGACGCGGACCAGCGAAGCGGGCTCCAGCCCAGTTGGCCCGCAACGCGCCCGAGCCGACGGCGAGCAGTGCGAGCAGTGCGGGAACGGCGGGCAAATAGAACCGCGCCTGTTGCAGCGTGAGCGCCCAGAACAGCGACATCCAAGCCGTCCACGCCAGCAACAAGGCAACCGCTCGGCGCCGCGCCGCTGGAAGCGAGCCGCGCCAGAGAAGCCACGCGCCGATCGGCACACCCAGTGCAACGAGCGGGCCGATCGAGCCCTCGAAGCCACCCTCGAAGCTGCGCTGGGTGAACAGGCGCCACGGCAGCAGCAGGTAGTCCAGGGGGGTGTGGCCGTAACCGTAGTGCTCGAGCGTCACCCCGTAAGCCCACGCCCGCCAGGCGTCCCAACCCTCTCCTCCGAACAGGCCATAGGCGGTCGGGAAGACCGGGTTGCCTCTCAGCAAGAGGTTACGCACGTAGAACGGGCACCCGACGACTGCCGCCACGAGTCCCCAGCGCCAGGCGAGATCCGCCCAGGACCGCCAATCCGTGCGCTCGCGGCGCCGTGCTTCGAGCCATGGCGCGGCGAGGGCCAGAAACACCACGGCCGCCAGCGCGGGATACTTGATCCAGCACGCCAACCCGGCCAACACCGCAGAGTGAAGCCAGCTCGCGCCGGGGTTCTGGTCAGCCGCGCTTCTCAGCAGGGAACAGAGCGCCAGTGTCACCAGCAAGAGCAGCGCCCCTTCGACGTACGCCGATGAGCCGAACTCCACGCAGCACGGCAGCAGCAACAGCAGGGCGCCGGCTGTGGCGGCCAGCGGCCGGGCTGCTCCAGCAGCTCGAGCGAGCGCCACCGTTGCGAGAGCCGCTCCAACAAAGGACCAAGCGCCGGCGAGGCGCGGGTTGAAGGCCGGATCGTGATCGGCGCCGCTTCCGACCGCGTGCAACAGTGCGAGCGCTGACTCCCAGCCAATCGGCAGCCAAGCGAAGATGTTGTCGTCGGGCCAAGCCATGCCGCCCTGCTGAGCGAAGTGTCGCGGCAGCGCCAGGTGGTAGACGAGCGAATCTCGATACCAGGGCGGTACGGTCGCGAGCAGGAGCAAGAGCAGGGCGGGCGGCACGAGCAGCGCGAGCCCCATCCAGCCGTGCCAGCCGGAGACCCCATCCCCGAGACGGACCCCCGCCCGCCAGGCGGCCATCAGGGATCCGAGCGCGCCGGTTGCGAGCCAACACCAAGCGGTCGTCGCGCTCAGCTGGGAGACTGCGCCTAGGACGGCCCCTCCCAGCATGCTCCAGGAAAGGGCCAACGCACTCGCCCAGGCCAGGCGCTCCGGCGCCTCTAGTTGGCGCCCGCCGGGCGCGGCGATCACAGCCGGAAGCGCGCTGAGAACCAACAACGGAACCCATAGCGAAGCCGCAAGATCAGCCATCACCCCCCCGGGCGCCCCGGTTCGCAGAACTCATCGGGCGCCCGGGCCGAGCACTTTCGCGCGGCCTCCCCCAGCGGCTGTCGTGGCGACTGCGGCCCGCCTCGGGATCGAGAGGGTGGGGCTCCGTGGCCTAGAGGAGCGGTGGCGCCGCGTCCTCCACCTCCACCAGCGTCAACGCGGACTCCGCCACCCAGGCGTCGCGCCCGTTGGCCAGCCGAATACGCAGCCAGGGGGAGCGTCGCTCGAGAATGCGGACCTCGACCCCCTCCGGCAGTGGCGCCGGTAGTGTGCTCGGTGCCAGGGCCGAGTCCGCCGCCCGCGCCACGGCTTCATCCGCGGTGATCACCGCCTCGTCGAGCGCCGCCGCGCTCCGATCGATGGCCACCGAGGCCAACAGCACCAGCCAGAGCAGCCCGGGAACGATGGCGACGTTGCGCAGCCAGATGCGCTGAAAACGAATTGCTCCCGCCACCAGCAGGGCCGCCACCGCGAAGCCGAACGCCGCCCCCAACGCGCGGTCCGAGCGCGTCAAGGTGCGGTGCCAGAAGAAGAAGGTGTCCAGCACGCCTCCGGTGCTGGGTGCCGGTACCCATTCAGGTAGGAGCGTCCTTGCGAAGTCGAGGTTCTGGACCGCCCGGGAATGGTCGGGATCCAGCACCAAGGCCCGGCGATAGGCCAGCACAGCGGTTCCCAGATGCTCTGCCTGGAGCGCGGCATTACCCCAGTTCGTGTATAGCTCTGGATTTCTGGCGCTCCCGTTGGCGACGCGGGAGAAGAGCCGCTCCGCGCGCCGAAACCCCTCCAGGCGCAGGTCTCGTTGCGACGTGTCGAGAGCAGTGCGATAGCTGGCAATCGCCTGCTCGAGCCAGTCCGCGTCGGTCGTCGCTGCCATCACCGGGGATCCGGCCAAGCCGAAGACCACTGCGGCGACAACTCCGAACATCGAGGCAGCCATCACGGCGCGCTCTCGGCCAGACTCTGAGCGAGTTCGAGTGCCCGACTCGCGGTCGCGGGATCGAGCGGCGAAGCGTCGTGGCCGCGATCGGGCGCGTAGCTGCGCGCATCGCACTGCCCGACGAAGACGTCGATCTCGGCCCGGGGTCCGCCGTCGGGAACTTCCGACAGCAGAGCGCGCAAGCCGCGAGCGAGCTCCGCCACGGCATCGTCGGCCGGAAGGCTCGCCGCTTGGCGGATCCGTTGAAGCTCTGCCTCCACGCGCCGCCGGCGTGCGGCGATGGCCGGATCCAGGTTGCGACGGCGCCGATCGAAGCGGGCCAACCCCACGAGCAACAGCGACCCCGCATACAAGGCCACAATCGTTCCGGCGTTTCGAGCCCGGCCCGCCGGTGCACGCAACAGCAGGGAGGGGTTGCGCTCGATGGCGAGATCCGCGCCGGTCAGTCGCAGCGGAGCGCTGCGCGGCGAGGCGCCCCCGGGCGACGCTTCACCGACCACCGTCGCGCCCGTCCGCGGCGATTCGCCGCTCTGCACCTGGGCGGCGCCGATCACCTCGGCATCCCCCACCGACAACGCGATCGGGCGAGACCGAGTCGTCCGAAACTGTTCGGAGGTCGGATCGAACCAGCTGTACTCGAGGGCGGGAACCTCGCGAAGCTGGGAATCGAGCACCCGCACCGTCGCGGTGAAATGCTTCGTTCCGGCTTCGAGCCGGCCCGTAATGTCCGCTTCTGGAACCCGAAACTGGGCGGAGGGCAGCATGCCACTGGCGTCCAATCGGGGCAGTGCAGCGGTCTCGAGGTTGCCGTCTCCTCTCAGCTCGAACTCCAGCGTGATCGGCTCTCCCACCTGGACGACGGTGCGATCGGCCGAGACCGCCAGCGAGAAGCCCGAGCCGACTGCACCGGCGAAGCTTCCAGGCGCGCCCTCCGTCGGAATCCGCTTGACGACGAGGCGACGCAGCCTGTCCGCGGATCGCCACCGACGCACCTGGGTGGGGCGCCGGCCCCCGAAGAGGTCCCGGCGAAAGCGGACGCCCTCCTCGAGGTCCAGACTCGAAGCTGGAATCTCGAGTACTCCGTCCTTCAGGGGAACCGCGATGCGTCGCAGCTCCACCGTGAGCTCGCGCCCTCCGCCGCGTTGCGTCTCTCGGGCGTGACCCATCATGGCCACCACGCCGTTGGGAGTTTGGACTTCGATCTTGGTGGAGCCGGGGTTGTCGGTCGGTTCCAGGAATTGAAACGCGTCCGAGCGATCGAAGAAGGGAACCCGCAGGGTGTACTGATGTAGGTTGGCGCGAAGCCGGTCTCCCACCTGGAAGCGCAGGGTTACCGGTACGCGCTCTCCGACGAAGACCGGAGCCTCAGGGAGCTCGAGCTCCACGCTCAGCTGATCGTTCGCGGGGACCGGCTGGAGATCCAGCTGCACCTTCCCGGACCTCGCAGTGGTGCCTCCCTGCACGACTGTGAACGGACCGAGGGTGATCGGGCCGGGCTCCGCTGCGGAAAGCTGGTAACCGAAGCTGAAGCTGATCTCCTTTCGGCGCCGAACCTGGCCATTGGAAATCACGAGGGATGTGCTGACGCTGGGCTGCACGCCGGTGGAAATCAGGATCCCACGCTGGGGCGGGCTCGATTGGACGACCGGTACGGGCTCTTCCTCGAAGCCCTCTGCGACGACGTTCAGTTGGACGGCGTCGTCCGTGTAGTGGGGACCGGGGGCCACCTCGAGACGGACGCTCTGGGCCGAAGCGACGCCCGCCGCCAGCAGCAGACCACAACCGAGAAATGCCCCTCTCACCAATCCTTCTCCACGGTGTCGTAGCCGGCCGGCCCGCGTTGGCCGGCGTCGCGGCGCCGCTGGGCCTCCCGATCTCGCACGGCCTGCAGCAGCTGCGCTGGATCGACTGGCGCCGACTCCGACTCCTCCTGCTCCCCGTCGGCTTGGCCCGATTCGTCTCCCTCGGATGGCGATGGCTCCGGCTCGCTTGGATCGTTCGGCTGCTCGCGCTCCTCCGGCGGAACCAATTGCTCCAGTGCCGCTTCGAGCTCGGCAATCGCGGCCGCCTGACGCTGCGGAGTTTCCAGCAGCTGCGGTGGGTCACCTCCAAGCCACTCCGCCGCTCCCTCCATTTCGGTCTGTGCAACGAGCGTGTGTTCCCCGGCCAGCCGCAGCCGACGGCTCGTCTCCCAGGAGTCGCTCTCCTCTTCCACTACGCCGCCCGCCTGGTTGGCCTGTTCGGCCAGGGCATTGGCGATTTCGCCCGTGTGAACGGCCAGCAGGTCCTGGCGAGGTGCGAGTTCCTCAACGAGAGTCGCCGCGGGGGAAGCGGGATCGGCCAGGGCGGCGGCGTCCTGGGTTGCGTCGGCCAGGTCGACCTGTTGCCGAATCGCGTCCTTCAGTTGCTCGGTGATCGAGAAGAACAAGCGTCGGAGTGACTCCAGGTGCCCTACCGCCGCGCGCCCTGCCCCGAGTGCCGCCTGCCAGTCGACGCGTTCCGCGGGCGCATTCTCCGCCCCGAATGCGCGCTCGACGTCGTCCATTCGCGCCAGCGCGAGCGTCACCAGCTGTCCGGCGAGCTCGAAACGCTGCTGCTGGATTGCCGCCGATTGTGGGTCCGCATCGGGCTCCGCTGGGCCGGATTGCGCTGCCTCCTCCAGCTGTGCGCCCAGCCGCTCGCCGCGGGCGAGGTTGCGCTCCTGCAGCTCGCGAAGGGCGGGCAGATACTCGACCCGTGCCGCCCCTGCCTCCTCGCCATCCGCCACGAGCAGCTGCTCGATCCGGCGCTCGTCCGCGTAGGCGGCTTCGATCAGCCCCCTCAAGTCGAGAAAGCGCTCTCGCGCATCGGTCAGACCCCGGAGACCGTCTCGCTGGCTCGGCAGTGCAGCCTGGAGCGCGCCGGACTCGATCTCACTCGCTGCTTCGGACAGCTGCGCCGCTGCGCCGGCGACGAGAGGCTCGGCTTCTCGAATCGCCTGGAACAGTGCCTGGGCCTGGGGATCGTCACCGGCGCCCTGGCCGAGACCTGCCACCAGCTTCTGATCGAGTTCCTCCGTGCGGGCAGCCACGCCGCGTTGATCTTTCAACAGGGATTCACGATTGAGCCAGCCCGGGACAGCAACCGGCTCGGCCGCGCCCGGGAGCTCGCCGCCCGAGAACGCCAGCAAGGCGGTCGAGGATCCGACCTGTCGCACCTCGCGAATCAGCTCGTCCAAGGTCTCGACCGGGTCGCGAAGCTGGTCGAGCGCACGTTTGAGCTCGGCGAGTGCGGCGGAGCTCCGGCGGTAGGCTCGCTCGCTCTGGCGCTGGCGCAGCTGGCGGCGCGCCTGACCCATCTTCTCTCGGGCGCGGTGTAGGTAGTGGAGCACCCCGTCGAGCTGAGCGCCGCGCAGCTGGTCCTCCGGAGCGGCCTCCTCTTCGGACCGTGCGGCAATCGCTTCGCGTTCGGCATCGATCTCGCGAGCCAGGCGGTCCCCGTCGGAGAGCAACGCCCGCTGGTCGGTCGCTCGTGCGCGAAACTGGCGGCGCACCAGCTCGCCGTCGGCCCCCTCTGGCTCGCCCGCGGTTCGTTCAAGCAGGGCAGCCACTTCGGCGACCAGCTCTCGCTGGCGCGCGGCGATCTGCTCGAGCTCTGCATCGACCCCTTGCTGGCTCTGCTGAGCGATTCGATCGGCCAGCACCAACGCCCGATGCAAGACGACGTCGAGGTTGACGCGTGAATCCTCATCCTCTGGGCGTTGCGAGATCGCATCGCGAAACCAGTCCGCCGCAACGTAGTTGGCCTGCAACGCCTCGGCTGGGGCATCCGCCTCGAGAGTCTCGGCGCGAGCCGCGAAGCTGATCCCGAGGTTGTAGGCCGCTCGGAATCGCAGCTCTCCATCTCCGGCCGCCTCGCGACGCGCCCGGTCGAGCCAGCGCTGCGCTGCGTCGAGATCATCTTCGTCGAGGGCTGACACACCGCGGTTGAACAACTCGCGGGGGTCGGCGGCTTCGTCGGGCTCCGCAGCGCTTTCGTCGGGCTCGGCGACGGTTTCGTCCGACTCGGCGACGACAACCTCGATCGGCTGCTCGAGTGCGGCCAGCGGGGATGCCGGATCGGCCTCCTCAGCCCGGGCGCCCGGAGGCGCGCCGTGGATCGCGGCGAGCAGCAGCGCCGTAGCGCGCATGCCCACACTGCCACCGGAAACCGCGACGCTCGAGACCAGCAGGATCAGTCCCAGGAGCACCGCCCATTGGTAACCCTCGTCCCGGACGGTCCGACCGCGTGGATCGAGCTGCCCGATCATCAGCGGCTCGATGTGCTGTCGGTAGATCGATTCGAGATCCAGCACTCCGGTACCGGCTGGCACATAGGCGCCGCCGGTCTTCAACGCCAGCTCGCGCAGTAGCTCGCCGTCCAGACGGCTGCGCACGGGTCGACCCTCCGCGTCGCGCACCAGCTCCCGCGCACCCGACCGCGGGTCCGTCCGGTAGATCTCGCTTCCCAGCTCGTCGCCGAATCCGATCGCAATGATGGCGATGCCCTGCTCCGCGGCAGCCTCTGCCGCGTCGAGGGGAAACGAGTCGTGATCCTCACCGTCTGTGATCAGAAGGATCGCGCGCGACGCGTCCGCAGCGGGTCCGAAGCCTTCGACGGCCTTGCGGATGGGTTCTTCGAGGCGGGTCCCACCTCGCGAAACACTGTGCGGGCCGGCCCCATCCAACACGAGGCGCAGGAAGCTGAAATCGGGCGTCAACGGCGCGAGCACCGTCGCGCGCCCCGCGAAGGCGATCAGGCCCACCTGATCACCGTCCAGGTAGGACAGCAGGTCGACGATCTCGGCTTTGGCGCGTTCGAGCCGGTTGGGCGCGACGTCCTCGGCCAGCATCGATTGGGAGACATCGAGCGCCACCATGATCTCCGCGCCGATTCGCGGCGCCGCCACGTGGCGGATGCCAAATTGCGGGCGCATCAAGGCAACGACGAGGCACACCGCAGACAGCCCGAGCAGCCACAGACGCAGCTGGCGGCGAAATGGATTGAGGCCCTTCACCAATCGCGGTCGCAGCGCAGGCCCAAGCAGCAGGTCGAGTGCGCCACCGCCGCGGCGATCCAGCCAAAATGAGAGCAACACGAACACCAGCACTCCCCAGAGCGCGTGGATCCATTGCGGCTGTGCAAAGTGAATCTCGCTCACGGTAGCCTGCGCAAGACAGTGCCCGAGAGCAGGGTGGCGCTGGCGATCAGCCCCAGCGCGGCGCCGACCCAGCCGGCATAGTGGTACTCGTAGGTGAGGTAACGAACCTCTGTCACCTCGCTGCGTTCCAGCTGATCGATCTCTCCAATGACCTCCGCCAGCCCGCTGGCGTTCGCCGCGTGGAAGTAGCGGCCGCCGGTGCGCTCGGCAATCTGCCGAAGCGTGTCTTCATCGATCTCTACGAAGGCCTTGCGCAGGACCGTGCGACCGCCCGGCATCTGTACGGGCACCGGCGCAAAGCCCGAGCTGCCCGCACCAATCGTGTAGACCTTGATGCCGTGTTGGGCGGCCAGCTCTGCTGCTTGCAATGGATCGATGTCGCCGGCGTTGTTGACACCGTCGGTCAGCAGCAGCGCGACCTTGGAGGAAACCTCGAGACCGCGCAGCCGCTCGACCGCCAACGCCAGGCCCTCGCCGATTGCAGTACCGTCCTCGCTTCGAACACTCGCGATCTCGACGTCGCCGAGGATCGTCAGCAGGTTGCCGTGGTCGAGGGTCAACGGACACAGGCCATCGGCGTAGCGTGCGAACACCACCAGGCCCACCAGATCTCCGGCTCGCCCTGCGCTTCCGTTCTCGCCGGCCACGAACTGGCGGAAGACGTCCTTCACGACGTCCAGGCGGCTGATGCTTTCGTCGCGACGTACGAAATCTCTGGCCTGCATCGAGCCGGAGCGGTCCACCACCATGGCAATCGCGATGCCCTCACGCTGGACGCGCGACGTCGCGTTGCCCGTCCGGGGCCCCGCGAGCGCGACAGCCAGAGCCAGCACTGCGAAAGCCAGCAGCAGCGCGGGCAGCTGGGTCAAGCGGGTGCGCGTCGATCGCGGGGCTGCGTCGACGAGCGCGAGACTCGAATAGGTCACCGCCGCGGGAAGCCTCGCCGCCATGAAATAGACCAGCGGCGCCAGCAGCCCGACGAGCAGGAAGAGCGGATCGCGGAGCTCCCAATCAGACAATGTTGGCTGTCCCCCGATCACCGGCCCGCCCCACTGGATCAACGGCCTACCGGACCGACGGGACCGACGGGACCGACGCAGCCGGCGCGGCCGTCACCGACGACGCGGCCGTCACCGACGACGCGGCGGAGGCGGGACCGACTTCGTCGCCCGTGGTCTCGAGAAAGCGCCGCGCGGCATCGAGCGACTCCTCGACGTCGCCGGGAGTCGGCACGAGATGAGCGAACTTCACCAGATCGGCGCGCTTGAGAAAGTCGCGCAGCAGCTGCTGGTGCGTCCTGAGCAGGTCGGGCGAAGCGGCCAGCTCCTCCAGAAACTCCTCGGTAGTCAGCTCCGGCGAACGCAGCCCGAAACGGTCCTCCAGGTAGCGTCGAATGACGCCAGAGAGCCGAACGAAGAACGCGTCCATATCCGACTCGTTCGGGCGTGCCCCCATGATGAGCGCGTCCAGTTCCGCTCGAGCGACGTCGTACGCACTGCGCTGCCGCGCGCGCGACCGCCAGACCGCCCAGGCGCGAACCCCGAACGGTGCCGCCACTGCCAGCGCAGCTGCCGCAGCCAGCAGCCAGAGCCAGGCGGGCTGTCCTGGCAGCTCGCGCGGCCCGAGCTTGCCGAGTGCGGCACGCAGCTCCAGGGGAGCGCCCTCGGGCAGCGCACTGGACACCTCGAAGTCGAGCGCCTGGGTCAAGAGCTCGTAGGCATCTTCACCTTCGGGGGCCAGCTCTCTACCTGGCCGGCGATCGATGAATTCGATCAGCAGGGGCGGGATCGCCTGAGAGCCGGAGCGCGACGGCGCAAGTGTGTAAATCTGTCTGGACAGTGTTCCGCCCGAATCGTCCGCCGTCTCCGAGCGGGAGAAATTCACGATGCTGAAGCGATCGAGCGCCTCTCCGAACTCGGGCATCAAGAGTTCCACTCCGGCCTGCGCGCTTACTTCGAGCTCCAGAACCAATGGATCTCCGATCGTTGGCTCGGCGGGCACGAGGCTGACCCGCGCCTGTACGGGTCCAGACTCCGTCGAGCCTTCCAGGCTCTCGCTCGTCGGCTCCGCGCTGGCGAGCGCCACCCACCCGCTGATTGCGAGCCCGGCCAGTCCACGACCGATGACAGCCCGGCCGTTCAACGCCGACTCCTCCGCTCGCGCATCCTGAAGAACCGAACCAGCGGATCGACCACAGAGCCGGCGGCGTCGATATGAATGAAGTCGATTCCCGAAGCGCGCAGCCGGTGCTCGAGATCTCGCACGCGCGCCGCGGCTGCCGAGGCCAGGTAGTCACGGAAGGCGGCCGAGCCGGTGTCGTAGATGCGAGCCTCCCCGGTTTCCGCATCGCGGAGGGTCACCAGGCCCAGCGCCGGCAGCGCGAGCTCTCGTGGATCCGTGACGAGCACGGCAATCACATCGTGCTTCTGGTTCGCCGTCACCAGGGCTCGCTCGAACCCCTCGTCGAGAAAATCGCTGACGACAAAGCAGATGCTTCGGCGCGAACGGACCGAGAGGAGGAACTCCATCGCCCGGCCCACGTCGGTTGCCTCTCGGGGCCGCCGCGGCCGCCGCCAGGGTGCGAGCCAGGCCCCTCGGCGCCCGGGTGAAGCGGGAGGACTTTCCTCAGGGGCCTCGGCGCCGTGGGCCAGCACCTCCCGCACGACCCGAAGCGCGTGCTTCTGGCCTTTCCGGGGCGGGATGTACTGCTCGATCCCCCCGTGGAAGAGGGTGAGCCCCACCTTGTCGTCGTTGCGGGTGGCGGAAAAAGCCAACAGCGCACAGAGTTCTGCGGTGACCTCGCGTTTCGAGCGAAGCGAGGACCCGAAGTCTTGGGATGCCGAGATATCTGCCATCAACATGAGGGTCAGTTGGCGCTCTTCGACATAGCGTTTGACATAGGTAGACCCCGTGCGCGCCGTGACGTTCCAATCGATCGTGCGCACGTCGTCGCCGGGGATGTAGGGCCGCACTTCGTCGAATTCGACGCCCCGACCCTTGAAGACCGAGACGTACTCGCCAGCCAGCACGTCAGCAACCTGACGACCGGTCCGGACCTGAATTTCCCGAACGCGCTGCAGAATCTCGCGGGCCAACATGGGGATTAGGGAACCAGAATCCCCAAGAGAATTCGCGCCACGATGTCATCCGAAGTCTTGCCCTCGGCCTCGGCCTCGTAGGTCAGCACGATTCGGTGCCGGAGCACGTCGGGCGCGATGTTCTTGACGTCGTGCGGAGTCGCGTAGGTGCGACCCTGCAGGAAGGCGTGCGCCTTCGCGGCCTTGGTCAGATTGATCGACGCCCGCGGGCTCGCACCCATCTCGATCATGCCATCGAGCTCCGCGATGCCCGCCTTGGCCGGATCGCGCGTGGCGTGAACCAGATCGATGATGTAGTCGCAGACCTTGTCGTCGATGAATACCTGGTCGACCGCCTCGCGGGCAGCCAAAACGTCCTGGGGTGTCGCTACCGGCCTGACGCTCGGCTCGGCTCGGCCACTCGCCATGCGATCGACGATCTTGCGTTCCTCCTCCTTGCTCGGATAGCCGACCCTGACCTTCAACATGAAGCGGTCGATCTGTGCCTCGGGTAGGGGATACGTGCCCTCGTGTTCGATCGGATTCTGGGTGGCCAGCACGAGAAAGGGCTCTTCGAGCAGAAAGGTCGAGTCGCCAATGGTCACCTGGCGCTCCTGCATGGCCTCGAGCAGCGCCGCCTGAACCTTGGCGGGCGCCCGATTGATCTCGTCGGCCAGGATCAGATTGGAAAAGATCGGTCCCTTCTTGACGCTGTAGGTTGCCTCCCGAGGATTGAAGACCTCCGTTCCGAGCACATCTGCGGGAAGCATGTCCGGTGTGAATTGAATGCGCGAGAAACCGGTACTGATCGCGGCCGCGAAGGCGCGCACGGTAATCGTCTTCGCCAGACCTGGCACGCCTTCCAACAGTACGTGCCCGCCCGTCAGCAGCCCGACCATCAGGCGCGAGACCATGGTCTCCTGACCGACGAGAACCTTCGCAATCTCGGCCGTGAGATCGCTACAGAGCTGCACCTGCTGCTCGGCCTGTTCCGCGGGTCCTTCCGACATGGATCCTCCTCGGCCGAGCCTTCGGCCGGCGATGGCATTTGGCTGACGATCCCCCGCCTCGCGCCCGGCATCAGCTCGGTGCGGCTGTTGGGGGAATCGACGGGAGCTGAGATGGCTCGGAATTATTGGGCCCGAAGGGTTCAGTTTCAAGGGCAGCCCATGGCTGACCCGGCGCCGAAAATCCGATGGATTCCAGGGGTCTCCGGAAACGCGGAGGCGCTCTCGAGAGCTCTCAGCGGGGCCCTGTCGAGATTGCCCTCGGCAGCTCTCCATCCCGCGCGAATCCAGCTCGCAGGACCAGGCCTGGCCGATACAATCCGGCCGATGCAAGACTCGGTGGGCGGCGGCGGGCGGCGGCGTTTCGAATCGTGGGCTCCCCGATGAAGGGCAGCGGGGATGGACACCGGGCTTGACGGATCCGGTCTCCTTCGCGATGACCGCGACGCTACTCGTCGCGGCCGCTCTGGCCCTCGCGGCGACTCGGCCGGCAGCGATCGTCGACTACCCACAATGGGTGCTGACCCTCCTGGTCGCGGTCACGATGGCGGCGCTGGCCGCTCTGGTCGAGATCGAGCCCTTCGGCTTCACGATCGACGTCGATCCGGCCAGCGAGCCCCTGATCCAGCGCCAGGACCCCGGCATACCGGCCTACCAGCGCGCCACCCGCGATTTCGGAAACGACGACGTCTACGTCGTCGCGATGGAGACAGACGACGTCTTCACGCAAGAGAATCTCGAGATCGTTCAACGGCTCACGAACCGCTTCCGACGCCTGCCCGGGGTTGCAGCGGTCGAGAGCCTCACCCGCGCACTGGCGGTCCGCTACGACAGCAGCCGCGACCTGGTCGAAGTCGCACGTCTGATCGAAGACGTTCCGAGTAGCTCGAACGAGCTCGCCGAGCTGCGTGAGCGAGCTCTGGGCGATGCGATCTACCGCAAGACACTGGTTTCGGGCGATGGGCGCACCACCGCGATCAACATCACGTTTCAGCCAATGAGCGACGGCGAATTCGTGGCGCGCGATCTGGACGGACGCATCGAGGCAGCGCTGCTGGAAGAAAGCGGTAGCGGACGCCGCTTCTACATTGCTGGCCGCCCCCACGTCCGCTCGCAGGCCTACCACCTGATGGTCGGGGACATGGCGACGCTCGTTCCCATCGCAGTCGTCATTGCGGCCATCACCCTGTGGTTGATGTCTGGATCGATCCGAGGTGTGCTGCTTCCGCTGGTGTCGTGTCTGACCTCCACGCTGTGGGTGTTCGGAGCCATGGCTCAGCTCCAGATCGACGTCAACCTGATCACTCTCGTGATCGGTTCGATGATGATCTGCATCGGCAGCGTCTACGGTGTCCACGTCTACGCTCGCTACGAAGTCATCGCCGCCAACCATGGCGACGCACGAACGGCGGCGCTCGAATGCCTCCGCTACGCGCGAACCCCCGTCTTGATGGCTGGCTTCACCACTTGCATCGGCTTTGCGGCGCTGCTGCTCACGGACATTCCGGCCACCAACGAACTCGGCGCCTTCTCGATTCTCGGTGTCTCATCCGTGACCCTGATTTCGCTCACGGGTGTCCCCGCGGTGCTGGCAATGCTGCCCTTCGAAGTGGCTGCGGGCTCCGGATCACGCCGGTGGACGCAGAGCAGCCCGATGAGTGCGTGGTTCGCCGGGCAGCTCGACCGTGTGCTCGACGCCATCTCCCGGCTAGCGGTGGGAAAGCCAACCGCGGTGCTCGTGTTCTGGGCAGGGCTCACCGCGGGCGCCGTATTCGTCATCCCGCGCATCGCGATCGACACGGACGTCATCACCTTCTTTCTCGAGGACTCGCTGGTACGAACGGATTTCGCCGCCGTCAACGAGCTTCTCACGGGGGCCGTCCCCATCTACGTCTTCGTGGCGGGCGAGGAGGAAGGTGAATTTCGCAAACCCGAGACCTTGTCGGCCCTCGAGCAACTGCAGTCGGAGCTCGAAGCAGTTCCGGGAGTGAGCCAGGTGCTCTCGTCGGTCGACCTGATTCGCATGGTCAATCGGGCGATGAATTCGGGCGACGAGAAACACGCGCGAATTCCAGATACGCGCGCGGCCCTCGCCGAAGCCACGTTCATGCTTCCCAAGGCGAAGCTGCGGCGTTTCTCGACCTCCAACCACAGCCGAGCAAACCTGATCGTGCGCACCGGAAAGTCGGGCTCCGCTTCGGTGCGAGCGCTCGAAGCGCGCCTGCACGAGGTCCTCGAGAATGCCGATCTTCCGGCCGGGTTCACGACGGGTGTGACGGGGAATTCGATCCTGCTCAATCGAAGCGCCGATGGGATCGCGCGAAATCAGGCCACTCAGGTGGGGTTCGCGGCGGGAACCATCCTGCTGCTCATCATCTTCGTCTTTCGTTCGGTTCGGATCGGCTTGGTCTCGATGGTCCCCAACGTCGTGCCCGTACTGATCTTCTTCGGAATCCTGGGCCTCGGGGTCGCACCGCTCTCACTGCCAACCAGCCTGATCGGCAGCATCGCGTTGGGGATCGCGATCGACGACACCATGCACTTCCTGGCGGCGTATCAGGCCCGGCGCTCCAAGGGAGCGACACCAGAGAACGCGGCGCGCGCCTGCATCAAACAAGTGGGGCGGCCCATCTTCATGACGAGCGTGATGCTCGTCGTAGGATTTCTGGTGATCGTGGCTTCGGGCTTTGCAACGCGGCGTGAATTCGGCGTGCTCACCGCGGTCACGATGGCCGTGTGCCTGACCACGGATCTCATCCTGCTACCCGCGCTCCTGGTGCGAACCAGAGCCTGACGCGCAGCTACTTTCCTCGGGTCAGCCGGGTCAGGCTGAAGGTCTTGCGGTGGAAGACCGGGTCCGTGTCCAGGCTATCGACGATCAGGGTCGAGCTGGTCAGCTGTCGCAGATCCCGCATCGTCGACTCCGTTCCGATCCATACCTTTCCGAACGAGCGGATCTTCGAGTAGGGCGCCTTCATCTCCTTGACCTCGACGCCGAAATCATCCCAGTAGCGGGTGCGGAGCGGGATGTAGTGGTCTTTCTCGAGGTAGGTGATCGTGCGGTGATACTCGACGTCGATGGTCTCTTTGACGTTGGCCTCGACGACGTAGACCACGGTTCCGTCGATCACCTCATCGGGTAGCCGCTTGTAGTCTGCGTCTTCGATGTTCTGAAACGCGATGTCGTTGAACGTGTAGTCGGTTCCGAGCAACGACTGGTTCTTCAGATCCACCCGCTTGACGCGCCGCTGGCTGGGCTGATAGACGAACTCGTCGTCGGGCCCGGGCTCCTTGGCGATCATCAAGTAGGTGGTGTGGCGCATGTCGAACGGATCCGAGACTTCGATCAACATTCGGGCGTTGACGCCGTCGGTAGGCTCCTCGTTCTCGTCTCGCTCGTCCTGGACGCTGATGCTGAACTGGGTCAGCTGGGCGTTGCCGCCGGGGTCTCTGGAGTAGACCCTGAGCTTCTGATAGCTCTGGCGAAACTTGTTGTTCAGAAAACGCTCGTAGATTTCCCGGCCGGTGAGAGAATCTCCTTCGGGGAGTGCGTCCTCGACTTCGACCGCACTGGGCGTGGCAGAATCCACGCCCCGGGAAGGCGCTGGAAGGGATACGACGGCGGCAGCCAGGAGCGCCGTGAAGTGGGGGGAGGCTGTGCGTCGAAAGCTCACGCACCTACTTATCGCGCGGAACTCACCCAGCCGTCAAGTGCGCGGGCGCAATCCCCCCCGAATGGCGTTTTCCTGTAGAGTGGCCGCCACGCGCGCAGCAGCCGGAGAGAAGCCGGACCTTGAGATACCGAGCCATCAGCTACGTCCTCCCGAGCCAACTCGTCTCGAACGAGGAGGTATTGGCCCGGGTCCACGACGACAGCAAGTCCAATCTCTCCGCGGCCGAGCTCAAGCGCGCTCTGCGCCTGCTGAAGTTCTCGTTTCGAGCCATGGGCACCCGGGATCGCTACCGCTGTGCGGAAGGCGAGCGCCCCTTCGAACTCTGCGCCGAGGCTGGGCGCAAAGCCCTGAACAGGGCTCAGCTAGACGCCGAAGACATCGACCTGCTGATCTACGTGGGGGTGGGCCGCGGCTTCATCGAGCCGGCTACAGCCAACGTCTTCCAGGACCTCCTCGGCCTGCGCCGAGCCACCTGCTTCGACGTGATGGATGCGTGCGCGAGCTGGCTTCGCGCAATCCACATCGCCCAGTCGTTCCTGGCCACCGGCAGCTACCGGAACATCATGATTCTCAACGCGGAATTCAACGCCAACTTCGAGAGCTACGAGCTGCGATCGCTGGAAGAGTTCGATCACCGTTTTCCGGCCTACAGCATCGGCGAGGGAACTACGGCCACCATC
The DNA here is from genome assembly GCA_964194865.1 of uncultured Opitutales bacterium. GTDB lineage: Bacteria > Myxococcota_A > UBA9160 > UBA9160 > SMWR01 > CAXMOC01. Next base: position 5,945 of record CAXMOC010000174.1, on the reverse strand, counting down.
GTCTCGGCAACCGAGCGTGACGATGACTACGCGGCGAAGTTCCGCACCTTCGGCGATCAGCGGGCCAAGTGCATCATCCCGCTTCCCAACTGGTCCGAGTACCTGGGCGCCGACGGCGATGAGCTCGAGGCGTTTCGCTTCACTTCCTACGGCCGTGACATCATGGAATTTGGCCTGGCCAAGCTCGTCGAGCAGTATCGCGAGGAAGTCGACTTTCACGATTTCGATCCCGATATCGTCTTCTTCCACTCCGCCAGCGACGGCATGGCCCGCGACGGCATGCGCCAATGTGGTGTCGACGAAGCCAAGGGCTACTACACCCATCATCGCTTCGCGAACACCGTCTCCGCGACGGTTCCCCTGGCGATGGCCGCAGCGGAGGAGGAGGGTCGCCTGTGCGAAGGCGACCGCGTGATCATCGGCCTGGCGTCGGCAGGCATTTCGACCGCCCTAGCCAAATTCACCTATCTCCGCTGACCCGAGCTCGACCTTCCTCGAGCTCTTCCACGCCCATACCTGCCCCACGGCCCCCAAGCTTGGTGAACGCGAAGGAGCGTCAGCGAATCATCAGCACGCCCCGATTCGCTCGGCACGAGTGACGGCCTTTTCGCTGATCGCATTCTGGCGCGAGAGACCGGATGGCATGCTGTAGCATGCGATTGGCCCGAATCCGAGGCGCCTACCGCTTGAACACCCTGCTTCATCCGCCCTCGCGAACCGCGGTCCGCATCAGTCTCGCGACGGCGTTCTCTCTACTCGGCGATCAGGTTCTCTACTCGGTCCTACCCGTTCACTTCCAGAGCTTTGGCCTGCTGCCCTATCAAGTGGGTGTCCTGCTGTCTGCCAATCGCTGGATCCGGCTGCTCACCAATCGGCTCGCCCACCGCGCCCACCAACGCGTCCCCGCGAGCCTGCTCTTCCCGGCTGCGATGGTGCTCGGCGTCGCAACCACGCTGATGTACACGCGAACTTCGTCATTCGCCTGGCTGCTGTTGGCGCGCTTGCTCTGGGGACTGGCCTGGTCGTTCATTCGACATGTAGGTGTCTTGGCGATCATGAGCGAGGTCACTGCGGAGCGCGCCGGACAGACCATGGGCTACTACAACGGGATCGCGCGGCTTGGGGCAGTCGGTGGGCTCTTCGGTGGCGCCCTGTTGGTGGAGACCGCGGGATTCGCACCGGCGATCGTCATGCTCGCCGGAATCTCGCTGACGAGCATTCCGTTGAGCCTCGGAGTGCGCCACATCGCGGACGAGGAACCGAGCGAGATTAGCCATTCCGGGACGCAGGGCCGCGACGCAACGCTGCTGGCGCTTGGTTTCTCTCTCGGCGCTGTCGGTCCAGGCTTCGTGATGTCGACGCTTGGACACGTACTACGATCGCAGCTAGGCGCCGGCATCGACCTCATGGGCTTTCACCTCGGCGTCGCAACCTTTACCGGAGCGCTACTCGCCGTGCGCTTTGTACTCGACAGCGTGGGCGCTCCCGTCCTCGGCGCGCTGGGCGACCGCTTCGGCCTCCGTTTCACAGGTGTGCTGTTCTTCGCACTGGGTGCAGCAGCCCTCTCGCTGGCCACGACAGCACAGGGGATTGGGACACTCACCCCAGCGGTGATCGCCTTCTTCCTGTGCAGCACAGCGCTCACCGCAGCAGTCTCCGGTGCAGCTGCCCAGCGCGGCTCGGAAGTCTACTCGCGCTACGTCACGGCGGGCGATATCGGAGCCGCCAGCGGCCCCCTGCTCGGTTGGATTGCGATGGAACTCGTCGACAGCCCCGTGCTGGGCTTGGCGTTGGGCGCCGGATTCTACGCGCTGGCCGCCGCGATCAGCGCAACCTTCCTGCGCAAACGAGCACGGCCCTCTGCATAGGAGTGTCATACCACGAGTCGCGGAAACAAGGCGACCCCGTGTCGTGTTGGCCGAGGCTCGGTTGTGGCTGCTCCGGCTCGCGTGGTTCCGCTCAGTATTCGAACTCGACCTGGAACCACAGACGCCAGCGGTCGTTAGGGCCGCGGTCGCGGCCTTCGAACCATGCGAACTTCGCGAGGCCGGTCAGGTATTGGTTGAAGCGCCGCGTCAGCACGCCGTCGAACTCGCTGCCGAGGTTCTGCCCGCCGTTCGCACGGAAAAACGCGTGGTAGATCAGCGCGCCCTTGAAGTCCCATGGTAGATTGGGCGAGACACGAAACTGCAGATCCTGCAGCCCCCTCGGGCCTCCGTTGTCGAGGAATGTGTCGGCGAAGCCGTTGAACTTGTGCGCGGTCGCCAGCGGCGTCACGAACTGCTTGTTGCCGTTGTCGCTGCCCAACATCTCGTAGGCGGTCCCGGCACTGCCGTAGTCCGAATGGACGATGTCAAGGCTCACCCAGGCGTAGTGAGCGTCGTAGTCCATTGGATTCCTCGCCGCATCGGTCTGGAAAGCGTAGGAGGCTGCGTACTTCAGGGACCAGGTGTCGTCGAATGCGCAACCGCCGGTCAGACGCACACCGTAGGTGTTTGACGAGTTGGTCGGAGAATCTGCCTTGAAATCCAGAAAGTAGCCGAACACCGAGATCTGGATGGATTCGAAGCCCGTATAGTGCACGTGCGCGACGTGGGAGTCCGAGCTGTAGTCCGACGTCGATGGACCGCCTTTGTCGCCGAAGATTCGGAAGATGTCCCACAGGTACCCGTACTGCGCCATCAGGCCGTCCACTCCGAAGTCCGTCGAGCCGATGGCCGCGCCGATCGTCTGCTCGTTCTGACGCCAGTCGACGTTGCCGATGAACCGTGCGTCATCGAAGATGACCGCTTGGATCCCTGCCTTGGCGCCGACTTTGACCTCTGGCGCGTCGCCGCCGACAAGCTTCTGCAGCAGGTCGTCCCGCTCGAATTGGAGCCAGGCCTGGTTCAGTTCGGTCGTCTCGGGATCCGCGATGATCGTGTCACTGCTGGAGGTCTCGGTGCCATCGTTGTACGAGCTGTCGTCGACAGCCCAGACGTTCTCGAGCTCGACGTAGGTCGAGAAGCCCTCCCAAGACTTCGTCCCGAAGCCGACGTGGCTGCGGATCGTGTAGGCCTGCGAGCTGTCAGAGCCGTCGATCTTCGCAAGCTCGATCCGTGGACGGATCTGCAGATGGAATTTGTAGTACTGGTTGTCGAACCATGGGAAGTCAGGATCGCCAACGACTTCCTGCGCCGGATCGAGCTCTGCCGATGAAGCGAATGGAAGGACGAGGACCAGACTCACGAACGCCGCGCTCGCCAACCTACCGAGAAAGACGCCACGATTCATTCGGGGATCGTTCATCTCGAGACGTCAACCGGAAGCGCGCTTGCTCCCCAGACCACGTATGGACTGGCGGCGTTCGCGACCATGACGCTCCTCACTTGCGAGCGCTCGAGCCCCTCGGCGTCCGGTCTCCGGTGATCATCTCCCGACAGAGGGAAAAGACGGTCTCGCCCGTCGTCGCTAGATAGATATGGATGATGACGAAGAGGGTGAGTAGATAGCCGACACTGAGGTGCAGCATCGCCATGGGCCAGAGGCCGGGCCGTCCAAGAGCTCGTTCGGGCGCGAGAATCGGAAAAATCAGCAACACGCCGGACACAATCGACAATGGCATCAGGATGTACATGACGCCGGTGTAAACGAGCTGTTGGACGTGGTTGTTTCGGAGGCCCGGCGAAAGCGGCGCTGGGTCTCCGCGGAACATTCCGTACCCGTAGTAGCGAATCTGAATCACGAGCGAGTGGATGATGTGTATGTCCTGCGGCTTGTAGTGACGCACGTGGCCTGAGATCAGGTTTGCGACGACGAACACCACCCACAACACGGCCGTAGCTATTCCGCAGCCGTTGTGCACGCGTACCGAGACCGAGAAGGGAATCACCGCCCAATCGGAGCCTGCGTAGTGCATGTTGAGACCGGTTGCAATCAGTCCCAGGAAAACCAGCGCCTGGACGCCGTGCCAGACGCGCAGCCACAACGGATTCACGACCTCAGACATGATTCATCCACGGCTCCGAAGAGTGTAGACGGTGCGTGCGAGAGCGTGGAGGACGATCGCGAGACAGATCACCGCGAAACCGAGGACGCTCAGTCGCTCGAGTCGTGGGCTGCGTGTGGAGCCGATCACGTAGGCGCTATCGACCACATCGGCGCCGTGTCCCTGCACCCTCGCGACGCCTCCCGCGGCGTCGAGGAGCTGGGGTCCATAGATGACGTCCAGAATCGGCGAGCTGGGCGTATGGCAGCGTTCGCACTCCCGAAGCGACAGGTCTCTAGCAAGGATCTCGTGCCGAGTTTGCGTGGCGTCGTCGGCCCTCGCGGAGTGGCACACGACGCACTTCACCTTCCGCAAGTGGTTTTCGTAGTTGGGAAACGCCGCGTGGTGTGGGGCAGCGTCCTCCTGCGCGAAGCGGCCCCCGGAGCCCGTCTGCGGTCCGTGGCATCGCAGACAGATCGCGTTGCTTCGCCCGATGCGCACAAGCGGGTCGTCCGAATCGTTCACTGGCTGAAAGGAGTGGGGATCGTGACACGTATGGCAGTCCATGGCGCCCGCCTGGGTGTCGGCGTGGACACTACGCCGCAAGTCCGCCTTGCGCTGGGAGAAACGGAAATGCGCGACCCGGAGATCTCCTTCGTGGCAGAAGACACACTCGTAGATCGGGTGCTCGCTGGATCCTCGATGAGGGATCTCATCGTATCCCCAGCCATGGCAAGAGCGGCATGGCACAGACCCATGGGACGATTGCGCATAGGCCTCGGGATCGATCGAGAGGTGAGCCACGCGGCCCGTCACCGGATCATTGATCTCCCAGCTCGAGATGGCGTGACAGTCCTGACAAGCCTGGCTCTCCGTATCGAGCGCCACAGTTCGCGCGGCCGCAGGCAAGGAAATTGCACAAGTGGAGACCAGCAGCGTTGCAGATAGCCAGAACCGGCCGAGAGAGGTGATCAGCGAGGCAATAGGCCACTCAGTAGTGGGGCAAAATTTCCCAGTTGTACCGTAATGCCGCACGGCACCAGCCCGGATCGAACTTCGCGTCAAGAAGTCGCTGCAGAAAGGGGGGGCTTCTGGTGCTTCGAACGATAGGAGCTTGATCTCATGATGTCACACACCCGGAAGATCGCGCAAAGGACCTTGCTGTTGTCTTGCTGCGCTGTGGTGCCGCTGGTTACTTCGGCGACGGGCGACGCCCAAGCCTCGGATGAGAGTCAGGCGAGCAACACACGCTGGGTGGAGGCTTCGGACAAGAACGTGGAGCTCGGCAAGGCGACCTTCGGGTTGTGCCGAGCGTGCCACGGTGAAGCAGCAGCTGGCCGCGTCGGCATCGGACCGCGCATCGCGAGCAAGAGCTACCTGGCGGCCGCCAGCGACGACTTCCTGGCGCGGACGATCAAGAAGGGCCGTCTTGCAACGACCATGATCGCCTGGGAAGAGATCCTCAACGACCAGCAGGTGGAGGCGCTGATCGCATACTTGCGATCCCTCGAGCCCGTCGAGCCTGCATCGCTCGATGAGTCGCAGCTCGAGGGAGTCGCCGAGAACGGAGAGAAAATCTTCCGCGCGGTGTGTTCGGGCTGTCACGGCCGCTCGGGAGCGGGCTATCAGGAAACTGCGAACGGTACCGGGATCGGGCGCAAGGCCTTCCTGGATTCGGCGAGCAACGGCTTCATCCGATACATCGTGAGTCACGGCAAGTCGCAGACGAAGATGCGGGGCTTCGCGGCCAAGAACATCACTGCTGTCGCGAATCTCTCGGACCAGGAAATCGATGACACGATTGCCTACCTGCGCGCGAATGCCTGGTAGTGAAGCTAGGGCGGCGCAGGCGGACTGTGAAGGTCGTCCGAGCCCACGCGGCGGCATCGCCGGCGTGTCGAGTGCTCCCCTAGTGACCGGCGTGCCCTTCCTGATCGACGCGCGGGCGCTGCGAGCGGATGCGGGTGAGCAGCCACTG
>CAXMOC010000173.1:0-3954 GCA_964194865.1 uncultured Opitutales bacterium | reverse complement strand
GGTCCGATCGGCCAGCCGGCACGCGAGGCCCTCTACCCACCGATCACCACGGCCGATGGAACGCCAATGAACGCGATGCACAACTATGTGATCCGCATGGACGCGAATTCATTGCCGCCGGCGAACGCGTTCTGGTCTCTGACGCTCTATGACACCGAGAATGGCTTTTTCATCCCCAACGATTCCAAGAAGTACAGCGTTGGCGAAAACGCCGGCATGAAGTTGAACGCCCAGGACGGTATCGAGATCCATGTGGCCGCCAAGAATCCCGACGGCGTTCCCCCCGAGAACTGGCTCCCTGTCAATCGGGGCGACTACGGCATCGATCTCATCATGCGCCTTTATGCTCCCGATCTCGGGCGGTTCAAGACCTGGAACCATCCGAAGGCGGAGAGGATCAAATGAAGCGGGGACCTTTGCCTAGGAGTACGAGAAGCTGCACCAGCCTAGCGCAGGCCTGTGAGGGAGATGAGCAATGAAGCCGACGGTACTACGCGTGACAGTTCTTGTTTTTTTGACTGTTGCCACTGGTCTCCTATCAGGCTGCCAGCGTACTGACGCGCCGTCGACGGTCGCGGAATCCGACACCGCTGCCGCGACCATCGCGGAGGAAGCCTACATCTTTACGTTTCCGATTCTTGAGCAGTACAAGATGCTGTTCGCGCAGGCGCTTTACCCGGATTCAGGCGCTTACGGGGCCGCGCTCAACGATGTCTCGCATAGCCAAGAGCTCCTCGGGCCCGACTACACGTTGATCGTTCGGCCAAATAACGACACCCTATACTCGGGTGCGTGGCTGGACCTGCGTGCCGAACCGATAGTCTTGAGCGTGCCGGCCATTCCACTCGATCGCTATTACTCGTTTCAGTTCATCGATCTTTACACGCACAATTTCGCCTACGTCGGCTCCCGCGTCACGGGGCCCGAGGCGGGCAACTACCTGATCGCGGGCCCCGGATGGTCAGGCGAGACACCCGCGGGTATCGACGGAGTCCTTCGTGCCGAGACAGATTTCGTCGCCTCCCTGGCCAGGACGGCGGTATTCGGTGCCGACGATATTCCCAATGTCATCGACATTCAGGCGCAGTACCAGTTCGAACCGCTGAGCCGGTTCGCCGGTTCCAAAGCGCCTTCGGCGCCCGCCGCGCCCGCGCTTCCTCCGTACATACCAGAACGGGCTCGTACTGCGGATTTCGTTGCGTACGTAAATGCGATTTTGCCGCACGTCGGGCAGCATGCCACGGAGGCGGACCTGTGGCAGCGATTCGCCGCGATTGGCATCGGTGATCCTGCTTTCGATCCCGAGGCCCTGTCACCGGAGATGCGTACCGCGATAGAGGCCGGGATTGCGTCAGCAATCGACATTATCGAAGCTGAGGCTGCATCGCTGGGCAGCCGGCAAGCCGGCTGGATGCTGATCGAAGCCTCCTTCGGCACGCGCAAAGCCATGCAGGGCCGTTACCTGCGCCGGGCAGGTGCGGCGCGGTTCGGGCTCTGGGGTAATGATCTGGAGGAAGCCTTCTATCCGGAGGCGTCGTTGTATGCCAACGGCGAGGCACTGGATACCTCCAACCACAACTACGTACTGCGGTTCGAGGTCGGCGAGCTGCCGCCCTGCAGGAGTTTCTGGTCGCTGTCGATGTACAAGCTTCCGGAGCAGCTTTTCATCCACAATCCGATCCACCGTTACACCGTCGGTGACCGGACCGAGGGTCTCGAGTACGGCGAGGACGGTTCGCTCACCGTGTATCTGCAGCATGCCTCGCCAGGCAAGGGCAAGGAATCGAACTGGCTGCCGGCGCCGGATGGCCCGTTCTCGCTGCAGATGCGCTGCTACTGGCCGGAACCCGAGGCGCTCGATCCGTTCTACGTGCCGCCGGCAATCACGAAAACTGAATAGGACATCAAGTTTCGGATTCTCAGCATCTTCGTCGTTGCATTGCTGACGGGGCCCACGTGCTCCGTCTAGAATGTGGGCCGATGTCGGTTCCGAACCATCGTGCCCTGCTGTTGCTCGCCGCACTCGCGTTCGCGCTCCCCGCGGCCGGACAGCCGGCTGATGGCGAAGGGTCGGGATCGCACGCCGGCCTGTCGTGGGAGGAAATCGAAGGGCGCATCGCAAGGGTCAAGCGCCAGGTCGATCTCGAAGAATCGGAGCGGAGTCGGGCCATCGACTTCTATCGACAGGCGATCGACCAGCTCGACGACGCCGCGCGCTGGTCATTCGAGTCGCAGCGAATCGGCGCGGCGCGAGGCGAGACCGACGAGCGCATCCACGAGCTGAGAACCGCACTTGCGCAGGTACCGGCCAGCGAGAAGATCGAGATCCCCGAGGGTGCGCTGCTCGGCGAGCTCCGGCAGGTCCTGCGCGAGGAGCAGGTTTCGCTCGCATCGTACCGGCGCGAGCTTTCCGCGCTAACGGACGAGATCGAGGCGCGGCCCGGTAGGACTCAGGCGCTTCCCGGTCTGCTCGAGTCCGCTCGCGAGCGCCGGGCCGAGCTCGAGCGGCGGCTCGCGTCGCAGGGCGACCACCCGGACGACGCGACGGACCCTGTCCGGGCGGCACGGTCGGTCTTGCTCGAGACCAGCGTGATGGCCGCGAGCCAGCAGATCGCCGCGTACCAGGAGGAGCTGCGCAGCTACGAGCCGCGCGGCAGGATCATCGCCGCGCGCCACGACCTGGCCGCACGCCAGGTCGCGCTGGCCGAGCGGCGAGTCGCGGCCTGGACGCAGGCAGTCGATCGGGCTCGCCGCGCCGAAGCTGAGCGGGCCGCCCACGAGGCCTACCTGCCGCTCGCGAAGGCGCGGCCCAACTTGCGTGACATCGCGGGCAGGAACCGCGAGTTGGCCCTGCAGCGGGTCGGCGCCGAAGGGCTTGCAGCGAAGATCGAGACGGCGGCTGCCGATCTGGAGCGGGTCGAGCATCAGCTGACGCTGGTCGAGGCCGATTTCTCCCGCGTGCGCGCGCGGGTCGTGGCGGTCGGCTACAGCCAGGTGATCGGCTACTTTCTGCGCAACAAGCGGACCGAGCTGCCCGACGTCGCCCGGGGCCACAGCCAGCGGCGCGCGCGCCAGCGAGAGGTGCGCGAGGTCCAGTTCGACCGGGCCGAGCTCAACGATCAGCGCGAGCGGCTGGTGCTCGATCTTCACGGTGAGGTGACGCGGGCCCTGGAGCGCCTGCCGGAGGTACCGGAGGCCGACGACGTCGAAACCCGCCGAGCAGTCGAGGAGTTGCTGCAAGACGGTCTGCCCCTGCTGGACGCGCTGATCGACGATCACGATCGCTACTTCCGCCTGTTGGTCGACCTCGACGACCGCGAGGGTCGACTGCAGGCGGTCGTCGACGACTACGACGCGTTCATCGTCAAGCGTATTCTCTGGACCCCCGGCGCGGATTCGCTCGGACCGGACAATCTCGCCCCGGCGGGCCGGGCATTCGCGTGGTTCTTGGATCCGAACGAGTGGCACGAGTTGCTCCGCGTGATGGCTGCTGAGGCCAAGGAGCGGCGAGTGGCCCTGGCTGGCCTCGTGGCACTGTGGCTGGCGATCGGGTTGCCCCGTCGGGTCTGGAGGCGACGTCTGGCGAAGATGGCCGAGCATGTACGTCAGCTGCACTCCTATTCGATCCGGCCGACGCTCGCCGCGCTCAACCTGACCGTCGTGCTGGCGCTGTTCTGGCCCGGGCTCTTGTACCTGTCCCGCTGGCTGCTGTCGGGTGTCGAGAACGTCACGCACTTTTCCCACGCCGCAGGGCGCAGCCTCAGCGTCGCCGCCTTGGGCCTGTTCGCGATGAATTTCTGGATTCAGGTCTGCCGCGAAGACGGACTCGGCGACGCGCACTTCGGCTGGTCACCTTCTTACCTCAAGGTCTTGAAGACGACGGCGCGCCGGCTGAGCTATGTCTTCCTACCGGCGATGTCGCTGTCCGTGTTCTTCTACACGAGCGCCGAAGAG
>CAXMOC010000172.1:0-1561 GCA_964194865.1 uncultured Opitutales bacterium | reverse complement strand
ATGATCGTGTGGTAGGGCCGCTTGCGCGGCTCCACGACGCCCGGATGGTCGGGGTCCAGGCTGAAGTTGTGACCTCGGTTCTGGAGCGTGAACCCCCAGCCTTCGGGTACCAGCCCCGTGCCGAAGCCCATGTAGTTGCTGTTGATGAACGAGCAGGCGTTGCCGTCGCCGTCCACGCAGGCGAACTGCACCGTGTCCGAGCTGGCGAAGGGCGTGCCGTAGCGAGAGTCCGGGTTCGCGCGCGTGGGATCGATCTTCTCGCGTCGCTCGTCCGCGTAGGCGTCCGAAAGCAGTGCGTCCAGCGGGATCTCGCTGAAGTCGGGGTCGGTCACGTACCAGCGTGCGTCCGCGAAAGCGAGGCGCATGGCCTCGATCAGCACGTGGTAGCGGTCGGGACCGAGCGGGTCCTGAGCGGACAGGTCGAAGCCCCGCACCAGGTTGAGCGCGAGCAGCGCCGCGAGACCCTGGCCGTTCGGTGGGCACTCCCAGATGCGGTGACCGCGGTACTTTGTCGAGACCGGATCGACCCAGTCGGACGTGTGCTCGGCGAGATCGCTCGTGTCCATCACGCCGCCGTACTCTCGGACCACGGCCGCGATCGCCTCTGCGATCTCCCCGCGATAGAACGCGTCGGCGCCGCCGGCAGCGACCGCGCGAAAGGTTCGGGCGAGCGTGGGGTTGCGGAAGACCTCGCCGGCGTTCGGCGCGCGTCCGTCGATCAACAGCTCCTGACCGCCCGGGCAGCTCGACAATTGACGCGTCGCCGCTCCTCGCCAGAGTGCAGCCGTCATCGGCGCGACCGGGTAGCCGTCTTCTGCGAGCTCGATCGCAGGTGTGAGCACGTCGGCGAGAGACAAGCGTCCGTGGCGCGCGAGCATGTCCTGCCAGCCCGCGCAGGCGCCGGGAACCGTGACGGTGTGGGCGTCGAATCGGGGCACCGACTTCGCGAAGCCGACTGATTCGAGACGGGCGAGGTCGAGGCCGGCCGGTGCCCGCCCCGAGCCGTTCAGAGCAGTGACGCTCTTTGTCGACGCGTCGTAGAAGAGTCCGAAACAGTCACCGCCGATTCCGGTGCTGCCGGGCTCGGTGACGTTGAGCGCTGCCGCGGTCGCGATCGCCGCGTCGGCAGCGTTGCCTCCGGTTCGCAGGATGCTGAGCCCGGCCGCAGTTGCGAGAGGCTGACTCGACGCAACCATCCCGCCGCGTCCCAGGACTGCAGACCGTCGCGACGAGAAGTTCGGTTCGAAGCGCACCACACCGAGAGTCTAACGTCCCGGGGTGGCCCGAGGACCTGCTGAACGGCCCTGCCGCAAGACAGCGCCGCACCTCTTTTTGACTAGGAGGCCGACCCAAGACGGAGTCTTGGGGTTTCGGCTTTCCGTCGCAAGCGAAGCCGTAGGCTTCGCCAGCTAGTAGCTGAGGGCTCCTTCTTGACTAGTAGCTGAGGGCTCGTTCTTGACCAGCTGGGGACTGAACCGCTCCGGGTTCTTCGGAGACTCCGTCAGTTGAGTCCGACCTCCGTGGTCTGACTCCCCAGGCGCTCGTAGCGCCTCGAACTCTG
>CAXMOC010000171.1:0-7244 GCA_964194865.1 uncultured Opitutales bacterium | reverse complement strand
CTCGGCCCAGCCACCCTCGACGATCGAGCCCCGCCCGGACCTGTTCGCGATCCCCCGTCGCGAAGGCTCGCTGGGTTCTCAACAGGTCGAGCTTCAGTCCAAGGCTGACGATCAGGCAGAAAGCGCCGATTCCGGCGGCGGTGCGCAGACCGAGTAGACCAGTCTGGTCTGGAGCATGATCGATTTTGGCCACCGTTTCGCCGGAAGCGGGCCGAAGAACCACCGCTGGCCGGAACCCGCGCCGCCGCCGCTCCTCGCTGAGTCCACCGCTGGTGGATCCGCCCCCTTCAATCGAGTCGGGTCGCGACGTCGCGGCACGCTCGTACGACGACCTGCCCGAACTCAGGGGACACGCAGGAAAGGTGCCCCGATGCCACACGGTGTACGGTGGAATCGGGGATGCGATCCGCCATCGATAGCTGGTGCTCCGCCGGCACCGCCCGGTCGCGTTCGGTAACGACCACGGCGGTGGGCACGTCGATGCGGTCGATCCAACCCCGCGCGTCGTAGCGGCCCAGCTCCTGACCCGCCTCCAGCAGGTGCCGCACGTGGTGTCGGCCCATCTCCGATCGAGCCCAGGCGGAAAGCGTGTTCGGCCGCGCGGGTCGCGCGGGTCGCGCGCGGAGCGTCCTCGCCCCGCGAGCCAGCTGCCGCGGCAACCAGGTCGACCACTCGCCCAAGCGCCCCGCCACTGCGGCACCTCTCATGGCGCCACTTAGCCACTGTGATCCGAGATCCGAGCGCACCGGCCGAGCGCTGGTCGCCACCATCACCAGCCCTGCCACCTTCGCTGGATGGCGGCGCCAGAGCAGCTGGGCGACGGGGCCGCCCATCGAATACCCCACTACGACCGCCGGCCCGGTACCCAACACGTCGAGCAGGGCTGCGACGTCGTCCGCGCAATCGGACAGCCGAAACGAGCGCCAGCTTCGGATGCCGCGGCCGTGCCCCCGAAGATCCGGTGCAACCACCGGGAAGTGGCGAACCAGGGGCTGGAAGGCCTGGAACCAGTTGAGGCCGCCGCTGGCGACCCAGCCGTGAATCAGGACGACGGACGGCGCCCCGGGTGGTCCGCGCAGGGTGCGCGCGAAGATCTCGCCGCGCCCAGGGAGATCCACGTGTCGGCCCGGCGGAGGGAGTCGGCGACGCGGGCGTGCCTTGGGGGTGGCCTGTTCGGTGGCACCTGTTCGAGCCGTAAAAGCGCCGGACAATCCACTCCTCCCGTGGGGGGGGCGGAGCACAGGTTGTCGGTCAAACGGCGTCTCTAGTCAAGCCCGAGCGCCGGCCTCGGCTGCGAAGTGCCCGTTCAACCTGGCATAATGGGGTGATGGCAGAAACTCTCTACCTGCTCTGGAGCGCTCTGGCGCTCGCCTTCGCGCTGGCGGCCTGGCTGCCCGCCCGTCGAATCGGCCCGCTGGTCCCCGTCTACTTCTTCGGGGCTTGGCTCGCAGGGGAGCTGGCGCTGCAGTGGATCGCTGTCCACGCCGTGGTCACGCTGGTCTTCGCCTGGGCTGGGGCGCTCGCGAGCGGGGTGGGTGTGGTGGGGCTGGCGTGCAACCTCGCGGCCTGCGCTCTGTTGATCGCCAATCACCTTCGAGGCATCGGCTCCGGGGCAGAGGTTCGCAACCTGGCCAACCACGCGGGGATCGAGCTGGATTCGGCGGTGTCGGCCACGCACGGCTTTGCGCGCCCGTTTCGCATGCAGCGCCCTGGCGTCGAGCGCCTGCGCGACATCGCCTACGGGCCGGTGCTACCCCGCGACAAGGGCCGCCGCAATCTGCTGGACGTGATCCGCCCCAGGGCGGCGGGCGAGCGACGTCCGATCTTGCTTCAGATTCACGGTGGTGGCTGGATGATCGGCGAGAACCGCCACCAAGCGGGCCCGCTGATGGGGTACCTGGCCGAGCGGGGCTGGGTCTGCTTTGCGATCAATTACCGGCTCGCGCCGAAGGCGACCTTTCCAGACCCGATCGTCGACGCCAAGCGCGCAATCGGCTGGATCCGGGAGCATGCTGCCGAGTACGGTGCCGACCCCGATTTCATCTGTGTGACCGGTGGCTCAGCGGGCGGCCACCTGTCGGCGCTCACCGCGCTTTCGGCCAACGACCCGGCGTTCCAACCCGGCTTCGAAGAAGTCGATACCCGCGTCGCCGCCGCCGTACCTTTCTACGGCGTCTACGATTTTCTGGATCGGACCGGCGTCCGCGGCTCGCAGTCGATGGAGCCCTTCCTTGCCAAGTACATTTTCAAGTGCACGCCTGAACAGAATCCCGAGCTCTGGGACGCGATGTCACCGGTCAACCGGGTGTCTTCCGATGCGCCGCCCTTCCTGGTGATCCATGGCAGTCACGACTCACTTGCCTTCGTGGAGGATGCCAGGGAATTCGTTCGGCTGCTGCGCGAGAAGTCGCGCAGCTCCGTTCAGTACCTGGAGCTCTACGGCGCCCAGCACGCCTTCGACATCTTCCATTGCGTTCGCTCTGCCCACGCCGTTCGCGCGGCTGCCGCCTTTCTGGAATCGGTGCATCAGCAAACGCGCCACCCGGCCTGAAAGGAAACCAAACCTTGCCCCCCAGTCACCGCTATGACCGACTGTCCGCACAGGACAACAGCTTCCTCGTCAGCGAAACGCGAACAGCCCACATGCACATCGGCGGCGTCTCCGTCTTCGAGCTTGGAGACCTCGCTACCGAAGAGGGAGGGGTCGACTTCGCATCGATCCGGCGCGCGACCGAGGCCGTGCTGCATCGCATCCCCCGCTATCGACAGCGGCTTCACTGGACCCCGCTGACGGGTAACCCCGTCTGGGAGGACGATCGCGACTTCGACCTGGACTACCACATTCGACACACCAGCCTTCCCAAGCCCGGCGGCGACGAGCAGCTCAAGCGCCTCGCCTCGCGAATCATGGCCCAGCAGCTGGATCGCGATCGCCCCCTGTGGGAGATGTGGATCGTCGAGGGTCTCGGATCGGATCGCTTCGCTTCCATCATGAAGATCCACCACTGCATGATCGACGGCGCTTCGGGCGTCGATCTCGCGATGATCCTGATGAGTACGGAGCCCGTGAAGGAGATTCCGGAGCCCGTCACCTACATGCCGCGTCCCACGCCTTCCGGCTTGGAGCTGTTGCGCGACGAGATGCTGCGCCGCGTTTCCCTTCCGCTTCGGGCGCTGCGCGGAGTTCGCGCATTTCGGGAAGAGACCGAGGACATCGGGGCCGAGCTGCGCCTGCGCGGCCGCGCGCTGACCGATCTGGTGCGTCAAGGGTTGGCCCCCCCGTCTGCGACCCCGGTCAACGGACCACTCGGCCCACATCGCCGCTTCGATTGGCTGAGCTTCGGGCTCGAAGACGTCAAAGCCGTGCGTCGGGCCGCGAACTGCACCGTGAACGACGTGGTCTTGAACACGGCGAGTGGTGCGTTTCGAGAGTACTTCCGGCTGCGCAACGTGGACCCGGCCGAGCTCAAGTTCATCGCTTCAGCGCCCGTGAGCATGCGGCGCGACACCGACGCGGGAAAGCTCGGCAACCGGGTGTCCGCCTGGCAGGTGCGCCTGCCCCTCGAAGAGGCAGACCCCTTGGCCAGGCTCCACGTGATCCACGATCTGACCCAGGGGCTCAAGAGTTCGCAATCGGCCCTTGGGGTCGAGATGATGATGCAGGTGGCCGAATGGACTCCACCCGTGCTGCTCTCGCTGGGTGCGCGCGCGGCGGGGGCGGTTACCAACACGATCATCACCAATGTGCCAGGACCCCAGTTTCCCCTCTACATGCTGGGCGCCCGGCTGGTGAACATGTTCCCGATGGCTCCCTTGCTCGACACCATGGGGATCGCAATCGCGTTGTTCAGCTACAACGGTCGACTCAATTGGGGCTTCGTCGCCGACTACCGTCTCGTGCCCGACCTACCCGTATTCAAGCGACTCGTCGAGCAGTCCTTTTCGGAGTTTGCGGCGGCCGTCGGCGTCGAGGCGATCGGAGCCATCGATAGCACCTCGGGCTGAACGCACCGCACCGCCTCATTCCGCGTTCGGACCGAACAGCGCGAGGCCAGCTGGCGAGCGGGTAGCATTCAAGATGGTGGTCAGACGCGCGGGCGCTGGGCGGTCTGGGTGCGCTGGATCCGGTAGAGCGTAAACGCCTCGCCCTCGGCCAGAGCCTCGAGCCCCAGGCCCATCGGTGGTTCCCCCGCGCAGCCGCCGTGCATGACGAGCAGCTGATCGAAATGATCGGGCCAGCCAATGAAGTAGTCGGGGACATCCTTCTCGCGCAGCAGCTGGCGGAGCTCCTCCGTACCCTGCGCGTGCGCGGAAGGCTCGAGGAGCCCGAGCGGGATCGGCGTCGAAGCGCTGGCATCGAGCGCCGCGTAGTCGGTCCGCGCGCGGATCGGCTGCATGCCCTGACCGGTGAACAGCAGTGGGACGAAGGCCGCGCGATCCACCACCGCGAAGCTAGCCAGGTGCCACAACAGGTTACCGGTCTCGACGACGGCGTCGGAACAGCTCTCGAGGGCTGCATCGTCGAGCTGAGCCACGAGCAGGGAATCTCCGGCCTCAAGGTGGACGAAGGCTGCGCGCAGTGCGTCAACGTGTCGAGCGTGCTCGTGCCACTGCTCGAAGAGCAGGCCAGAACGCAGGGAGACGATCGCCAGAACGCCGAGCGCCAGCACCCTTGTGTGGCGGGGCGACCAACGGAGCGGACGTGCGCAGGCCACGGCGAGCAACACCAGCCCAACCATCAGTCGGGCATCGACATCGACGGCCAGTCCGATCTTGCTGGGCAACAGCACGACGGCGAGCGCCAGTGCAATCAGCGGAAGTGTCATCATCGAGCTGAACGCTACGGCGCGATGCCGCAACAGCGCGTAGACGACCAGCGCGAATGCCACCGCGCTGAGCACGAACGCCAGCTGATGATGCACGTAGATGGGGGCCACCAGTGCGCGCGGCTTGGCGGACCACTCGAGCGAGGGAATCCCTGTGGGGCCCTCGGCGAGCGCCACCAGGGTGGCGGGTACCGCGAAGCACAGGGCGAGTTGGCCCGTGCAAGTGATCAGTGCGCGCGCGCTGAAGCCGGGCGATCGCCAACAACGTGAGATCTCCATGCTTGCGACCACCAGGCCGAAGAAGCCCAACGCAGCGATGTGACAGAAGAACAGGACACCGCTCAGCGCATTGCAAAAGGCCGCGCGCATCCAGGCCGCCGAGCTCCGCAGCCGAAGCCATTGCCACAGGCCCAACATTGCGATGGCCACTCCGGCAAAGTAGTTGAGATACCCCATCGCGACGGCCAGATTGAACAGCAGCAGGGGAGCCAACAGCAGCAGTGGATTCGGGCGCCCCAGCAACGCGGTCTGAAGCATTGGCAGCGCGACCAGGACGGCCAGCATCGAGAGCACGAGCACGAGCTTCAGCGTCGTTTCGGGGGCCAGCCTCGGATGCAGGGCGACTCCAAGGGCGTCGACGGCGAGGTTCGGGATGAGGCCCCAGGCCGGTTCGTAGACGTCCCGCACCGGATCGTCGGGCGCGCTCGTCAGAATGTGGAGGCGGGCGACCGCGTTGGCGTGGTCGGTGAGGCCCGGGTGGTCGAAGTACAGAATCGGTGCGAGCGCGATCGCGCCGATCAGCGCGTACAGGGCGAGCCCGCCCGTGGAGAGCGCGGCGGAGCGGGGAGGCGGGCCATCCGGTTGAGCGATTGCCGGCACCAGGCTCTAGTCGTCTTCCCGAGGGGCGCCCTTGAGGCGGGCCGGCGCCCGAGAACAGTCGAGGCGGTCTCGTCTTCGACTCCCTACCTTTGCAACCCCAACCCTCGAAGGAGGCCACCGCGATGGCAGATCCCGCAACCGAGCGCGTCAACCTCCTCGTCCGCAAGGATGACTGGAGCAGCGATCGTTTCGAAGCATCCAAGATCGACGCGTTGCTGCCGGGTGAGGTGCTGTTTCGGGTGGACCGCTTTGCCTTGACGTCCAACAACATCTCCTATGCGGCCGCCGGCGACATGCTCGACTATTGGGGCTTCTTCCCGGCCGAAGAGGGGTGGGGGCGGATTCCCGCCATGGGCTTCGCCGACGTCATCGCGTCGGAGCACTCCGAGGTGCTCGAAGGTGAGCGTGTCTTCGGCTTCTTCCCCATGGGCACCCACCTGACGATCCAGGCCGAGGATGTGAACCCCGCCCAGCTCGTGGATGGCGCGGCGCATCGCAGCAACCACGCGCAGGCCTACCGCCAGTATCTGAAGGTGGGCGGCGACCCCTTCTATGAAGCGCGGCGTGAAGATCAGATCATGTTGTTGCGCGGCTTGTTCATGACGTCGTTTCTGGTCGACGGCTTCCTGGCAGACAACGGCGGCTTCGGTGCCGAGAGCTACCTCGTTGGCAGCGCCTCGAGCAAAACGGGAATCGCGCTGGCCTTCTTGCTCTCGCGCCAGCAGCGCGGCCGCGTCATCGGTTTTACCTCACCCAGCAACCGCTCCTTCGTCGAGAGCCTGGGCTGCTACGACGAGGTGCTTCCCTACGACGACGTCAAGTCGTTGCCGGGCGACGCGCCGAGCGTTTTCGTCGACCACTCCGGCTACGGCGACTTCGTGGGTTCACTTCACGCCCATCTGGGAGACAGCTTGAAGTACAGCTGCGTGGTCGGCGCCACCCACTGGAACGCCGGACCTCGTGCGGCCGACCTGCCCGGGCCGACGCCGACCTTCTTCTTTGCGCCCGGCGAGATCAAGAATCGTATCGATGCCTGGGGAGCCGCGGGCTTCCAGCAGCGCCTGGGTGACGGCTGGCGACAATTCTGCGACTCGAGCGATGACTGGCTTCGTATCGCGCGCAGCCACGGCCCCACCGAAGTGGAACGCGTCTACCAAGCCGTGCTCGCGGGTCAAGCGTCACCCAGCGAGGGCCACGTGCTCTCGTTGTGGGAGACTGGCGCTTGAGCTGATTCGGCCTGGCTGCGTGCCCCGGTGGTCCGGAATTAGATTGGACAAGCGGCGCCTACATCGAGAGAATTCGGGGCATGGCGCCGCCGCACAGCCGACGAGCCACCGCGTTCGTCGCGATCGCACCGGCGCTGCTCTTCGTTTCGCTTCACCTGCGCTCGCTGGATTATCCCTTCGTCTGGACCGACATCAGCGCCATCGGACAGCAGACGATGATTCGACCCCCGGGCGAGCTGCTCGAGGCCTTCGGCGAGCCCCTGCATCGCGAGCAGTTCCGGGGTGATGCCGCCGACCAGCCCTACTACCGCCC
>CAXMOC010000170.1:0-2953 GCA_964194865.1 uncultured Opitutales bacterium | reverse complement strand
AGGTCTAGTCCAGGATTTCCCGGAGCGCATCAACCCCACCCTCGAAATAGGTCACATTGTGGAAGGCTTCCCGTGTGAGAGCTTCTGCCACAGCCCGCGCTTGGTCGGCGCTCGCCCCGAAAACGATGATCCTTGTGTTGTCCCGACGGTGCGGAACGCGTAGCGGACCGCGTCGGGTGCGTCCATCCATTTCTCGCGCCGGGGGCGCGATCGACTTCTTCTACCTCCCCTACTTCCGCGAGCGGACGTATCCGGGCGATCGGGGGCGTCTGCGAGGGCCACTCCCGGTGCTCGACGACGCGGTGTACGAGTCCGACGCCGAACGCTGGCACCCGGACTTCGCGGTGCGCTGGTCGTACTTCGCGGGCGAGCTCGACCTGGCCGTGTCCGGGTTCCGCGGGACGAGCCGCGAGCCGCGGCTCGTCCCTACCCCGAGCGAGACGGGGCTCGCGCTCCAGCCGCACTACGACATCATCGACCAGATCTCGGTCGACGCTCAGTGGACCCGCGGCGCCACCTTGTGGAAGCTCGAGACGCTGACGCGCGGCGGCCACGGCGACCGGTTCCTCGCCGCCGTCGCGGGCGTGGAGCACACCTTCTTCAACATCGGTCCGGGCGCGGCGGATCTGGGCGTGCTCGGCGAGGTCATGCTCGACGGGCGCGACGAGAACGCTCCGTTCACCGCGTTCGATCACGACGTGTTCGTCGGCTTCCGGTGGGCGTTCAACGACATCGCGGACACGTCGATCCTGGGCGGGCCCGTTGTCGACTACCAATCCGGCGAGATGATCGCGTTCCTCGAGGCCGAGCGACGCTTCGGCGACAACTGGATCGTCGAAGTCGAGACACGCTGGCTGCTGAACACGGACGAGACGGCGCCGCTGCACGGACTGCGGCGAGACGACTTCGTGACGCTCAGGCTGAGCCGGTACTTCTAGGCGGGCCAGCCACGCTAGCCAGGGAAGGGTTCACCGAGCTGCCGTGGGCTGCCTCGCCAGGCCGGCCAGGTAATGCTCTACGAGGATGCAATCGACAGCGTGGAGCGCCCAACTCGGGTACAGCCACCTTGGTCACGCCAGCCCGAGCCGTTCGTCGTCTTGCGCCTCACCGCTCGGCCTCGCAGCGTGGCATCCTCGCTTCCGCCACGAGTTTGTCCTCGGAGGGCCGAACGCTCTCCGAGGCAGAACCGCTGCGGCCTGCACCGCACAACACGACTGGAGACCGGGCATGTTCGACATCTTCGGCGTTTCGTTGCTCGTCGGCTTGGCCGTTCTCTTCGGCTGGCTCACGCGGCGTGCGTGGCATGCCAATCGCCGGGTCCTGAAGTGGTCTGGAGCCGTACTGTCTGGCCTGTTGACGCTCGTGTTCGGGGCAGCTCTTGCTGCAGCTCTCCTCGGCTACGCCAAACTGAATCGGAAGTACGACAACCCGGTCCCTCGCGTCTCGGTCGACCTAACGCCAGAGAGGATTGCGAAGGGCGAGAGATTCGGAGATCTGTGTGCTGGATGCCATGCGGCCGACGAGTCGCCGCCTATGGAAGGTCAAGATTTTCTCGAGGATGCCCCGCCGATCGGAACGTTCTACGCGCCGAACCTGACGCCGACTCACCTGGGCGAGTGGACGGACGGCGAGATCATCCGGGCGATCCGGGAAGGCGTACATCGGAGCGGCCGATCTCTCTTGATCATGCCGGCCGGCATGTTTCGGAACCTGAGCGACGACGACGTGCAGGCCATCGTGGCCTATCTACGATCTCAGCCACCCGTGGAGCCGGACACACCACCCAACAGCCTCAACGTGCTGGGCGCGATCATGGTCAACTTCGGACCGCTCTTGGAAGCCCAGCCTCCGCTTACCGAACCTGTCTTGGCGCCACCGGCGGGCCCAACCGCAGCCTACGGTGAATACCTGGCGTCGTACACGTGTTTGCTCTGCCACGGCACGGATCTGCGTGGTGGTGACGACGCGTTCGGTGGTCCAGGGCTCGCGGGCGTCGGGTTCGCATGGACCGAGGAGCAGTTCATCAACTTCATCCGGACCGGTGAGCGGCCGAGCGGGCCTCCGGTCGACGGCGAGTTGATGCCCTGGGAAGACCTTAGCGATCTCTTCGAAGACGACGACGAGTTGAGAGCCATCTTCGCGCACCTCGGCACCTTGGGCGGTTGAGGCCGCGGCGGCCCCTGCTTCTCTTCATGCGGCTCTACGAGGACGAGATCAGGAGCGTGGAGGGGCTGGCGAGAATTGGACCTAATGGGGGTCTGTGATAGAATTGGACATGCCGCGAGTGTTGCGAACAATCTTGGCAATTGTGGTGGGCTATGTCGTCATGGGCGTCCTGATCACTCTGGTTCAGGAGACCTGGTTCGGCGGCGTTGGCTATCAGGAGTCATCAAGGAGCGAACTGGCCCTCGCAGGTTTCTTCACATTCCTCTCGGCGGGTATCGGGGGTCTCGTGGCGGCGTGGATCGGTGGGCGACAGTACCTAGCGCACGGTCTGGCCGTAGCGGCGGGAGTCGTCGTCGAGACTACTGTCCTTCTCTCTACTGGGGGTCTCAGCGGTCCCCTCTGGTTCGACCTTCTCGCGGCCCTCTCTCTGATTATCGGCATCCTGCTTGGAGCCGCGTTGTTCTCCCGACTCAAGTCCAAGCGCACGCCACAGGCGGCTGTCAGGCAGTCTAGTCGACGACTTTGATCAACTGTTCTACGAGCGGCCTGCCGTCGCCCTGTCGCAGCTCCAGGCGCAGGTCGCCCGGGCCGGTGGGCGTGTACTGATAGTCGTACGTTTCGCCTACCGCGATCGTACGATCCGCCCACTGCGACGCTCGCTGTACCTTCGGCAGATCGAACCCGTCCTTCGCGATCGGAATCCAGCGAACCGGAAACCCGTCCCGCAGAAGTCGCATCCGAGTGTTGGGTCTACCCAGCGTGATGTTCATGAGCCGGAGGCGGTAGG
>CAXMOC010000169.1:0-11263 GCA_964194865.1 uncultured Opitutales bacterium | reverse complement strand
AGAGACGGCACCGGGTTCCACGCGGCGAGCCGTTTTTCAACCGCCCCAACGATCGGGGCCAAGGTTAGACGTTCCGTCCGCTGGAGGAGGTAGCCATAGCCACGTACGACCACCGGCTCGAAGCCGTTTGCACGCAGGAGTTGGCTTGCCTCGGCGAGCCCTATCATCTTGGCTTGCTCGCGCCCGCGAAGCCGCGTCATCGCCCGGAGGTACACGCCCGTCGCGCTGATTGGATTCCGGTGGAAGTTCGTGATGAAGAGGCCCCCATCATCGATGCGGGCGCGAAGAGTCCCCAGCACCCCGGCCCGAAGCTCGGGTTGCGCATTGAGGAGGAAGCGAAAGGACGTGATGAGATCGAAGGTTCCGGTGACGCTCGCGGGGTCGGCGCTGAGGTCGGCCTCAACGAGGGTCGCACCGGGACAGCGTTGCCGTGCGACCTCGAGCATCGGCGCGGAGATGTCGACGCCAACGCACTCGGGTACGAGTTCCTCGACACGCGAAAGGATACGTCCGGTTCCGCAGGCGAAATCCAGGGCGCGCTTCGGTGCCGGGGCCATCTCGGCCACGATCTCCCCAATGATCTTGCGCTCGATCTGCCACATGAGTCCGAGCGTCATTTTCGGATCGAAGAACTTGGGATCGTACGCGGCCGGCTTGGAGGAGTCGCGGTGGCTGTCGCGGTAGTCGTCTCCAGTCATGTCTCTACTTTCGGTCATGGGTGATCCGAGTTGAGTCAAGCGCGGCGTTCGGCAGGGCACCCCATTCCCGCTCGAGTTGACTAAACGCGACTGAACGGCGGAAGCCGTAGTGTATCGCCGATCTCAAAAGAGAACGCCTCGCATCACAATTCAGATTTCTTCGACGCAACGCGACCCGATCGTTGTTTACCAGATGAGGTCGACATCCGTCCCGCGGTAGTGGAAGTCGTAGTCGGGAACGCGAGGGCGCGCTCAGCCGAGAACGTGCGATGGCCGATAGAAGAAGGCAGCCCCGATATGGATTTCCTCTTCGACCACCCGTTCGCCACCGCGCTCATCCTGACGGTCGTTCTGGGCGTTCCGCTGGCGATCGTCGGGGGGCGCCGCACGAACGCGCTTCTCGAGGCACTGCGGCCGAGGTTCGGCGGTGAGATCGTCCGGCGGCGGATCTCGCCGTCCGAGCTGCGCATCACTTCGGACGAGCGCGTACTGAGCTTCTCGTCGTTTCTGGGTTCGACCTCCTCCAGCGGGGCGCAGAGTCCGGCGTCGGTGTACGCCAGGGTCTACTTCGTCCGGTGGAAGAGTGAGGTGCCGGACTTCGCGCTCAGGCGCCGGAGTCGAACGCTCGATTTCAGCCGGAGCCTTGGCATCGAGAGGCGCCGGGAGCTGCTGACCGGCGACGCGGAGTTCGACGAGGAATATTGCGTATTCGGCGAGTGCGAAAGCGTCGTTCCCTACCTCCTGGCAATCAAACAAGACCTGCTGGCGTTGCAACAGATCGCGGGGCCAAACGACGTGAGGTTGGGGCTCTCCCGAGAGACCCCGCCTCAAGAGAACCGCTGGCGGCGGGGCGACCCGATCCTCCGGGTTCTCGGCGACGAAGAGGTCGACGGCTCGAAGGTCGCCTGCCTGACCCTTCACGTCGACGGCAAGGCCTTGCGATCGGAAGCGGAGTCCACATGCATCCTGGCCGCGGCGCAACGGCTCGCCGTCGCACTCGAATCGTTGAGCGTCGAGCGCGCGTGATGGTCGGTCGCGCTACCGCTACGCGAGCCGGTCGCAGTCCGTACAGCGGGGCAGTAGGGTTTGCAGCGTCCAAGGGCCCGATCGGCAAGTGGGATCAGCTTGCGAAGCGCATACCGGGGCTAGAAGGCAATGTCGTCATCGATTCCCGGCGGCGGTCCTGTGGGTAGCGGGGGCTCCTCGGCACGAGGGCCCCGTGCCCCGACGCGGTCGATCGTCCAGACGTCGAGGCTGTTGAAATACTTCACATCGCCCCGCGGACTCTTCCACTCACGACCCCGAAGGCTGAACTCGACTCTCACCTCTTCACCGACTTCGAGTCCATCGAGGTTCTCGCACCGATCGCCCGTCAGCTGGAACAAGACGTGCTGGGGGTAGCGAGGATTGTCGATCAGCTCGAGCACGAACTCGCGTTTTCGAAAACGCTCGGTAACCTGCTGAGCTTCGTTGATTACGTACAGCTTGCCAGACGCTTCCATTCCCATGGTGCGGGAGGATAATGACGACTCGCGAGAATTCCAGGGCCGAGGGCCGACGCGGTAGGCGATCGCGGGCCGCGCTAGCCTGGTCCCGTGGAACAGCCCTCCCACCCCGGCGTCTACGATTGCATCGGGCGCGGCTATCTGCGGCATCGCGACCCCGACCCGAGGATCGAGGCTCAGATCCACGCCGCCCTGGGCAACGCCCACACCGTGGTCAACGTCGGTGCTGGCACTGGCGCCTACGAGCCTCCCGATCGCGAGGTCACCGCTGTCGAACCGTCGAGAGCCATGATCGCTCAGCGTGTTGCAGGACGGGTCGAGGGGCGGGTCCTCAGAGCGGTGGCAGAGCGCCTGCCCTTCTCCACCGGCGCTTTCGACGCAGCCATGGCCAGCTTGACCCTCCATCATTGGACGGATATCAGCGCCGGGCTCGCTGAGCTGCGTCGCGTGGCGCGAGGCTGCGTGATCTTCACTTTCGACCCACAGCTCCAGCGCCGGCTGTGGTTGATCCGCGATTACTTCCCCGACGTCGCCGACTTCGAAACGACCCGCCATCCGCCGATCGAGCGACTTGCCAACGAGCTCGGGGCCGACCGGGTCGAGGTCGTTCCGATCCCCTGGAATTGCAGCGACGGCTTTCAGGCCGCCTACTGGCGGCGCCCCGAGAAGTACCTCGACCCAGCCGTCCGGGCCAACATCTCGACCTTTGCCCAGCGCGCCGAGGCCGAATTCAGCCCCGGTCTGCGCAGGCTCGAGCGGGATATCACTTCCGGTGCCTGGAGGGACCGCTACGCAGAGCTGCTGCAGTGCGATGAGTGGGACTTCGGCTACCGGCTCGTCGTTCGCGACGCCTGATCGGCCGCGGCGGCGGGCGCTATTCGACCCCGAGGATCTCGAAGTCTTCGATCACGGGGTTGGCGAGCAGCTTCTTGCAGAGCTCTCCGAGCAGCTCGCGCGCCGAATCCTTGTCGGCGGCGCTCAGCTCCACCTCGAAGAGCTTGCCCTGACGGACGCTGCTCAGCGTCGCGTAACCCAACGCCGTTGCCGCTTGATGGATCGCCTTGCCCTGGGGATCGAGCACGTCGGGCTTGAGCGTGACATGAATGCGTGCCTTCACGAGCTGGAACCCTCCCGCTTCCCCGCGTCTCGAAGCGTGCGTTCGAAGATGGCGTCGACGTGCCGCAAGGATTGCTCGAGGCTGAAGGCGCGATCGACCTCTTCCTTGGAGAGGGTCTCCGTGATGGCCGGATCCGCCAGCAGCCGATCGCGGTAGTCGCCACCCTTGTCCCAGGTGTCCATGGCGTGTCGCTGGACCAAGCCGTACGCCGCCTCGCGGGAGAGTCCCTTTTCCGTGAGAGCCAGGAGCACGGTGCCGCTGAAGGCGAGACCCCGTGTCAGCTCCAGGTTTGCCCGCATGCGATCGGGGTGGACGACCAAGGTCTCCACCAACCCCGCCAGGCGGTGCAACATGAAATCCACCGTCGCTGCAGCGTCGGGAAAGATCACGCGCTCGACGGAGGAGTTGCTGATGTCTCGCTCGTGCCAAAGAGCCACGTTCTCCAGCGCAGCGACCGCGTAGCCGCGCACCACGCGGGCCAGCCCCGATACGTTCTCGAGACGCCACGGATTGCGCTTGTGGGGCATGGCGGACGAGCCCTTCTGGCCCGCTCCGAACTCCTCTTCCACCTCCCTCACCTCGGTGCGTGCGAGGTGGCGAAACTCCACCGAGAACTTCTCCAGGCTGGCGGCAATCTGCGCGAGGGCCGAGATGAACGCGGCGTGTCGATCCCGCTGCACCACCTGGGTGGCCGCGGGCTCGAAACCGATCCCAAGGCTGCGGCACACCGCCTCCTCGAGCTCGGGCGGTAGGTGCGCGAAGGTACCGACGGCACCCGAGAGCTTGCCTACGGCGGCCTCGTCCAGGGCGGTCGCAAGCCGCTTGCGATGACGGCGCATCTCCGCGTAGAAGACCAACAGCTTGAGGCCGAACGTGGTGGGTTCCGCGTGGATTCCGTGGGTGCGACCGATGCAGGGGGTGTGCCGGAACTCGTGCGCGCGGTTTTTCAGTACCTCGGCGAGGCGATCGACGCCGTCCAACAACAGCCGGCCGGCGTCGCGAATCTGCAGCGCCATCCCGGTGTCGATGACGTCGCTCGAGGTCATGCCGAAGTGGACCCAGCGAGATGCCGGCCCGATGCTCTCTGCGACGCTGGTCAGAAACGAGATGACATCGTGGCGCACCTCACGTTCGATTTCGTCGATCCGGCCGACGTCGAAGGAGGCTCTACTCCGGATGGCCTCCAGATCTTCGGAAGGGATCAGCCCGCGCTCGGCGTGTACCTCGCAGACTGCCACTTCAACCTGGAGCCAGCGACGGAAGCGGCCCTCGTCAGACCAGATTTCCGCCATCTCGGGACGTGTATAGCGCTCGATCATCGCTCAGTTGCCTGCAGGAATACGTAGAAGAGCATCGAGTAATACATCACGGGCAGACCGAGCAGGCTGGAATCGATTCGGTCCAGCACCCCACCCGTTCCCGGCAGCAGCTGACCCGTGTCCTTGACCTGGGCGTCGCGCTTGAGCAAAGACTCGATCAGATCACCGGCGCTGCCCGCTACGGAGACTAGCAGCGCCAACACGCCCGCCGCGATCCAGGAAAGCGACGCCGAGAGCTCGGGCCAGAATAGATCGAAGATGCCCTTGCAAACGAACCCACCCAAGACGCCACCGAGCGTGCCAGCGATGGCGCCCTCGATCGTCTTGCCCGGGCTGATGGCCGGTGCGAGCTTGCGCCGGCCGTAGGCGCGCCCTCCGAAGTAGGCGCCCGTATCGCACCAGATCACGATGAAGAGCGTGAAGAACATCAGGAAGATCCCACACTCGCCGGCGATACCCAGGGAGGCGGCCGTCTCCTCGCCGTAACGCGAAGTGACGGCTCCGTGGAAGTTGCGCAGGGACAGGGCGTGGGAGAGCAGCCATCCCACGTAGAACACGCCGAAGAACGTCCCGGATACGCTGGCCAGGGCTTCGGAGATCTCCGCCTTGCCCAGCTGGGCCACCAGCAGCGCCAGCAGCGTCGCCGTCATCAACAGGTTCGCCTGGTAGTCGGTCCCCACGTACTGGACCAGCGTCAGAGCCGCGCCCGCCGATAGACCGAAACCCACCAACGGATGTGCGCCCTTGTCTTCGATCAGCCGGTAGAACTCACGCTGACCCAGCAGGATCAGGGTCATGACGACGCCCAGGAACCACAGACCGCCCGCGATGATCACGTAGCTGACGAGCGGAACCAGAATCGCAGCGGTCAGCAGCCGTCCCGGCAGATCACTGCGGGCTCGGGCAGGCTCGGGTTCGACGGGCGTGGGCGGCCGCGGCCGGATCGGCTCATCCGGGGCACCGCTGTCGCGGATCGATTCGCTCACGAGCGACCCCTCGCGGGTTCGACGCCCGTGTGGCCGAACCCGCCGTCGCCGCGCTCGGAAGCGCCGAGTCGTTCGACCTCAGCAAACTCGGCGGTCACCACCGGAGCGATCACCAGTTGGGCGATGCGGTCGCCGCGGCGGACGGAATAGGGTTTCTCGTCGCTGTTCAAGAGGATGACCTTCAGCTCGCCCCGATAATCCGAGTCGATCGTACCCGGCGCGTTCGGAATCAGCAGGCCGTGAGAGAGAGCCAGACCGCTGCGGGGGCGGATCTGCCCCTCGTATCCTGGAGGGATCGAGATGCAATAGCCGGTCGGCACCAATACGCGACCCTGGGGCGGTACGACGACCTCGCGCTCCACCGCTGCGCACAGGTCGTAGCCCGCAGACGAGGGCGTCGCGCGCGAGGGCAGGGGCAGGCCGTCCGCGGCGGGCAGCCGAGCAATCTCGATCCGAACAGCGGGGGCTACCGCGCCCATGGCCCTCCTAGTTGGACTCCGCCGCGTCTGCCAATGCCTCCTTGCGCGAGAGGCGGATTCGGCCGGTCGGGTCGATGTCGATGCACTTGGCCAAGACCTCGTCGCCCTCGGTCAACACGTCCGTAACCTTCTCGACCCGCCCATCGGCGAGATGGCTGATGTGGATCAGTCCATCGGTACCGGGGAAGATCTCGACGAAGGCTCCGAAATCCGTGATGCGCTTGACCTTTCCCAGATAGACCCGATCCAGCTCGGCCTCCTGGGTCAGCTCCTCGATCATGGCGCGCGCCTGTTCGAGCGCATCGCCATCGGGCGAGAAGATCGTCACGATCCCCACGTCGTCGATGTCCACCTTGGTGCCCGTGGTTTCCTGGATCGCCCGGATCACCTTGCCCCCCGGCCCGATCACGTCGCGGATGCGGTCTGGCTTGATGGTGACCGTCGACACCCGGGGCGCATAGCGAGAGAGCTCTGCGCGGGAAGCGAAAGCCGGCAGCTCGTCCGCCGTCTCCCGCGCCATGCAGTCGAGAATGTGCAGCCTGCCCTCTTTGGCCTGTGCTAGCGCGCGCTCCATGACATCCCAGTCGACGCTCTCGATCTTGATGTCCATCTGCAGGGCGGTGATGCCGTCCCGAGTTCCGGCGACCTTGAAGTCCATGTCGCCGAGATGGTCCTCGTCTCCGAGGATGTCGGACAGGATTGCGACACGTTCGCCGTCGGTGATCAACCCCATGGCGATCCCCGCCACGGGCGAAACGATCGGCACGCCGGCGTCCATCAAGGAAAGTGCCCCGCCACAGATCGCGGCCATCGACGACGAGCCGTTCGACTCGAGCGTCTCCGACACGATGCGAATCGTGTAGGGGAAGTCCTCCTTGGACGGCAGCACGGGCTTGATCGCGCGCTCTGCCAGGTTGCCGTGGCCGACCTCTCGCCGCCCAGGCCCTCGGTTGGGCCTCACCTCACCCGTCGAGTACCCCGGAAAGTTGTAGTGGAGGTAGAAGGGCTTGCTGAAGCGATCCGTGAGCGAGTCGATGGTCTGCTCATCGAAGCGGCCGCCCAGGGTGGTGGTGACGAGCGCCTGGGTCTCCCCCCGCGTGAACACCGCCACACCGTGGGGACGCGGGACCACCCGAACTTCGCAGGCAATCGAACGAATGTCCGAGGTTCCCCGTCCATCGATTCGCTCGCCCTGGTCGAGAATTCGGTTGCGAACCGCGTCGGAGCGAATGTCGTGGAGGATGTCCTTCACGCTGCTCTTGAGCTGGTTCTCTCCGCCGCGACGGGCGTCCACGGCCTCCAGGCTGTCGAGCGGCACCTTTTCGCTTCGATAAGCGCCGAGGTAGTCTTCGAGCACTTCATTCTCGATCGCCTTGATCTGGTCGGAGCGCTCCTTCTTGTCGCGCACTTGAACGGCGGCGTCGAGCCGGGATGCCGCCTTGTCGCGAACTTCTTGCTGGAGTGCACTTCGGTCGGGCGCGGGCGACGATACGAGCTTGGTCTTTCCGACCTTGCGCTGCAGCTCTTCCTGGATGTCGATCACCGGAATCAACTCGCGGTGCGCAAACTGCAGTGCGCTGAGCACGTCCGGTTCACTGACGATGTCGGCGCCACCCTCGACCATGACGAGTGCCTCGCGGCTCCCTCCGACCACGAAATCCACGTCGCCGACTTCCGCCTGCTCTGGAGTGGGATTGACGAGGAACTCGCCGTCGACGCGGCCGACTCGAACCGCAGCGATGGGGCCGAGGAACGGAATTTCAGAGATCGTCAGCGCCGCTGACGCACCGATGAAAGCCGCAACGTCGGGCGGATTTTCCGAGTCCGCCGACAGGACGGTCGCCATGACCATGGTGTCGTCGTTGTAGCCGTCTGCGAACAACGGCCGAATGGAGCGGTCGATAAAGCGACAAACCAGCACCTCCCGATCCGAGAGTCTGGCCTCCCGCTTGAAGAAGCCACCGGGGATCTTCCCGGCAGCGGAGGTCTTCTCCACGAAGTCGACCGTTAGTGGGAAGAAGTCGATTCCGGCGCGCGGCTTGCCGTGCACCGCAGTCACCAGCACGACGGTCTCGCCGTAGGTGACCAGACAGGCACCGGACGCCTGTTTCGCGAGGCGCCCGGTTTCGATTGTCAGGGTGCGGCCGCCCAGTTCGAGCGAAACCGTCTCAGGTTGGAACCAATAGGAAGGCATTCGAATGCATCTCCACTCCGCTTCCGTCACATTTGGGAAGCGGATTCTCGTTGGTGGCGCGGAGCGGGCGTGGGATGCGGTGGAATGCGGAATCAGTGATGCGCGAAGCGAGCAACTTCGCGTATGACGGACTTCCGCACCCCAAGCGCAGGCACGTCGCCGCGCCACTTGGGTTGACTGCTACCGATGTTCTCGGCCAAGGGGGGACCGGTGTTCAGCGGCGCAGGCCCAGGCGCTGAATTAGCGCCTGGTATCGATCTGGACCATTTCTCCTCAGATAGTCGAGTAATCGGCGCCGCTGGCTCACCAACTTGAGCAGCCCCCGGCGCGAATGGTGGTCCTTTGCGTGCTTCTTGAAGTGTTCGGAGAGCCCGTTGATGCGCTCCGTGATCAGCGAGATCTGGACTTCGCACGAGCCTGTGTCGGTCTCGTGAATCCGATGAGCCTCAATCGTGCTGAGCTTGACGGCCTTGGAAATCAATCCGTAGCTCTCCTCTTGGCTGGAACCACCCCTGTGACGGATTGGCCCACCCCGGCGCGGGATTGTACAGGGTCAACGGTCGGGGGCAACCGATTGCAGCACCCGAAGCGGCTGCAGCCGCCGACCGGGCAGAACCTGCATCACGGCCAGTAGCTCTCCACCGGGCTCGACAGCCGCGACTCGCCCGCCCGGAGACAGCTGCGGGGCTGCACCGATCTCGCGTCCATTCCGGACCCGGCGCGCCTCCTCGGGTCCCAGCCGAACGATGGGAAGTCCCAACACCTCGACCGCTGGAATCAGGCGACTCTCGAGCTTCCCGCTTTCGGCTTCCTCGGCCAGCTGTGCTGGCGTCAGCGCCTGGGCCAGCTCGAACGGGCCGCTGCGAGTCCGGCGCAGCTCCTGCAAGTGAGCGCCACACCCCAGGCGGCGACCCAGATCGTCGGCCAGCACTCGGACGTAGGTGCCCGCCGAGCAATCGACTTCGATCTCCACCAGCGGTGCGCTGTACGCAACGAGCTCGATGCGATCGATTCGCACCCGCTTGGGCGCCCGCTCGACCTGCTGGCCTTTGCGGGCCAGGCGGTGCAGCGGTACACCGGAGTGCTTCACTGCACTGAACATCGGCGGTACCTGCTCGATCTCACCGAGGAACTGGGCCAAGGTCCCGGCCACCTCCTCCTTGCCGGGTAGCACTCCCTGGTGTCGCTGCAGCACCTCGCCCTCGGCATCCAAGGTGTCGGTTTCGACGCCGAGCCGAATGGATCCCACGTAGGCCTTGCGGCCGTCGGCGAGGTACGGCGCGAGCTTCGTCGCGGCGCGAATCGAAAGGGGCAGGATGCCGGTGGCCCGCGGATCCAGCGTGCCGAGGTGCCCGACACGACGCGTCCCCAGCCAGTCCCGAGCCGCCTCCACCACATCGTGAGACGTCCAGCCCTGGGGCTTGTCGACGGGTAGGAAGCCAGCCGGGCCCGGACGCTCCGCCTCGCGCTTACGTCTTCTCGTCATCGGCAATCGACCGCAACAGGGAGAGCGTCTCGGTTCCCAGCGCGAGGGAGGGGTCGTAGCGAAAGCGAAGCGCCGGAATCCGGCGAAGCGGAAGCACTCGAGAGAGCTGCCGTCGCAGGAACGGGGCGGCGCTCTCGAGACCTCGCTCCGTCCGTTTCACGGAGTCCTCGTCCCCTGCTCCCAGCGAGCTCCAAAAGACCAACGCGTTGCTGAGGTCGGGCGCAACATCCACTCGGGTCAATGTCACCAAGCGGAGGCGGGGATCCGTCGCCTCCTCGCTTAGGATGCGAGCGATCTCGCCACGGAGTTGCTCCGCAATTCTCTCGGTGCGCCGCGTCATGGCTCATTCCCCGAACTCGACCTCATGGGCAAGATCCAGAATCTCGACATCCGTCGCCCCCACCTCGGCGAGGTGGAGGTCTTCGATGAAGTCGAGGACCCGTTCGATCAGCCTTCGGACGCTTCCCCGATCGGACCCCGCAGCGCAAATGCCCAATTCCGAACGCTGCCAGGTTCCTTGCCCGCCGACTTCGGCGATCGATACGTTGAAGCGATTTCGAACCCGTTGGGCGATCGAGCGGACCACCCCGCGCTTCTCTTTGAGCGATTGGGACCCATGAACTCGAATCTCGATGATCGCGGCCCCAATGATCATTCGAGTGTCGCGGGCTTCTCCTCGAGGACAAAGGTCTCGATCACGTCACCGATCTTGACGTCGTTGTAGCCCTCGATTCCGATGCCGCACTCGAAGCCTGAATTGACTTCGCGGGCGTCGTCCTTGAAGCGCTTGAGAGACCCGACCTTCCCCTCGTAGACCTGCACTGCATCGCGGACCAGGCGACATGAGGCGTTGCGCCGGATCACGCCCTCTACGACGGCGCTGCCGGCGATCGTTCCCACCTTCGGAACGTTGAACGTCTCCCGCACCTCGGCCCGACCACTGAGAACTTCCGTGACGATGGGCGGCAGCAAACCGGCCATCGCGTTCTTCACGTCGTCGATGATCTCGTAGATGATGGTATACGCGCGAATATCGACGCCCTGCTCTTCGGCGGCCTTCCTGCCCGGCGGGTCCGGCCTGACGTGGAAGCCCAGGATGATCGCGTTGCTCGCCTTCGCAAGCATGACGTCGTCCTTGCTGATCGCTCCGACGCCGGCCAAGATGACGTTCACCTTCACTGCGTCCGTGGAAAGCTTGACGAGGGCGTCACGCAACGCTTCCACAGAGCCGTGGACGTCTCCCTTGATCAGGATGGCGAGATCCTTAACGCCACCGCCCTCCATCCGTTCGAAGAACTCGTCCAGCGTGTAGGTCGGTCGCGCCTCGACGGGCTGTTGGCGCTGCTCGCTCAGCCGATGCTCGATGATCTGCTTGCCGACCCGCTCGTTCTCGACGGCATTCAGCATCTGGCCGGCTTCGGGCACGCCGGACAAACCGATCAACCGAACGGGCGTCGAGGGGCCCGCGGACTTCAAGCG
>CAXMOC010000168.1:0-14065 GCA_964194865.1 uncultured Opitutales bacterium | reverse complement strand
GGAGCGGAGCCGACGAGCGGATTCGAACCGCTGACCTGCGCATTACGAATGCGCTGCTCTACCAGCTGAGCTACGTCGGCGTTGGCCGCCCTGGGCCGCGGGGCAGCCAGTCTAGCTTGAATCGCTATGAGCTTCCCGCAGGGGTTCGCTGGTAGCCCTCCAGGGCCTGCGCGGGGTGCCGCGGCTCCTTTGCCTCTCAAGCGGGGGCTGCAGGGCTCGCCCGCGGGGCGTGATACATTCCGCGCGTGTCGGAGTCGCAATCCACGGGCCCTCCCACGAGGCTCATCTGGTTGGATGGCGAGCTGGTTGCCTGGGAGCGGGCAACGGTTCACGTCCTGTCTCACAGCCTGCAGCGCGGCTCGCTGATCTTCGACTATTTGTCGGTTGCCGAGGCGCCCCGAGGGCAAGCAATCTTCCGCTTGGGCCCCCACGTCGAGCGTTTTCTCCGCTCCGCCGAGTTGGTGGGGCTGCCGCTTCGGATGACCGGCGAGCAGATCGGCGACGCGATCGTCGAGACGGTCGCCGCCAACCCCGGTGCCACCGCCGTGAAGGTCAGCGCATTCATCCCCTCGCTGGAGATCGACGTAGTGCCGATGGACGATCGGGTCAGCGTCGCCGTGGCGGCCTACCAGCCGGTTCAGGATATTGCCAGACGGAATCCGGGGAAGCCTCATTTCAAGCGCGAGCTGAGCCTGTGGATCGAGCGGGAGCGGCGCAACCGGCGGCACGACATCGTCGATCCCCAGGCAAAGGTCGCCGCCAACTACTTGTCTCCGATGGCCGCGAAGTGGGCGGCCCGCCGCCGGGGCTACGACGACGTGCTCCTGATCGACCAAGACGGCGCTATCGCCGAAGGACCCACGACCAACGTCTTCTGCTTCGACTCGAGTGGCAGCCTTTGCACGCCACCGGAACGGAACGTGCTGTTGGGCATCACTCGCAAGTCGATCATCGAGCTGGCGAAGCACGACGGGCTCGAGATTCACGAGCGCCGCCTGCTGCCCGAAGAGCTGCTGGGCGCGAGCGAGGTGTTCGTCACGGGTACAACCGCTGGTGTCCTGCCGGTGATCCGAATCGATCAAACCTCGATCGGCGACGGAGTGATTGGGCCGAAGACGCTCGCGCTGCAGGAACGCTTCGAGTTGATCGTTCACGGGGGTGATCCCGCCTTCGATCACTGGCTGACCTACCTGGACAGCCGTTGATGCGGGTTCTCTCCGGCACACAGCCGTCTCACGACCACCTGCATATCGGCAACTACTTTGGCGCACTTCGCCAACAGGTGGCACTGCAGCGCGAGTTCGAGGCGTTGATCTTCATCGCGGATCTCCACTCGATGAACACCGTGCGATCGGGCCCGGACAGGCGTCGCTACGCGCAGGCAGTGGCGCT
Organism: uncultured Opitutales bacterium; assembly: GCA_964194865.1. Lineage (GTDB taxonomy): Bacteria > Myxococcota_A > UBA9160 > UBA9160 > SMWR01 > CAXMOC01. The sequence continues at coordinate 12,673 of CAXMOC010000168.1, read as the reverse complement.
CGATTTTCTCGCCTGCGGGCTCGACCCCGCACGCGCGATCCTCTTCCGTCAATCCGACATACCCGAGGTCTGCGAGCTCGCCTGGTACCTCTCTACGGTAACCCCCATGGGCCTGCTCGAACGCGGGCATGCCTACAAAGATCGGGTCGCGCAGGGGCAATCCGCCAATCACGGGCTGTTCGCCTATCCCGTGCTGATGGCGGCGGACATCCTGCTCTATCGGGCGGATCTGGTTCCGGTAGGTAGTGATCAGAAGCAGCACATCGAGATGGCTCGGGACATGGCAGAGAGCTTCAATCGCGCCTACGACACGGAGGTGCTCGCGCTCCCCGAGCCGTACATCCAGGATGATGTCGCCGTTGTGCCGGGAACCGACGGACGCAAGATGAGCAAGTCCTACGACAACAGCATTCCGATGTTCGGACCCAAGAAAAAGATCCAGAAGGCGGTGATGGGAATCGTGACCGATTCCACTCCCGTGGAGGACCCGAAGGACACCGGCGCCGTCGTCTTTCAGCTCTGGAACCTGTTTGCCGAGTCCGAGGAGCGGGAGCAGCTCTTCGAGCGTGCGCGGGCGGGCGGGCTCGGCTACGGCGAGGTGAAAAAGGATTTGTTGGCCCGGTTGTTCGGGTATTTCGGTCCAATGCGCGAGCGTCGAGAGGAGCTGGAAAAGCGCCCCGACGAAATCGAGGATGTCTTGGTCGAGGGCGCGAAACGCGCTCGAGCAATCGGTCTGCCGATTCTGGCGGAGGTTCGCGAAGCGGTCGGCGTCGGTCCAGAAAGCGGGGCGGGAGCCTAGCCCTTCGAGAGCCGGTGGAGTCGCTCAACCACTTCCTGACCGGATGCGCAGCGCTCGTCCGGCGACTTGGCGAGTAGCTGCAAGATCAGATCGGCCAGCTCCGCTGGGATGCTCGCCACACGCTCCCGCGGGTCCGTCGGAGCTGTGTGGCGGTGGTGGTAGGCGACGTCTCCTTCGGTGAAGGGCACGCGGCCGGTCGAAAGCTCGTACAGTGTGACGCCCAGCGAGTAGAGATCCGCGCGGTGGTCGATGGCCTCGCCAAGACTCTGCTCTGGAGCCATGTAGTAGGGCGTGCCCCCGATGATCGTCGACTCCCTGCAGTATTCGCGCACCATCTTGGCGAGCCCGAAGTCCATGATCTTCACCTTCTTCGAATTGGTAAAGAACAGGTTTCCGGTCTTGATGTCGCGGTGGATGATGCGCTGCTCGTGTGCGTATTGAAGGCCCTTGGCGATTTGAAGTCCGAGTCGGGCCGTGTCTCGGGCCGTGAGCTGACCGCGGCTCTTGAGGATCTGCTGTAGGGGCATGCCCTCCAGTAGCTCCATCGTGATGTAGAGGACACCGCATTCCTGCCCCGCGTCGTAGACAGTGACGATGTTGGGGTGATTGAGTGCGGCCGCGGAGCGCGCCTCGCGCAGAAAGAGCTGGACGGCCTTTGGGTGATTGCGAAGATTCTCTGGAAGTCGCTTGAGCGCGATCACCCTCCCGAGGCGCCGGTCACGGGCTCGAAACACCACCCCCATGCCGCCGCGACCCAGCTCCGCAAGAATCTCGTAGCGAGATTCGCTTCCGAACGCATCGCCGCTTCCGGAGGTCGCGTTCGTATCGGCTTCCTCGTACACGCGCTTGCGAAGCTGTTCGATTCGCGTGGCGACATTGGGGTAAGTAGCGTCTCGTTGGCGCAGCGCTTCCAGAACGTCGAGAGAGCGTTCGAACTCACCATTATCTTCGAGCAGCCGCGCCAGGCGATCGCACGAGTCCAACGAAACGCGCTCGATTCCCTCGCTGCTCACCAGCTCCTCGGTCTTGTGCAAGGCGAGGTCGAGCTGGCCGGCCCGCTGGTACGAGTCGATCAGCAGATGGGTCGCAGACACGTAGTTCGGGTCCGATGTACCGATCTGCTGCAGCGTGCGAATTGCCTGAGCCCAGTCGGCGTGATCGAACGCCACGTGAGCCGCCTCGAGCGGCTTGCCCTGTCGCTCGAGAGCCGAGGCCCAACGCGAGATATCCCGATCTTCGCGATAGCAGTCGATGGCTTCTTCCCAGCGGTTGGCGCGCTCGTAGGCGTCGCCGGCTCGCGAGAGCTCACCCGCCTGGCGCCACATCTCTCCGGCCCGCCCCGGCTCAGCGGCCCGATCGAAGAGTTCGGCCGAGCGTTCGAAGTGATTCAGTTGCTGCTCGAGCTCGGCGGCCTCCAGGAGCTGACCACAGGCCTCGTAGTGCTCCGCCGCCTTTTGGATCTGTCCTCTTTCGTGGTGCAGCCGCGCGAGAATCAGGTGAGCCACCACTTGTTGTCCATCGCGCTCGAGCTGACGGGCGGCGGCGGGCACATCGCCGTGCAGGTACGTCACAACGGCCGGTGGACATCCGCTGAACAGTGTGTTGTCGCTGTTGCCCACGTCCACTTCGATGCTGACAGGCTCGAAGGAAGTGATTTTCAGCTGACGCTCGGCGACCCGGCCGCGGCTTCCCACCACCAGCGTATGATTGCCGGTCCCCAGGGCGAGCCGAGCCGGTTCCCCCCGTGTGTAGCGGAGTGAATCCGGATCGCCGCGAAGCGCCACGAGCGCGTTGGCTACGGGCCTCCCCTCCCAGATCACGGTGACGTCGAGCACACACTCCGTCGGGTGGAAGTCGAAGTCGAGTCGCTCGGTGCGGCCGCGTCGAACGCGCACGCTGCGCTCCTCGAGATGCGTGGCAACGACCTTCTCCGAATCCAGCGGCTGGAGGTAGCCGTAGACCATCACGTTGTAGCGGCGGGCGAAGAGCTCTCGAAAGCGTGTCTCCCGCGCCACCATGGTGTGCTCGAAGCGCGTCGCCGCACTCGCGTACTGTCTGGCGCGCCCAGGGTCCAGCGCGGTCTCGGCCTGCCGGCGAGTGTTTCGGAACCTGCGCTTCGAGATGCGCACGATGAAAGCGCCTCGGAGCTCCGCCGGATAGTGGATGCTCACCGATACGTCACCCCGCCCGCGAAGTACCCGCAGCGTGAACATCGCAATGAGCACGGCACCCAATAGCTCGCCCATGGCGAGCCACACTCGTGGATTGAGGTCGCCGGCACGAAAGTCTTCAGCAATTTGCTCGGGCGGCGCTGGCAACAGGCTTCCGAACGATTCCAGAATCTGGATGAGGCCCGCTTCCACCCTCGAATGCAACGAATCCCATCCAGTTTCTCGCTCCTCCGGAGATTCTGCCGCGTCGGGCTCGTGTCCGAGCTTGGTGTCGATCTCGGTGATCAACGCCTGGTATTCCGCATCGGAGTAGACGGGGAGCTCCTCGGGCTCCGAGAGGTCGGCAGCAGCTACTGGCTGTGCGCTCGCAACAAAGGCGAGCCCACAGACGGCCGCGAACAGGCCGAATCGATGTGTACGCTGAAGATTCATCTGTCCAAAGGGAATATCGGCTTGGCGGTGCTGCCGATTGAGTGCCTTTGCAATCAGGCGGATGAGGGGAGTGGTTGCGCGCGAATGAGGCTGATCGCCGAGTTCCCCAACACACGCCCGCTCGCGCCGCTAGATCGAGTCGGCGGCGGCGGGCCCGAGTGCGGTTTCCGCCGGTTCCGTCCTGCTCCGATTGGCGTCCGGCGGCGCGATGGATCGGTTCAAGAGCGACCATTTCTGGGTCTGCGCACGTTCGATTCCCCAGACCAGCACGCACGTCAGCACGGCTGTAACGGCCGTGGCCAACGCCGCGGTCGCGCCGACCCAGCGAGCCGCCCAGAGACTCTCGATGGTCACTCCGGAACCGTTGGTGAGCGCGATCACCAGCAGCTCGAGGGACACGCTGATGATGAGCATTCCCCACCATGCGGATACCAGGCGAGGAACGCGAACCGTCTTCCACGCAACCGGTGACTCGGTCGCGCGCGGATCGCTCGCCTTCCAGATCTCCGATGTCACCTGGAAGGGGCGGATCAGATTCAACCCCGGTATTAGAAACCCGATCGGAACCCATACACGCGAAAAGCGGAATCGGCGCGAGCCGAACGCTCGGGCATTGATCCGTGAGCGGTGCAGGAACGCGATGAAGGTCAGGGCGATGGTGGCCGCCAAGGCTCCGCTCGACGCAGTCAACACCTCTCGAACCAAGCTGTGCGCCCGGACGAGTTCGTCGTCGAGCTGGAGGTTCGCCTGGATCTTCGAGAGGAGACGGATCTCGGAGATTTCGAAGCCCAGCGATACGCTGGACAGAGCCGCCATGAGCGCGAGCAGGATGGTGAGGCAACCAACGGTCGTCCGAGTCGAGACGTAGGGCGGGAGAAAACCTGCTAGGCGTCCCATTGCGCGCCTCCTGGAGTACTCCGCTACGGCTCGGCCGGACTTCGATGGCCCTTCTTCGGCCCTTCTTGCCGGTTGCTGAAGTGACAAATGAAGTAACGGTTGAGATTTCCTTCACGACCATCAGCGGCATAGGTCGCCGCGATCTCGAACGAGAGGCTCTCGAGCGTCTCTCGCATTCGTTGCTCGGTTGCGAAATGGCAATAGCGAACGGGCCGCTCCGAGTCGCCCCAGGGCAGCAGGTGATCGCCGGACTCGAGCTGACCCGTGTCGATCGGCTGCGGGGTCGTCCGGTTGTAGTCGTTCCACGGGATCAGACGGCGTCGAAATCGAGCGAACGCTTCGAACTGCCAGGAGGCCAGAACGAGTAGACCACCGCGGGCCAGACGAGCTCCCAGCGCGTCTAGCAGCGCGCGTCGTTGGTTCTGGCCCGGCACGTGGTGGAGCAGCCCGAACAATGCGATCAGTTCGTAGGATCCCTGGGGTATCGAATCAGCAGAACCCTCGACGATGTCCACCTGGCAGAGTCGGACAGTCGCAAGGCGAAGGGCGCGCGCCCGCGCCCGCGCCAGCAGCTCCGCACTCGAGTCGATTCCCGTGTAGTCGACCTCTCGCTCGCCGGGCGAGATTCGATCTGCCAGGAAGGCTCCAAATCGCCCGTTTCCACAGCCCACGTCCAGCACGCGCAGCGGGTTGGGCCAGGACTTCTCTTCGACGAGCCGGAGCAAGCGCTCCCAACCCGGCCAGGGCTGCGGCCGGGCGGCGTCGAATTCGGCGGCGTGCGTGCTGTAAAAGGATCGGTTGATCGCGTTGAGCGCGTGGATGGTCCGGTCGTCCATGGTGCGGCCTGCGATACAGTAGCCGACCCCCATCAGTGAAGGAGGCGTCGGCGGTGTCCCAAGCCGCACCCCGAAAGTCAGTCGGCCAGTTCGATCCCGCGCCGCACGAGCAGGAGCTGGTGTCGATCATCGACACGATCGCGCGTTCGCCCGAGCTGGACTCGAGCGAGCTCGACCGCATCCTCAAGCGTTATCCCCGCGAGGGTCGGGGGCTGTTTTCGCGGAGTGAAGTGATCGCGGGATTTCGACGTTTTGGGGCCGGGGCCTGCCCCGAACTCGATGAGGTCGAATTCATCGAACGGCTGCGACTGCGCCCGATTCGAACCCTCAGTGGTGTTACGCCCGTCACGGTTCTGACCAAGCCGTATCCCTGTCCCGGCAAGTGCATCTTCTGTCCGAATGACGTTCGCATGCCCAAGAGTTATCTCGCAGACGAGCCCGGAGCCCAGCGGGCGGAAGACAACGGCTTCGATCCTTACCTGCAGACATGGAACCGGCTCCAAGCGTTCTGGAACATGGGTCATCCGGTTGCCAAAGTGGAGCTGATCATTTTGGGTGGAACCTGGTCGTTTCACCCCGAGGCCTATCAGATCTGGTTCGTGAAGCGCTGCTTCGACGCGCTCAACGACTTTGGTGACGGGGTGGATGGCAGGGCGTGCGCCGGCGTGGCCACTGCGCGTTTCCGGCAGCTGTCTGGGCAGCTGGATGAGGGCCGTCCCGGAGCCGATTACAACCGGGCTGTTACGCGTCTGCTTCAGCGCGAGCACGGCGACCAGCTGCTTCACCGTAGCGAGCGAGCAGACTGGGCGGAGCTCGAAGCGACGCAGCGCGCGAACGAAACGGCGGCTTGTCGCAATGTTGGGCTGGTGGTGGAAACGCGACCCGACCATATCTCGACGGAGGAAGTTCGCCGGATTCGACGGCTGGGTGGAACGAAGGTGCAGATCGGCATTCAGAGCCTCTCAGATGCCGTGCTCGCCGCGAACCGGCGCGGCTGCGACGTTGCGGCTACCCGCCGGGCGCTTCGCCTCTTGCGGGGGGCCGGATTCAAGCTGCACGCCCACTGGATGCCGAATCTTCTCGGCTCTACGGCGGCCGAGGACGCCGCTGACTTCGCGCGCCTCTTCGACGATCCGGACTTCCGGCCCGATGAGCTCAAGCTCTATCCCTGCAGCCTGGTCGAGAGCGCGGAGCTCAAAGCCTACTACGACCGGGGAGAGTGGCGTCCCTACTCGAAACAAGAGTTGCTCGACCTGCTTGTGGCATGCCTGGAGCGCACGCCCAAGTACTGCAGGGTGACCCGGGTGATTCGTGATTTCTCGGCGCACGACATCGTGGCAGGCAACAAGATCGCGAACCTGAGAGAAGTGGCTGAAGCAGAGATTCAACGCCGCGGCGGTTCCTGTCGAGACATTCGCGCCCGCGAGATCCGCGGGGATCGCTTCGCTTCCGAAGATCTACGCTTGACGGATCGGGTCTACCAGACATCCATCGGAGAGGAGCGCTTTCTGGAGTTTTCCACTCCCGACGACCGTCTGGTCGGGTTCCTGCGCCTCTCGCTACCGCGCGCCCCACTTCCCGAACCCGAGTTGCGCGGGAGCGCGCTGCTCCGGGAAGTTCACGTCTACGGAGGCTCGCTCGGGCTCGGGCGCCGCGCTGAGGGTCGGCCCCAGCACATGGGTCTCGGGCGACGCCTGATCCGACGTGCGCTGGACCTCACTCGCAAAGCGGGGCTGTCGGATCTTGCGGTGATCTCGGCCGTCGGTACCCGCGCCTACTACCGGAGTCTCGGGTTCGTCGATGGCGAGCTGTACCAACACCATCCAATCGAGCCGGGCGAAAGCGGGCCGCTAGCCGGCGCGTAACCGGTCACGCCCCCTAGGCGCGCCGAAAATCCAGGGCGTCGCGCGATGCGTGCGGCTCGACCATGATCTTCGAGCCTTCCGGGAAATCGCCGTCGAGAATCCGCACCGCCAAAGGGTCCTCCAGCAGCCGCTGGATGATGCGCTTGAGCGGACGGGCACCGTAATGCGGGTCGTAGCCCTTCTCGGCCAGCAGCTCCGCGGCTCCCTCGCTGACCTCCAGCTCGAGCCGCCTCTCCCTCAGCCTCGCGCGCACGCGCTCGAGCTGGATCTCGACGATCGACTGGAATTGTGCGCGAGCCAGTGAGTGGAAGACAATCGTCTCGTCCACGCGGTTCAGGAACTCGGGCTTGAAGTGGGCGCGCAACGCCTGATCGACGCGCCGCTCGATTTCCTGCTGCTCGTCTTCTCCGAGCTCGATGATGTGCTCGCTGCCGATGTTGGAGGTCATGATCAACACCGCGTTACGAAAGTCGACGGTTCGACCCTGGCCGTCCGTCAAACGGCCGTCGTCGAGAATCTGGAGCAGCGCGCCGAAGACATCGGGATGCGCCTTCTCGATTTCGTCGAAGAGCACTACGCAATAGGGCCGGCGCCGGACTGCTTCCGTCAGGTAGCCGCCCTCCTCGTAGCCGACGTAGCCCGGAGGAGCGCCGATCAGACGAGAGACAGAGTGTTTCTCCATGAACTCGCTCATGTCGATCCGCACCATCGCACGCTCGTCATCGAACAAGAACTCAGCCAGCGCCCGAGCGGTCTCAGTCTTGCCGACTCCGGTCGGTCCGAGGAAGATGAACGAACCGATCGGCCGATCGGGGTCCTGGAGCCCGGCCCGCGCGCGTCGGACCGCAGACGAGACCGCGCGTAGGGCATCGTCCTGGCCGATCACCCGGTGTCGCAGCTCGTCCTCCATCGCGCGCAATCTGTCCTGCTCACCCTCGAGCATCTTGGTCACTGGGATTCCGGTCCACTTGGAGACGATTTCGGCGACTTCCTCTCCCGTCACCTCTTCCGAGAGCAGGGGCCCGTCGGCCTGGAGTGCCTCGAGCTGTTCCTGGTTGGTGGCAATCTCCTGCTCGAGTGCGACGAGCTCCCCGTAGCGAATCTCGGCGGCGCGTTCGAGGTTCCCGCCTCTCTCCGCGCGCTTGAGCTCAGCGTTCAGGTTCTCGCGACGTTCCTTGTGGTCGCGGAGCTGGGCGATGTATTTCTTCTCGTTCTCCCAGCGCACCTTCAGGCCGCCGCATTGCTCTCGCAGCTCGGCGATTTCGCGCTCGACGCGCTCCAAGCGCTCCGCGCTGGCAGCGTCGGTCTCCTTCTTGAGCGCCTCGCGCTCGATTTCCAGCTGGGTGCGCTTCCGATCGAGTTGGTCGAGCTCCTCGGGCATCGAGTCGATCTGGACGCGGACGCGGCTGGCGGCTTCATCGACGAGATCGATCGCCTTGTCGGGAAGGAATCGGTCGCTGATGTAGCGATTGGATAGGGTTGCCGCTGCCACGATTGCCGCAGCCTGGATTCGCACCCCGTGATGGACCTCGTAGCGCTCCTTCAAGCCGCGTAGAATCGAGATCGTGTCCTCGACACTGGGCTCCCCTACGAACACGGGCTGGAAGCGCCTCTCCAGGGCCGCGTCCTTCTCGACGCGCTTGCGGTACTCGTCCAGCGTGGTGGCGCCAATGCAGTGGAGCTCTCCGCGCGCCAGCGCCGGCTTGAGCATGTTGGCGGCGTCGGCAGCGCCCTCGGCGGCTCCAGCACCGACGATCGTGTGTAGCTCGTCGATGAAGAGGATGACGCTGCCCTCGGCCTCGGAAACCTCGCGCAGCACGGCCTTCAATCGATCTTCGAACTCGCCGCGGTACTTGGAGCCTGCGATCAGCGCGCCGATATCGAGCGAGATCAGGCGTCGGTCGGCGAGAGATTCCGGAACGTCGCCGGCCACGATGCGCTGGGCCAGCCCCTCTGCAATTGCGGTCTTTCCCACACCGGGCTCGCCGATCAAGACCGGGTTGTTCTTGGTGCGCCGACACAGCACCTGGATGATGCGCCGGATCTCCTCGTCCCTTCCCACCACGGGGTCGACCTTTCCGAGGCGAGCGGCATCCGTGAGGTCGCGTCCAAACTTGGCCAGCGCCTGATATTTGGACTCGGGATCCTGATCGGTCACGCGCGCGCCGCCGCGCACCGACATCAGCGCCTTGAGGAGTGCTTCACGATCTGCGCCCACCTCCCGAAGCATGCGGCCGGCCGGGGCGTCCTGATTCGTGGCGATCGCCAACAGCAGGTGCTCGGTGGAGACGTACTCGTCCTTGAGCGCATCGGCCTCGCCGAAGGCGGCTTCGATCACGACGCCGAGCGAGCGACTCAGCTGTGGCTGTCCGCCGCCAGAGACTTTGGGGAGCCTCTCGAGCAGGCCTTCGATCTCCGCATGGAGCGGCTCGATCGGAACCCCCAACTTCTGGAGCACCGGAAGGGTGCTCCCCTCGGTCTGTGCGAGCAGAGCACGAAGCAGATGAGCGGGCTGGATTTCACTGTGCCCCCGGGAAACCCCCAACGACTGGGCCTCGGCGAGGGCCTCCTGGCTCTTGATGGTGAGTTTGTCGGTGCGCATGCGGGTAATGCTGCGCACCGCCAACGCACAGGCAAGGCCTCTAGGGCCCGATCGTGGCGCCCTGGAACATGCGGGTTCCTGTTAGCTGGTTTCGCGCTTGATGGGCACGAAGATCGTGGCGTCGCCCCTGCGAACCAGCAGCAGAGCGCCGTCGTCAGCCGCCTCGAGGCGGGAGCGCAGCTCGTTGACGCTGTTTACCTCCGAGCGGTCGACCTCGAGAATCACGTCGCCGCGGCGCAGGTGGGCTTCGTCGGCTGGGCTGCCCGGCTCGATAGCCGTGATCACGGCTCCTTTGGTCTCGTCGACTCCGAGTCGCTCTGCCAGCTCCGGAGTCAGGTCCTGAACTCGCAAGCCGAACTCGGTCGTTCCGTCCCCGGGTGCACTGGCGAGCTCCGTGGTGCCGGCTTCGTCCAGCAACCCGACCTCGGCCCGCAAGGTCTTGCGCTTGCCTTCTCGGATGACGACCAACGCGACGCGTTTTTCCACCGGAGTTTCGGCGACCGCTCGGGGCAGCTCGCTCAGATCCTCGATCGGCTTGCCGTCGAACTCGACGATCACGTCATAACGCTCCACTCCCGCCGCCTCGGCCGGTCCGTCCGGAATCACCTTGGACACCAGGGCCCCTCGCGGGTTGTCGAGCTCGAGCTCCTCCGCGAGCTCGGGCGTGATCTTCTGGATCATGACGCCAAGCCAGCCCCGGGTGACGTGTCCGGTTGCGCGCAGCTGCGGCAGAATCACCTTGGCCATATCGATTGGAACCGCGAATCCGATCGTGTTGGCCTGCGGATTGATCGCGGTGTTGATGCCGATCACCTCGCCGCTCAGGTTCAGCAGTGGCCCGCCAGAATTGCCGGGGTTGATGGCGGCATCCGTCTGGATGTAGTCGTCGTAGTTCCCCTGGCCGATGACCCGGTGCTTCGCACTGACGATTCCAGCTGTGACGGTGTGTTCGAGACCGAAGGGGTTGCCAATGGCGACCACCCACTCCCCAGGTCTCACATCATTGGAGTTGCCGAGGGGCAGGGCGAAGAGCTCTTTCTCGCTCTCGACGTGGATCAGCGCAATGTCGGTCTTGGGGTCTCTCCCGATCACCTTGGCGGACAGCTCGAGGCCGTCTTCGAAGATTACCGTGATGCTGTCGACGTCTTCGATGACGTGGTTATTCGTGACGATGTAGCCATCGGGCGAGATCACGAAGCCGCTGCCGAGGCTCGGCACCTTGCGCGGGGTTCCCTCGCGTTGATGACCCCTCCCGCCGAATGGCGGGCCGAAGAAGAACTCCTCGAACGAGCGCGGCATGTTCTGCATGACCGTCTTGGACGTCGCGATGTTGACGACCCCGGGGGTGACTCGCTCGGCAAGGTCCGCGAAAGTGGAGGGAACTCCGATCGGGACGATGGGCTCGGCGTCGCTGTCTTCCTTCCAGAAGACATCATCGGAGGAAGCTTCGTTCTCTGCTTCAGCGGATCCGAACAGATCGATCGCCTGGGCATCGTTGCCACGCCAACGGACCTGGACCTCGAATGCCCCGGAGGCGACCAGCACCGCTACGGCGCTCAAAAGCGTAATCGGAATGCGTGCCTTCATGAATCTCTCCAGTGTCGATCCCCATTTTCGGGTCGTCGGCTGGTTCTGGTTCCCCAGCCCATTTTCGAACCCGCGGGAGCGCTCGAAGTTCCCGCGATTGCTCTCAAACCAACGGAATCGTGACATGGTATCGGCCAGCGCCCCGCTGAACCACGACCAGCGCGTGGGAGCGTCCGCGCAGCTCCAGGACCGAGCGCCTCAGCGAATCGTCATCTGCCAAGGTGCGCCCGTTGATGCCGAGCACAAGGTCTCCACGCTGAATTCCGATCCGCGCCGCACCGCTTCCCTCACGCACGGACTGAACCAGGTAACCGCCCGCTTGATTCGGCTCCAGCTCCACCCCTAGCAACTCGCGCAAGAAGCGGCCGACCTGTTGGCTGGGCAGCTCTTCGAGGCTGACCGTCACGGTCTGCGAGCTGCCGGCCCGCCACAGTTCGATTCGCAGGTCCTGTCCAGCGAGGCCCGTCTGCAGCATTTCGAAGAAGGACCGCGCTGAATCCACCGGCCGGCCGTCGACGCGGGTGACGACGTCGCCCCGGCGCAGATCCGAATGATCCGCTGGGCTGTCCTTCCGCACCCGGTTGACGAGTGCCCCGCCTACCCCCGAGGGCAGGTCCATGAGCTTGTTGAGGTCTGGATCGAGGTCCTGGAAGTCGAGACCCAGCCAGACCGGGGTGATCTCACCATGCGTGATCAGCTCGTCCACGACTCGTTTGGCGATGTCGATGGGAATCGCGAAGCCGATGCCCTGTCCCCCGTTGTAGACGGCGGTATTGATCGCGATCAGTTTTCCCTCGGCGTTGACGAGGGGACCGCCGGAGTTGCCGGGATTGATCGACGCGTCTGTCTGCAAAAAGCCGTGGTAGACCCGGTGTTGCGCCCGAATCGAGCGGTTGAGGGCGGAGATGACGCCCGTCGTCACCGTATTCGAGAGGCCGAACGGATTGCCGATCGCGATCACCGGCTCGCCCACCATCAGGTCGTCCGAGCGGCCAGGGGCGAGCCACGGCAAGCGCTCGTTTGTCTCGGCCTTGAGCACCGCGATGTCGTGATTGGGGTCGGCGCCGATCAGCGTGGCGTCGAATTCAGCCCCGTCCGCCAGGCTGATGCGGATCCGGCTGGCTCTTTGGACCACGTGCTCGTTGGTCAGGATGTGGCCTTCGGCATCGATCAGTACGCCGGAGCCGAGGCTCTGCACCGTTTCTGGTAGCCGGGGCTCAAAGAAGTCCCGGAAGAACGAATCGAAGAAGGGGTTGGCGCCGTGACGCGCGAATGGATTGCCACCACCAGCCACGACGCGCTCTGTGGTGATGTTGACCACGCTGGGGCCGACCTTCTCCACCGCCCGCACCGTGGTGTTGTGTCGCAGGAACGGGTCGTTGGAGTAGGCGGGCAGCGCGGCCAGGCCGAGCGCGAGGACCGCGAGCAGAGAGATGTTCATACGGAGGTTCAGACGCGCCTCCTACGGCGAAAATTCGGGCTCT
>CAXMOC010000167.1:0-40978 GCA_964194865.1 uncultured Opitutales bacterium | reverse complement strand
CCAGCCAGCCGCGGCCGCTGAGCGCAAAGGGTTGCATCGTGGCCTGGTAGTTCGAGATCACACCGAATTGTGGATCTTTCGAAAGCAGATTGTGCAGATGCGTGGTGCCGCTGCGGCCGTATCCCAACAGGAAGACCGGCTGCGGGTGGATCCGACTGCGACTCAGCGGACGACCAAAACGAATCCGTTCGTACCAGCGCAGCGGCTCGGCGAGCATCGCAGCGAACAAGCGGGCCCGGGAGCGTTTGCGGTAGCGGGGGTCGACCCCATGACGCCGAATCAAACGGCGCAGAACCGGCAGCGGGGTGAACTGGGCGACGGCCATCGAACGCTTCTCTCTCGGCGTCCCAGGAAAGTTGAATTCTGAATTTACATATGTAAATATACTTGTCAATCGTAAATTTTTAGGCGAATCGTGAGCGAAACCCTCCGGACCGATGAGCCGGCCCCCATGCCGACGCGAGAGCGCCAGCGCATCGAGACCCGGAACCTGATCCTCCGCGTCGCCCTCGGAGAAATCGGTGAGGCCGGCCTCGCCCAGGCGCGCATCGGACACATCGCGCGCAAGGCGGGCGTCACCCGACCCACCATCTACGCCCACTTCCCCCGCAAAGAGGACTTCCTCCGGGCGCTGGAGACCTACGCGGAAGAACGCGTACTGGCGGAGCTTCGCAGCCGCATCCAGGAATCGGAAGGGCCGGATCTGATACACCGCATGGTGGATGTCATCTTCGACCTGCTCGAGGTCGGCAATCCGGTATTGCGGCGGGAGACCTTCGCCCGGATCATCCGCGAGCCGCCCGACGGTAACTGGACCCAACGCGCCCTGTTCGGCTTCGTGTCGGAGCTGCTCGAAGCTGCCCAGGCTCGCGGTGAGCTCCGCTCGACCATCCCGCCGGAGGAATTCATACCGCTCGTCGTCAAGGCAATCTTCGGCTTTCTGGTCGTCGAGAGCGAACCTGCCAACGAACGCCGTCGCGCCAGCCACCGGATGCTCGATCTGCTAATCGCTGGTGCGGCGACAACAGAAGGAAAAAGCCAATGATCTCTCCCTACGCTTCCGGGCCCCTCGACTCACGCTTCGTCGAGGACCCCGTCGAGCGGGCCGCCCTCGTCAAGGACGCCGAAACCCTGCCGAGCACCATCGTGAACTCGGCCGCCGCCGCCAACCTGGTGATGCTGGGCGCGGGCTACTTCAACCCGCTGCGCGGCACGATGAATCTGGCCGATTCGCTCGAGGTGGCCGAGAAGCTCCATACGACGAGCGGTTTGTTCTGGCCCGTTCCCATCGTCCATCGCCGCAAGGACGTCTCGACCTTCGACGGAGCACCGCGCGTTGCCCTGCGTGATCCCAACCGACCCGGAAACCCGGTACTGGCAGTGCAGGAAGTCGCTGGAATCGACGAGGCGGCCCGGGACGAGATTCTCGCCATCACCGAGCAGGTTTTCGGGACACTCGACGCCACACATCCCGGCGTCGCCACCTTTCTGGAGCTCGGGGCGTACTTCATTTCTGGCCCGGTTCAGGTCTTGAACCTGAGCTACTTCGAGGAAGAGTTCCCCGAAACGTTTCGCACGGCGGGCCAGATCCGCGCCGAGATCGAGCAACGCGGTTGGCAGAAGGTCGTCGCATTCCAGACCCGCAACCCGATGCACCGCGCTCACGAAGAGCTGTGCAAGATGGCGCTGGAGGCCGTTGGAGCGGATGGGGTGTTGGTCCACATGCTGCTCGGCAAGCTCAAGCCGGGAGACATTCCAGCCCCGATTCGCGACGCGGCCATCCGCAAGATGGTGGATCTCTACTTCCCAGAGAACAGCGTCATGGTGACCGGCTATGGCTTCGACATGCTCTACGCCGGCCCCCGTGAGGCAGTGCTGCATGCGATCTTCCGTCAAAACTGCGGCTGCACCCACTTGATCGTCGGACGGGATCACGCCGGTGTCGGAGACTTCTACGGACCCTTCGACGCCCAGCAGGTCTTTCAGACCTCGGTTCCTTCCGATGCGCTCGAGATCGAGATCTTCCCGGCCGATCACACGGCCTTCTCGAAGAAGCTTGGGCGAGTGGTCATGATGAAGGACGCACCGGATCACCAGCCAGAAGACTTCGTGATCCTGTCCGGAACCAAAGTGAGGGAGCTGCTCGCCGCCGGACAGGGGCTGCCGCCCGAGTTCGCTCGACCCGAAGTGGCCGAGATCTTGATGGGGCACTATCGAGACGCCGCAGGCGGCCAGTGAACCCCGGCGGCGCCATGGCCCGCTGAATTCCGCGCGGAGCGAGCCATGAAGATCTACACCACCGCTCCCATGGAAGATCCGCGCGATGCGCGTACGACCTTCGCCGAACTGGAGGCGATCGGTTACGACGGCGCCTTCAGCTTCGAGGCCAAGCTCGACCCATTTCTGCCTCTGGCGCTGGCGGCCGAGCACACGCTAAGGCTGCGTCTCGGCACCGCGATCGCGATCGCCTTCGCCCGCAACCCCATGAACCTGGCGCAGCTGGCCCACGGGCTACAAGTGATCAGTGGCGGGCGCTTCGTACTCGGGCTCGGGTCGCAGGTTCGTCCCCACATCGAAAAACGCTACAGCATGCCCTGGTCGAGGCCCGCGGCGCGTATGCACGAGCTGGTGCTCGCCATCAAGGCCATCTTCGCCCGCTGGGAAGGCATGGCCGACCTCGACTTTCGGGGCGAGTTCTACACCCACACGCTCATGATCCCAGCCTTCGACCCCGGACCGAACCCCTTCGGCCCACCTCCGATCTTCACCGGAGGCTTTGGTCCCCAAATGACGGCCGTAG
The DNA here is from genome assembly GCA_964194865.1 of uncultured Opitutales bacterium. Lineage (GTDB taxonomy): Bacteria > Myxococcota_A > UBA9160 > UBA9160 > SMWR01 > CAXMOC01. Next base: position 38,178 of record CAXMOC010000167.1, on the reverse strand, counting down.
CCGGCGCGGCTGCCGACGGCTTCTTCGCCCACCCGTTCAACAGCCGCAAGTCGCTGCTCGACAACACGCTCCCGGCCTTGGAGAAGGGGCTCACCAGGAGCGAACGCAAACGAGAGGATCTGGAAATCATCTGTGCCACGCTCGTCGTGACGGCGGACGAAGAGTCTGAGTTCGAGCGCTCGAAGCTCGCAGCGCGCAAGCAACTGGCCTTCTACGGCTCGACGCCGGCGTACCTGCCGACGCTGCGTTGCCACGGCTGGGACGCACTGCATGAAGAACTCAACCGCCTCTCCAAGCGGGGCCGCTGGGACGAGATGGCGGAGCTGATCGACGACGAGGTGCTGGAGACCATTGCCGTGGTGGGGCCGCGCGCGACCATCGCGGGCAGGCTACGCGAGCGCCTCGAAGGCATCGCCGACGGTGTGAGCTTGACCCACAACCGGGCGCCCGACCCCTCCCAGTGGGCTGATGTCGTCGCCGACCTGAAGCAGGCCCGATGAGCCACTCGAGCTTCGAGCGAACCCTGCGGAAGTTGACCGAAGGCGAGCTGCCGATCCAGGATGACTTCAACGAGTACGTCGGCCACGCGGACGCCGTCCGACAGCTCCTCGAAGTGGCGCCGGACGCCATCCGCGACGACCTGAGGTTTCTCCACGAATTGCTAATCCAGACGCGAGACGCTTCCGGCGCCGGCGTGCTCGGCATCTTCCCGCGACTCACGGATCCCGAGCTCGCTAACGTCGAGGGCCGCATCTCCGACTATGTGGCCGAGCATTGCAAGATCCGCCTGGACGACGGTGACTACGAGGCGGGCAAGCTCGTCGGCGAGTCGGGCTGCCCGGCCTGGCCGGGAATCGGAAGCCCGCTCACCAACAACCGTTTTCCCTACTTGCTCGACACGTCGGCCTCGAACTACTTCAGCAACCGTTTCTGGCACGGAGAGGACGCCCCGCCGGGCTTCATCGCCGTTCCCACGGGAGGCCGGGTCGTCTTTCGAGGAAAGTATCCGCGGGCCCGCTACTTCGCGTTCCATCCCTGCGACTTCGACACCAACACGTTTTCGACGTTGATCGACGTGGATATCGATCCGGACCCCGGCAGCGTCAACCCCTTCCGCGAAAAAGTTCCGAACGGCGCGGGCCGAAGCTATACCGCCCAGCTGGTCTTCGCGCCGATGCCCGACGATCCGGAGCCCAACACCAGCTACGTCGGCGTCAAGCGCGATGGTCAGAACAATCCCGCGGTGTTCAACATCCTGCGGTCGACGGGCTCGGAGCTCGGAGCGTTGCCGCCCAACAGTTGTGGCGTGCGGCTGCCTTCGGTGACCGTCTGCGCTGCGAACGGAGAAACAACCGCACACTTCGACGAGTGCGACCCCTACCCGCCCGGTAGCGAGCCGCCGGTGGAAACCACGCACTTCGCCGCGCTTCCCATCCCCGACCACCGCGGTCTGTTGCGACCGGGTTGTTTCGACGTCAAATCCAATTGGGGCCTTCCCTACGATCTGCTGGCGAGTGACGACATCCTCTACCTGGGCACGCCCTATTCCCATCGCTGGGGCGACCTGCTCGTGGTCCGCGCGAAGGCGTTCACGACACCCGACACGCCGAGCGAGCCGGTGTACACAACGGGCAAGCAGATTCGCGGCTTCACCGTTACGAACTACAACTTCTGGGCGGGCTTCGCGAACAGCTCGCTAATCGACAGCGAGATCGCCCGCGACGCCGACGGCTTCTTGACCCTGGTGGTCTCGACGGCAGCGAATCGTCCCGGCAACGCGACGACAGACCGCGGTGTGACGTGGCTCGACTGGGGACCCTACCTCGACGGTCAGCTCACCTTCCGCTTCCTGCTGCGACGCGATCCTCCGCTACAACAGCTGCGGAAGGCAGTCGAGACCCGCGATGCGCCACCCGAGATTGCACCCTACGTTCCAGTCGCCGCTCATAGCTCGCGCCAGATCTTCGAGCAGGGAGGCTGGCAAGCGGCGCTCGAAACTCCCCTCCGGCGTTGAGATTGACGTCGAGCCGTCGGGTCGCGTATACAGAGATTCGTCCAGAGGAGTAGGGTCGATGCAAGAGCTTCGAGATCGCGTGGCTGTGGTGACCGGTGGGGCCGGTGGGGTCGGGCTCGCCCTGGCGAAGGCGCTGCTGGGCGAGGGCATGAAGGTCGTCATCGCCGACGTCGAGGAGCCGGTGTTGAAGGCCACTACGGAGGAGCTCGCCGCTTCGGGCGGAGACGTGACGGGAGTCGTCACGGATGTCTCCAAAGCGGAATCGGTGAGAGACCTGGCCGATCGGGTCTTCTCCCAGCACGGCGCCTGCCACCTGCTGTGTAACAACGCGGGCGTGAGCGTGGCCAACCTCAACCTCTGGGAGACCGAGCCCACCGACTGGCAGTGGGTCCACGGCGTGAACGTGCTGGGCGTGGTGCACGGTATCCAGGCTTTCGTTCCGCGGATGCTCGAAGCCGGCGAGCCCGGCTTCGTGATGAACACCTCGTCGGGTGACGGCGGAATCTCGCCGTTGGCCGCGCAGTCGGTCTATGCATCGAGCAAAGCCGCCGTTTCGATCCTCACCGAATGTCTCGCCGCCCAGCTCGTCGGCGCGGAGGCGCGCGTGCGGGCCGGGATCTTCTACCCCTCCGGCGGGATGTTGAAGACCGGAATCTGGACGACACGGCGCAACCGCCCCCGCGAACTCGCCCGCGAGCAAGCGTTTCCCGAAGGCTCAGAGACCACCTTCGACGAATTCATGGGAGGCATGAAGAAGGCGGGCATCGAGCTTCCCGTTCAAGATCTGGACGAGCTGGCGCGCTTTGCCGTCGAAGGCATTCGCCGGGAGGATTTCGTCATCATGATCGGCCGCGAGCAGATGGAAGCCCAGCTCGTCGAGCGGGCCAAGAAGCTGGCGAACGGGGAGTGCCCGATCTCGACTAGTATGTTCGGCTGATTCGCTGCTGCCAATCGGCCATCAGCACGCTCGTTTAAACCACTCGCCAACTCTCGATGAGAGCGAAACAAGGAGACACGACATGAGCCAGCCGAACCGATGGGTACGCGACCGCGCGACGCTCCGCCCCGGAATTCCTCAGAGTGCCAACGAGTTCGTGATGCCGCCGACGCCGCAGATCGAAGTTCGCTATCGCACCGACCCGGAGCTCTACCGCGCAGTCCTGCCGCCGCCGCTCGAAGCAGCCGCAGAGCCGCGCGTGCACGTGCGCGTTACCGACATCGATCTGAAGTTTGGCGACTTCACCCACAAGGAGAAGATCGGTTACTTCGCGCTCGACGCCCTGTTGAACGGCGAGCCCGTCGAGTACCCCCTCGTCTATCCCCTCGATCTCGAGGCGGCCCTCTCTCCCAGCCGGGAGCGCTTCGGTGAGCCGAAGAAGCTCGCCGACGTGCAGATCGACCGAGAGGGGAATCACGTCGAGGCCCGCGTGACCCGAAACGGCGTCACGATCATCGAGATCACCGGCGACGTAACCGAGGATCTACCGACTGGCGATCCCTACGAGTGCACGGCGATCTGGTACAAGTTCCTGCCGACGATCGATGGAGACGGCTTCGACTACGGCCCGAAGTTGGTGCGCGCCCACGACCGCCACGAGACGGTGAGCCTCGAGAAGGTGGAGGGCAAGCTCGTGTTGCGCGATTCGCCCACCGACCCGATCGCGGACTTTCCGATCCTCGAGCTCGAGAGTATCCGCTGGCGCGTCTTTACCACCCGCCACACGGTCACGTTGGGTGAGGATGTGGACCCCGAGGCGTTCGCACCCTTCGCACACGCGCGCTACGACGTCTTCTAGGCGGGTCGGCGCTGCCAGGACCAGCGGAACATCAGGCGGATGGCCTCCCTCGAAGAGAGACTCGCGGCCTACATCGCGCACGTGCTGCCGGAGGCCGAAAATGTGCGTGTCGGCTCGCTCGACCGCATCTTCGGCGGCGCGTCGCGGGAGACCTCCCGCTTCGAGCTGCGCTACGACGAGGCGGGCAAGGCGGTCACGCGGCAGCTGATCCTGCGCCGGGATCCGCCGGGAAGCCTGATCGAGACCGAGCGCGCCGTGGAGTTCGCGGCCTATCGCGCCTTTCACGGCACCTCGGTACCGGTACCCGAACCGCTTTGGCTCGAGGAAGATCCGAGCTGGCTCGACCATCCCTTCTTCGTGATGGAGCAGCTCGTGGGGCTCGAGTCGAACGCGCAGCTGATTCCCACGGAACAGTTCAGCCTGGTCGCCGAGCAGAAGTGGCGGATCCAGGGAGAAATCGCGCGAGCCGATCCGTTCAGCCTCGGGCTCGACTCGATCATGGATCCGGTGGCGCCCGATCGATGTTGGCAGCGCGAACTCGGCTATTGGGAAGAGCGAATCGACCGCGATGAGCTGTGTCCCCAGCCAGTGATCCGCGCCGCCATCCGCTGGCTGCGTCGGAATCCACCGCCGCCGGCCGAACGGATCTGTGTCGTGCACGGCGACTACCGGAGCGGGAATTTCCTCTTCGACTCAGATGGTCGCATCCACGCCATCCTCGACTGGGAGATGGCTCACCTCGGCGACCCTCTGGAAGACCTCGCCTGGGGGATCAACCACGTGTGGTCGCGCGACGGGCTGGTGGGCGGGCTGGCGACGCGTGCGGACGCCATCGAGATCTGGCGCAAGGCCAGCGGCCTGGGCGTCGACCGCGACGCCCTGCACTGGTGGGACGTTTTCACCAGCGTGAAGGGACAGGCGATCTGGGTCTCGAGCGCCAAGGAATTCTCCGACGGCAAGAACCAGGACCTGATCCTCGGCGTGGCCGCGTGGCTGATGGGAAACAGCCAGGACCGCGCGGTGCTGACCGATCTGGGGCACCTGCCTTGAAGCCCGACGTCGATCGATTCATGGAGGTGGCCGCAGCCTACGTGGTGATGCGCATCGCACCCAAACTGGGGCCCGGCTACGAGCAGTCGAGCATGCTGGTGCTGATGGCCCTGTTGAACTCCGCGCGAGAAGAGACCGAGCGTGCCGCGTCCCGACGGGTCGAGGAGAATCGCGAGCTGCGGCGTATCTTTGCGGAGGCCGGGCCGGCCGTCGCGGACGCCGCGCTGCGGGAAGGGCTCGATGAAGCCGCTGCGGGTGAGGACACGAATTTCGCGATCTCGGCACTGGAGCGCTCGAACGCGGGGCTGCGCGCGTTGCTCATCGACCTCCACGCCCACATCGAAGAGCTCGACAGTGCCGAGGCCCGCGAGATCGATACACAGATCTGGCAGGAGCTGGCCCGCTCGACCGAGCGGCGCAAGCTGGTGATGGGTCCCTATTGACGACGGCTTTGCGGAAACCGGCGCACTGTGATCACGGCCTCGCGGGGGCTGCCTTGCCGCCGACCCGATCGCGACGCTCGAAGATCCACAGGAAGTTCTTGGAACGCGCGACGTAGCGGGCCGCTTCTTCTCCCCAGAGGACGACACTCTCGTCGACAGAGATCACGTCCACCACTCCCACGCGCAAGTAGTCGCGGCTCGTGTATTGCTCGGCCCAGCGATAGATGTGCCGAGGGGAACTCGCGCGGGTGCCCCAAGAGAGAGGGGTTCCGACGAACACGACGAACGCCGGACGGGCAGCCTCGATCTCCGCGATCATCTCCTGCTGCATCGAGAGTGCCAGCGGCTGTGACTCCATCATCGGATAGGTGTAGACCCAAGAGGTCGCCGGAGGGCGCGCCGCGTAGAGATAGATCTGCGGCTCCGATCCGATGACGGCGATTTTCTCGCCCGGCTCGGTGCGCTCGCGGATGAACGCGCCAATCTCGAGGGACTCTGCAAACGGATTGGGCGAGTACACGGCGCGCGCGGCGTCGCCCGGCGATAGTGCGTAGAAGCTCCGGTCCGCGAACAGGGGAAATCCCAGAGCGATGGCGAGCGCGCCGGCCGCGACGTAGCGGGGAGCTCGTGAATGCACGCGAGCCGTGCTTCGCGCGATTGCCTCGATGCCAAAGGCGGCCGCAACCGAGGCGGCTGGCAATAGCAGAGCAAAGTAGTGGGGCCGAAAGTAGAAGCCCGGCACCACGCACAGCGCCGACGCGGCCACGAACCCGAGTGTGAAGCTACGCGGTCGCCTCCAACGACCTCCGAGCGCCAGAATTCCCAATCCAATCACGGCCAGGCCAGCGGCGGGCCATGTTGCCCGCAACAGACTGGCGCCGTTGACCACGAGATGTTCCAGCCCGCGTTCCAGGGGTGCGCGCGACGCATACTGTGCCGCGTATTCAATCGTCCAGAACCAGAACTCGTCCAGCACGCCGGCCCACCCGAGTGCGATCGCAAGCAGCGCAGCGGGAGCTGCGATTCCGAGCCCCAGCGCACTCAGGTCGCGGAGCGCTTCCATCCTGGGGCGGCGAATCGATCCAACGAGCAGCACCACCAGAGCAAGAGCGGGAAAGAAGAGCCCGTGCTGCTTGATGGTGGGCGCAACTCCCAGCAGCAGCCCGGCGCCAAATAGTCGCAGGCGATCGCGTCGCTCCATTGAGACGCGCAGCAGCCACAGGCCACCGATTGCCGGCGGCAGGACGAAGTGCTCGTTGTTCGCCCACAGACCCTGGACCGCCGTGCCCAAGCTCAGCACCGCGAAGATCGCAGCCGCGCTGAGCCCGACGGCTCGGCCAGCTAGATTTCGGGCGAGTCCGTAGAGCAGCGCGCAGCTGGCCGCGTTGGTTGCGAGCAGCGCACTGTGGATGCCGGTGTGCGTCGCCCCGAAGACCGACAACGCCAGGGCGTACACCGCGTAGATTCCCGGGAAACGCATGTCCCGAGTAGCTTCGTAGGGCGGTAGGCCCGCCATGATCTGCTGTGCGATGACCGCATACACACCTTCGTCTCGCTCGAGGGGAAGTTCGAGGAAACGCAGTCGTAGGGCGAGTGCCGCGCACAGCCCTGCCGCGGCGACGATCCACAGTGGCCAGCCCACGCGCGGGCCGTTGGCGTTCGGGGCAGGCAGCGTGGTCTCGCGCACGGAACGGATGGTGACAGAGGACGTGCACCTGCGCAGGCCGCTGTCCTTGCGCCTGATATTGCCTCACGGCAGCTCGGGTGGTACAAGGAGGGCGCGGTGCGCGGACAACCGCGGAGGGCGTTGACGCTGGACCGGACGCACGGACCACCGCGTTGAAGCAGTAGCGTGCAGCTCTTGCCGGCGCCCGATCGATCATCCTTTCGCGCACTTTTCTCGCAGCATCCGGGCGCGATCATTCACTTGCTGATTCTGCTCGCGCTCAGCCAATACTTCGAGCAACTCTTCTACGATCAGGGGGCGAACCAGCTGGACGAGGGGTGGCCTCTATATGCCGCCTCGCGCCTGCACGCCGGCGGCACGCTCTACAACGACGTCTTCTTCGTATTTCCGCCAGGGCACGTGCTGTCCGCCTGGGTCGCGTACCTGGTGGACCCCCCCGGTCTGATCGCCAGCCGGATCATCTACTCCGGGTTCAATACCGCGCTCTGCATCGCGATGTACTTGCTTGGCCGCCGCCTCATGGCTCCGTCGTACGCGTTCGTGGCGGCCCTGCTGATTTGCCTCCACTCGCCGCACTCTCACGTCTCTCATTTCATGTTCGGCTATCGCTACTTGATCTTCGCGGCCCTGGCGCTGCTGGCCTTTGCCCGCTGGCTCGAAGGCAAGCGGCGCCGGTGGATGGTCGCGGCCGGCATCTTGACCGGCGTCAGCCTTTGCTTTCGGTTTACACCAGCGGTGGCCGTCGCGGCTGGAATGGGAGCGGGGTTCCTGGCAGCGCGGCGCGATCTCCGAGACTGGCCGGCCGACGGTCTCGCCTTCCTGGGCGGGGCGATGGCGGCCTGCACGCCCGTTGCTGTCTGGCTGCTGTGGACGGTCGGCCCGGCAACCGCGTGGAGCGAGATCTTCGTGCGCCCTCTCGAAATGATCCGACTTCAGAGCCTCCCGATGCCGCCGCTCCACTGGCCGGGGAGTGGGCGGCGCGCGGAAATCACTTCCGCCTTCGAGGCGCTGGAGTTTCGACTCGTTCCCCTGCTCTATATTTCCTATCTGCTGGCGGGTGCCCTGGCATGGTTGCGGGGCCCGAGTAGCGCCGCGCTCCGGCGCCCTCTGGTCGTCGCCGTCGTGCTGTGGGGCGCGGTCTACTTCCTGCGCACACTCGGACGGGCCGACTTCGGGCATCTCGATTCCGCGATGCCGCCCGCGCTGTTGCTGACGGGCTTTGCGCTCGATCGATTCGAAGCCCTGCTGCGTTCCCGCTGGCCGGCGATTCGCGCGCGATCCGTCGCGATCGCCACTGCGTTGGTTGTACTCGCAACCTCGATCTTTGCCCAGCGCGCGGACCTCTGGCTGCTCGGTCTTGCGGGGACGGACGTTCCGATGCTGGCCGCCGACCGCAGAACCCACCGCGCCGCACGCGGCGCTGGCGCGGCTTTCGACCACACGGCGATGGCCACCTTGCGCCTTACGAAGCCGGACGACGTCATCCTCGACGCCAGCTCGATCCCCCTGCTCTCTGCGCTAACGGGCCGCATGGGACCGGGAGGGGCCGATGTGATCATGCCCGGGACGTTCCGCAACGAGGACGAGGAACGAGCCTTCATCGAGCGGCTCGAACGCAGCAAACCCGCTCTGGCGATCGTCTCGATTCACGACTTCGACGATCTCGAAGCGCGCGGGCTGGACCGAGATGCTCCCCTGCTGTCGAACTGGATTCGCGAGCGCTACGAAGAACACGAAAGGCACGAGTTTTTCAGGAATGGAAAACGCAGAGGAAAGGCGATCCTGCTCCCGAGAGTGCGCAGCGACCCTTGACTCGGATCGACGGCCACCTGGACGGCCCGCTCAGCTTGCCGCCTGCTGGCGATCGCTCATTCCACGTACCCGAGCGCCCGCAGGGCTTCTCGCTCCTGTGGAGCGAGCGGAATCTCCTCGATTTCAGGCCAGACAGACAGGCGTTCGAGCTCCGCGCTCAGCTGCTGGTGGATTTCCGTCGGAACGGCCTCCTGGTCAGCGAATCCGCCGGGCGCCAACCGCCGAACTACGCTGGGGCCGCCCGCTTCCTGGATGATCTCGAAGCCTTCGTCGCGAAGGCCGCGCCAGGCGCGCTTCAGATGCAGGTTGACGGATTGAGAAACCACCCGGCGGTCTCCGATATCGCGCAGGAGCGTCTCGCCGGGAAGACCTTCGCCATCGAGTCCCAGCAGCTCGAGCAACGTCGGCATCACATCGACCAGCCGCACCGTGTCGCTTCGCACTGCCGGCGGCTGGCCGGGAACCCGGAGCAGCAGCGGCACGCGCAGCAGAGCTTCTCCGAGTCCCTCGCCGTGAGCGCAGTAGAGCTCGTCCTCGCCGAACGCCTCTCCGTGGTCCGCCGCGAAGAGCACGACGCTGTCGTCGAACATTCCGCTCTCGCGCAAACCCTCGAGCAGGAAGGAAATGTACCAATCGAGGTACATGATCTCCTCGTCGTAACGCAGCATGTACTCCGCAAGCCGGCCGTGCCCTACCCACTGGTAGCGTGGGATCGCGTTGCGACCCGAATGCGAGGCGCTGCGAGGAAGCTCCAGCTCGCCCTCCGTGGCGGGTTGCCTGAAGTCGAGGGACGCATACGGCCCGTGGGGCTCCAGGAAGTGCACCCAGAGAAACAGGCGATCCGCCGGGTCCTGCTCTCCCAGCCACGCGAGAGCGCCATCGACGAGGATTCCGGCGTGGTTCGCTGGCATCGGGCGTAGCCTCTCCCGAGACACGAACTCATCGGTGTACTGGGCGAAGCCTCGCTCGAATCCCTGGCCGCGGCGTAGTACGTAGTTGCCGACGAACCCAGCGGTCTCGAAGCCGGCTTCGTTCAGCTGCTCTGCGAGCGTTCGGACCTCCCCACTCAGCTTGCTCAGATTGTCGTAGACACCGTGTTCGTCGGCGAGTCGACCCGTGAGCAGGCTCGCTATCGCGGGCTGCGTCAACGAAGCGTGGGAATAGGCGCGTTCGAAACGGATCGACTCTTTCGCCAGGGAGTCGAGGGTCGGCGTCCTGGCAGCCTCGTATCCGTAGGCGCCGATGTGATCTGCGCGCAGCGTATCCACGGTAATCAGCACCAGATGCTGCGGCTGACTTTCGCAACCGAGCCCTCCGGCGAAGATCAGCGCTGCCGCGATGAGCCGTTTCAGTAGCGGAAGAAGCGCCATTCGTCGTCGTTGAGTTCGCTCACCTGCTCGAAGCTTCCGGTGGAAATGGTCCAGAAGATCGGACGGGAGGCAGAAGAGGCCAGTACGGCGAGAGCAATGAACGCGGGGACCCAGCCGCGGCGGTTGCGAGCAACAAGAAGTCGATCGACACCGAGACCCGCGCAGACGGCGAGGACGTAGCCGAAGGGGATCCGAAAGCGCGTCGTAGCGACCATGCCCGATACGATCAGAGTAAACACCAGTGCGTACATCAGGACGAGCCGCAGCACGGGATCTCGCCACCCGCGAGCAAACCCCAGCGCAGCGGCGAGCAAGGTGAGCGCCCAGAACCCCTGGATCGCCCAATAGGCCAGAAGAAACGCCCCCCGATCCGTCTGCCCATAGCCACCAGTCACCAGGTGACGGACGACGAAGAACTCCAGCCCCCAGAGCTGGACCGCTCGCTCGACGAATCGACGGGCAAAACGCTGAGGGTCCTCGCCGATCGCCTGCAAGCCACGCCGCATCCCCACATGACTGCGCGTGACCGGATCGCCCAGGTACACCCACGTTCGCAAGATCTCCTGCGCCGGCTGAGGGTCGTTCCCGATCCATAAATTGTAGGGAAGCTCGTTCTCGAGCAGGATCTCGGATCCGTAGCGGAGCTGATTGCGAACTGCCCAGGGAGCCACGACGAGAAAAGCCGTACCGCCAAACACGAGCACCAACCGCAGAGTCGTCTTCAGGCCAAGGCGCCGAGCCCACCAACCCGCAACGAACAGCGCCAGCACGCCCACGGCCGATTTCAGCAGCATCGCCAGGCCGAAGAGCAGACCGTGGGTCGCGACGTTCAGGTTCGAGCGCGTCTCGAGCCCTGGGAGCGAATCGCAGACGATTGCCAGCAACAACAAGAAGACGGTCGCCGGCCACAACATGTGTGTGAAAGCGATCAGTGTTGGATCGAAGAGCAGAAAGGCAGCGGCAAAGCGAGCGGCCCGAACCCCAGAGATGCGCCGGGCGGTGCGATAGACCGGAATCGCGGTTGCCACGGACAGCAGACACTGGAGAAGCTTCGTCGTGAGCGTCCAGGAGATGGGCCAGAGACCGGAGAGCCAGCTGGTCGAAGCCAGAAAGACGAAATAGAGCGGAGGATGGAGTGGCGTGCCGGTGTCGAAGGTGCCTGACTCGCGCAGCAGCAGGGCGCCTCGACGATAGATTCCCTCGTCTCCCCGAGCGGCCATGCTGTCATCGAGCCAGACAGCCAGGACCACGCGCACGACCAGGCCGACAGCCATCTGGCCGAGCAACCAGCGGTCCGTCAGCAGCGCGGTGACTCGAGGCTGAGACATCGGTTGTCGCCGCGACCGTGGGAGGGCATCGAGCAATTCGAGGGGTGTTCAGGATAGCAGACGCAGCATCGCGGATCGCATTCCTCCCCCCTCCAGATCAAGGCGGCACGCTGGAGGTCCGATTACCATCAGGGGCGCGAGCCTCCGGTCGCGACTCGAACCAAGATGGCGGGGTCGAATCCACTCCCGTGCGAGAGATCTTCTGAATGAAGCGTGGCCTTGCAAGTGGGTTGATCGCCGCCGGCATCGCATTGTTGGCTACCGCCGTCTACGCCCAGACGCTTGGATTCGATTTCATCAACTACGACGATCCCCGGTTCGTCTCGGAAAACCTGCAGATCGCCAGAGGGCTGAGCTTCGAGACCGTTCGATGGAGTCTTACCACCGGCGACTTCGACAGCTGGATACCGCTCACCATCTGGTCCTACCTGCTCGACGTCGAGCTCTACGGGATCGACGCCACGGGCTTCCATCTCACCAATCTCGTGCTTCATCTGATCAATGCGGTTCTACTGTTCGCGGTGCTCGCGAAGCTCACGCGGACGCGCTGGCCCAGCGCTCTGGCGGCCGCTGTGTTTGCGGTTCACCCGATTCACGTCGAGAGCGTCGCATGGGTTGCCGAACGCAAGGGATTGCTCTCCGCCACGGCCTGGCTAGGCGCCCTCTGGCTGTACGCCGATTACAGCGCCCGGCGTACGGCCGCGGCCTACTGCGCCGTCGCAGGGGCGCTCGTTTTGAGTCTGATGGCGAAGCCGATGGCGGTGACGCTTCCATTCGTATTCCTGCTGCTCGACGCCTGGCCGCTCGGGCGCTGCCGGGCAGAACGCACCCGCTCCCTCCTGATCGAGAAGCTTCCCTTCTTCGCTTTTGTGGCGGCCGTCTGCGTTGCCACCTTGGTGATCGAAAGATCGGCTGGCGCGATGGAATTCGTCGAGCAGCGCAGCATCGCGACACGAACCGCCAATGCGCTCGTCGCCTATACCGGCTACCTGAAAAACGTGTTCTGGCCCTTCTCCTTGGCCGCCCACTACCCGCACCGCGAAGCGGACTTCTCGCTGCTACACGTGCTGTTTTCCGGGCTCGCCCTGCTCGCGTTGACCGCCATGGCGGTGCATCAGAGATCACGCCGCCCCCACCTGCTGATCGGCTGGCTGTGGTTTCTCGGGACCCTCGTTCCCGTGATCGGCCTGGTACCGGTGGGCCAGCAAGCCATGGCGGACCGCTATGCGTACCTCCCCTGTATCGGGATCTACATCGCCGCAGCCTGGGAGGTCGCGGCGCTTCGAGAACGTTTCGGGTCGCAAAGCATCGCGCTCGCGGGCTTGAGCTTCGGCGTGATCGTTCTCCTCGCGTTTCGGGCGCACGATCAGGCGAGCCATTGGCGAACCAGCCGAATGCTATTCGAGCATTCTCTCGAAGTGACCGAACGCAACGCTCGCGCTCACATCCAGCTCGGTGCGGTCGCCCTCGCAGAGGGGGAATACGAGGATTCGCTGGGGCAATACGAGGCCGCAATCGCCATCGCGCCGACGAGTGCCAACGCGCTGGCGGGCGCCGGTTTGTCGCTTCATCGCTTGGGGCGCAGCGCCGAGGCGGAAGCGAGTCTTCGCCGAGCCTTCGAAATCGACCCGAGCCGAGCCAAGGTCGCCAGCGGTCTCAGCATCGTGCTTCGAGCACTCGGGAAATCCGACGAAGCGATCACCCTGATGGAAGGAGCCCTTTCGCGGGATCCGACGAATCGCCTCTCTCGGACCAATCTGGCCAACAGCTATCTCTCCGCCGGCCGGCCCGAAGCCGCCATCGCCCAATACCACACGATCCTGGCCCAGTCGCCCAGCGACGGCGCAACCCTCATTCGGCTGGGCGTCGCCCATCTGAAGCTCGGGCAGTTCCAGGCGGCGATCCTGGCGCTCGAGCAGGGCGTGACGATCCTGCCCCAGCACGCGGGCGGCCATTCCAACCTGGCCCTCGCCTATGCGGGTGCCGGACGCATCGCCGAGGCCCGGGAGCAGTGCAGAGAAGCCCTGAAAATCGACCCGGGCCTGCACGCAGTCCAGCAGCTCCTCGACGAGCTGGAGAAGGTCGACTGATTCAGAGCCCGGCCAACAGGGCTCTTGTCGCGCCGACACCCTGCTGAGCGGCGGTGGCGTCGTAGCTTGGCCCTTCGTGGCTGAAGCCATGCTCGAGGTTCGGATGGACGACGAACGACGCGTCGGGGTGGGTGGCGAACGCAGCTTGGATCTTCTCGATTGCCTCGGGCGGCGTGACCGGATCCGCACCGCCGAAGTGGAAACGCAGCGGACACGAGATCCGATCCGCGCGCTCGAGGAAATTTTCCATACGACTCCCATGCCAGGCAATGACACCAGAGAGCACGCCGTCCGCGGCAGCTAGCAACACAACCGGGCCACCAAAGCAGATCCCGAGCCCCGCGACGTGCCCGTTGCAACGCTCGCGCGTCCAATCGATGACCGCCCGCATGTCCGAGAAACACGCGTCCCGGTCGAAGCCCTTGAGGCGCCCGATCGCGCCCTCGTGGTCGGCGTAGGGAACCACGCCTCCCCCTACGCGCCAGAACGGATCGGCCACGACAATCAGCGCCGCATCCGCGAGCTCCGACATCTGCTTGCGCAGATCTGGCGCTGGTCCAAAGATGGAGGGTACGACCACGAGGCCGGGCACACCCTGCGGATCTTCCGGACCTTGCACGTGGACGGGGACCGCACCCCCGTCGACTTCCACTCCCTCGGTTCTCTGCATCACGCGCTTCAGAGGCCCTTGTTCGGGTTGATCAGGTATTTCTCGCCGGTGGCCTGCTTTCCGTAAGCCGCGATCGAATCGAGCGTCAGGGCCTCGGCGAGTGAAACTTCCTTCGCGTAGTGGCTGGCGAACGTGGTCTTGATCTCGGCCGCGACCCGATCGCGAAGCTTCTGGACCCCTTCGAAGCCGATCTTCTGCAAGAACGGCGTGAGCAGCCAACCTCCGAGCCCCCAAGCCATACCGAAGTTGCGACTCAACTCGGTGGGTGAGCGGTCGAGCCCGCCGTAGATGTAGACCTGCTTGTGGGTCGTCGACCCGTAGCGGCTGTAGTCCTTCGCAGCCGCGTTCTGCGCCGCTTCCATGCAGGTCAGGATCTGCCCGGCCAGCTTGCCGCCGCCAGTGGCGTCGAACGCCAGCGTGGCGCCGGTTTCGGTCAGCGCTGTGATCAGATCTTCCATGAAAGTGGGCGCGCTCGAGTTCACGACGTGCTTGGCCCCGATCGACCGAAGCAGCGCTTCCTGCTCCGGCTTTCGCACGACGTTCACCAGATCGACCCCGTCGTAGATGCACAGCTTGTTGAGCATCTGGCCGAGGTTGGACGCAGCAGCCGTGTGGACGAGCGCGGTGTGCCCCTCCATACGCATCGTCTCGACCATGCCCAGCACGGTCAGGGGGTTGACGAACCACGAGGCACCTTCGGCCGGCGTGGTGCCCTCTGGCAACAACAGGCACTGTCCTGTCTTGACACCGCGATACTGCGAGTACATCGCGCCGCCAATCACCGCCACCGTTTTCCCCATCAGAGCCGAAGCCGCTGCGGAATCTCCGGCTGCAACGACGATTCCAGCGCCCTCGTTGCCGACCGGCAATGACTGATCCAGTCGTCCCGCGACCCCGCGAAGGAGCTGCGCGGGAACCTCCGCGGTCACCACCGGGCTGTCCGCCGTACCGGACGCTTTCGCGGTCCTCATATCCGCGGGACCAAACAACAGACCCAGGTCCGACGGGTTGATGGGAGAGGCTTCGACTCGGACGACGATCTCGTCGGGACCGGGCTCGGGAACATCGAACGTCGCCAACGAAAGCTCGAGCTGGCCGGCGGCACTGATCTTGGAGCGAAGCTGCGTTGCGGAGTAACTCATCAACTATTCCTCGTTTCGTCCCCGTTACGTGATCCAGCCCAATGACTGGTCGTTGCCATCCCCATTCTACCAGTCAGCGGCGGGCAACGAACAGCTGGGCAGCGACTTTCCGGCCCTGCGGGCCAGGCCAGCAGCGACACCGAGGCTCCGGCTGTGGCCCGAATGCGGAGCGGTCTCCCCGTTGGCCACAGAACCCCGGCGCACCATCGCACCTATGCTTGGGGTGCGAGCAAGCGGCTCGTCCGCGGCGATGGGGCGATACCATGACGAGGCTCTCGTCAGCATTGATTTGGGTGTTTCTCGTCGCATCGCTCTCGCGATCGGCAGCGCGTGCTTCCAACGAATCGGCCCGGGCCTGACTTTCTCTCCCATACCGGAGCGGCGGGCCATAGAGAGCGCACCAAACCGAGCCTCGCCCGACCAGCCCCTAGCTCACACCTCAGGAAGCATGCGCAGCTCGCGTCGTGGGAACGGGATGTGGACACCGCCGGCGACCACGGCCTTGAAGACGGCGAGGTTGGCCGCGTATTGGGTGTGGTAGTAGCGGTCCGTCAGCACCCAGTAGCGCATGCCGATGTCGATGGAAGATTCGCCAAAGCCCTGGATTCCGATCTGGGGCGGGGGGTCCTGGGTAACACCCTCGACTTCCTCGAGGGCACGCCGAATGATCGCGATCGCATTCTCCGGATCGTCCGCGTAGTCGATCCCGATGACGCCCTCGACCACCTTGTTGGAGAACGAGTTGGTGAGGATTTCGCCCAGGATGAACTTGTTGGGGATCGTGATCTTCTCGCCGTCCTCGTTAGAGAGCACCGTGGCGGCGAGCTTGATCTCCTCGACGATGCCGGAGACGTCGTTCATCTGGATCGTGTTGCCCACGGTGAAAGGGCGACCCAGGATGATCGCCAGACCGGCGCCGTAGTTGGAGACCGGGCCCTGCACGGCGAGAGTGAGGCCGAACGCCAAGGCACCGATTGCTGCGACGAGGGGGGTGAGCGTGATGCCAAAGTTCCCGAGCGCAACGACGATGAAGAGGCCGAGTACGAGCAGCCGGGCCAGGTTGCCGAGAAAGAGACGCAGGGTGACGTCGATCTCGCGGCGCTCGAGTGTCTTGACGAAGAGCTTCGAAACCCAGCGGGAGACGATGATCCCGGCGACCAGGATGAGTACGGCGCCGAGAACCTGGAAGCTGTAATTGACCAAGAAGTCGATGACAATCTGGTAGATCTGCTGGACGCTCTCCAGCTCTTCGATCCCCTGCTTGATGCGCTCGTCCATCGGCCGTTCCTCCGTCCGCGAGGGGCGGCATTCTAGCCCCGAAATCGTCCGGACGGCGCTTCGTGTTCTCCGAGCCCTACACGCGCAGGGTCAGGTCAGTCGTACCCAAGAGGAGGGGCTGGGCGAGGCGTCCGGCAACTTCACGCACCGGCGCGAAGCGCATCAACTTGGGCAGCTGGCGCAGCAGCTCGGCCCACCAGATTCGGCGCAGCAGCACCTTCGGCGGCAGGGCCTGCATCTGCTGTATCCGCTCGACCTCGGGTAGCCGCTCCAGTTCGATGCGGCGGGTAGCGGCATCGATCGCTTCGGGCGCGCCACCCTCGCGCAGTACCGGAACCAGGTGATTCGCGGCCGCTACGGCATCGCGCAACGCGATGTTGATGCCCTGCCCTCCAACCGGAGACATCGTGTGTGCTGCGTCTCCAAGGACGAGAGCTCCAGGAACCGACCAATGCCGCACGCGATCTGCTGCGGTGCTGAGCAAGAAGGGGTGAACGAGGCTGTCCCGGTTTTTTCGCAGATGATCGGACAAGTCGGGCGGCACGTGCTCCGCCATGTCGTGCACCCATTCTTCAACCCCCCGATCGCGCAGCTCCCCGTAGCTTCCCTTTGGAATCACCCATCCGGTTTGCAGCATTCCGTCGTACGCCACGTAGCAGACGAACAGACTCCCCCGTCCGATACAGAAACGGACCGTCACTTCCCCCAGCCAGCTCGAGGGCGGCGGAATCTTGAACCAGACGATGTCCATCGGAAGCTCTTCGCTCGCGACCTCGAGCGGAGCCTGGCGACGAACCACGGAGGCACGACCGTCGCAGCCGATCACGAGATCGGCGGCGAGATGCCGCTCTCCATGCTCGGTGCGGACCCGCAGCCCCACCACGCGGCCACCCTCGTGGAGCAGTTCCTTGACGGAGGCGCCCCGTTCGAAAGAAATATCTGTACGCCGCTGCGTCTCGCCGACGATCGCCTCGAGCAGCGCCGGCTGGGAGAAAATGCGTGGCAGTGGTTCCGGCAACGCCGCTGCGTCGCCTTCGAGTCGAAACACCCTTTGGCGATTCGCATAGAATTCGAATGAGCTGGGAACGACTTGCGGAACCTTCTCGAGGACTTCGTCCATCCCCAGACTCTGAAGCACCGCGATACCGCTGGGCACCAACGCTTCGCCGCGAAACTCGCGAGAGAAGTCGCTCTGGCGTTCGAGCAACGTCACGCGGACACCACGCGTCGCCAGCAAATTGGAGAGCGCCGCGCCGGCAGGGCCCGCGCCGACGATGACAACGTGACAGGAGGAGCTCGAGGTCATTCTGTCAGCCCGTCAACCAGGGTAGACGAAATCTGCACATCTCCACACCACGTCGAGCCGCTCGCCAGCTACCAAAGTGACGAAAGAGAACAAGCGGATAGCCGTCTGATGCCTCGCATCATGTCGCGAACATCGCTACCGAAGGACCGATCGATTGATTCCATGTGATAGGGTTCGCTCGGATTTGCGCTGACGCAACCCCATGGAGGACAGGTCGATCGAGACGGATTGAATCGTTGCCGTCGGCGGGGAGTTCGGTACATGGAGTACACGCACGTGTCTGTGGTCGGGCTTGTCCCACCGGACGACAAGGCGTCGTGCCTCGTTCGGCGGGACGAGATGATGCCGTGATCGAGGGAAGCTGCCTATGCGGCGGAATCCGTTACCGTGTCGAACAGGTTGCGGCTCCCAGCGCAAATTGCCACTGCCAGATGTGCCGCAAAGCGCACGGGACGGCCTTCTCCACCATCGTGCCCGTCGAGAGGGCGGGCTTCCGCTGGAGGATCGGCGAGGAGCTCCTCGCTCACTATGAGTCGTCTCCGGGAAAGCGCCGCTGGTTCTGCAGCCGGTGTGGGTCCCAGCTGATCAGCACACGCGATGCAGACGACGCTTCGCTACTGCTTCGAGCCGGTTGCATCGACAGCGGCCACACTGCCGCGGCCGTCGCACACGGCTGGGTCCAGTTCATGGCCCCCTGGCATCGGATCACCGACGAGCTTCCGCGTTTCGAACGAGGCTTTCCGGGTTCGCCCCCTGGCGTCGACTAGCCCGCCCGACCTGATCCGGACTTCGATCAGGAACTCGATCCCGAGCCGCGCATGCGGCGCTTGTCAATGCGATCTTCGTGGATCATCCGACTCAGACGCGCACGCTGAGCTCGAAGCCGCCTTCGAAGGGGACGGTCATTGTGCGAAACCGGTTGCTTGGGTGGTTCACGAACTCGAAGTAGCCGCGGTAGGCGTCGGCGTGCGACGTGGTGTTGTCGCACACCACGATCGCACCGGGGCGCAGGCTCGAGGACACGAGCTCGAGAGCGGGCAGCGCCACCTCCCAGATGTCCACCAGCATGAAGTCCACCGGACCGCCGACGTCTTGAAGCGTCTGCCGAAGGTCGCCCTCGCGCAGCTCGATCAACTCGCCGAACCCGGCCTCCTCGAAGTTCGCACGCGCCACTTCTGCCTTCTTCGGCTCGTACTCGGTCCCGATCACCACCCCGTTTTCGATCTGGTTGTCGCGGACCGCGGCTGCCAGATAGAGAGTCGAAACCCCAAATGAGGTACCCGCTTCCACGACCCGGGCAGCGCGGAGCGCTCGGCAGAGCTGGTAGCAGAACTCGGCCTTCTCCCGGTCGAGTGCGACCAGCTTGTCCGAGAAGAAGCGGTGCATGTCGTCGTCGAAGAAGTTCTCCTCGTCGAGCGTGCCTTCCTGCGCCCGACGCGCAAAGTACGCGTTGGTCGCTTCAACTTGCGTGTCGCTTTGTGCATGCAAGCGATCGAGCAGTGTTTCGAGCTTCGGATCGTTCAGAACGGATGCCATTTTTCTCCCCTCTGGGGTCGAAAGGGCGGTCGGGGCCCTGCCCCCAAGATCGCTGATGACCACGCGGAGCGCAGGGTCAGAATCCCGTGAACTCGATCAACCGCTGCTCCATGTAGCTGTGAAAGGGATTCCAGCGCAGCCTCAGCATGTCCGCGGCGGAGATCCGCAACACGCCGCGCTCGCCGCGCAGCGCCAGCTTGCCGATCTGGAGCCCTTCGGCGCGGTGGTCGACTTGGAGCCCTCCATAGAGGGGGTCGTTGGGCGGAAAGGGCAGCGCCACGTGGGAGAGTGAGTACACGTCGCTCGGCCAAGACAGACCAAGAGACAACTGGCCGATCTCCTCGACCCCCGGTCGGCGGGTGCGCAGCACGACCCGCAGGCTGTTCTCGTCCGCGTTCGTCAGCAGCGTGAGCGCGAACGGCAGATCGCTGCGGCGGAGTAGACCCAGCATCTCTTCGCGGGGATCACCATCGAGAATGGCCTCGATTTCGGTGAAGCGGTTGATGTCGAACAACACCAGTTCGTGCGTGCCAACCGGGAGTCGATCGAAGAGGCCCTGGACGAGCGCGGGGGCCGACACCGTGGCATCTACCACGGACTGGAAGGCCAACACTGGAGCAAGCTTCTCGAGCTCGCCGGCTGCACCGAGCTTTGCGATCCGGGACTGCACCGCTGTGGTCAGGCGGTAGGCCTGCTTGCCCGCGTTGAGCGCGAAGGACTGGTACTTGTAGGGGTCGTACTCGGGCAGGATCGAGTTCCAGGCCAGCTTGCCCAGTCCCAGCAGGTGACCGAGCCGTTCTTGCCACACGGCCAGGGCCGCGAGCCGGGTCACCCCGATCTCGCCCGAGATCAGCACCAGCCCAGCTGGCTGCGGTAGCGATGCGTCGCCGAGAGCCGCGAGCGCGTACTCGACCGCCAACGCGCCGCCGTTCGAGTAGCCGACGATATACAGGGGACGGTCTCCGAGCTGGCCCCTGAGGTGGCGCATGGCAAGGCGCACGGCCGCGGCCATGTCCTCCCACTCGACGTCGACCAGACCTGACGGAGCCGTGCCGTGACCGGGGATGCGCAGCCCCAGCACCCACGCTCCCTCTTGGTGTAGCCGCTGGGACAGACTCCGCATGCTGTAGGGCGAGTCGGACATCCCGTGGAGCATCAACAGGCCCGCTGGCGCCGCGGGCACGGTCCACTCGAAGCTGCGGTTCCACTTGGTCGGCCAGCGGCTCGGGTCCGACAAACTGCCGTGGAAGTAGCGGTTGATGGAGCTCTCGCCCGCGGTGCCGACTTCGTCGTAGACCCGCTCTTCGAGCTGGCCGAACAGCCGATCTTCGAGCTGCAGGTACTCCTCGAAGCTCGTGACCGTCGAGTGCCGTGTAAACTCGGCGTCCAGCTCGGCGGTATGCCACACCTCCAGATCGGGTCGGCGCTCGAGGTAGACGACGAAGCCGACGACGATCACGACGAGGCTGCCCACCAGCCCGTAGCCGAGCGCACGCAGCGTGCCGGCGACGGTCCCCGCGACCAAGCGCGTCACCCTGCTCCGCGAACTATCCCTAGTCATACCGGAGCTCTCCTGCTCGGCTCGAAGTGAGCCCGCCAGCTGACGGCTCCTAGCTCCGGCGGGTGATCGTCGAAGTGGTGCTGTGCCCGGGCAACAGCTCCGCCAACAGGACACGACCGCCATAGGACTTCACCAGATCGGCACCCACGATGCGATCGGGCTCCCAGTCCGCGCCTTTGACCAGAACATCGGGCCGGATCGCTTCGATCAACTCCAGCGGCGTGTCTTCGCCGAAGAGGACTACGAGATCGACGCTGGACATCGACGCCAACACCGTAGCGCGTGACGCCTCTGGCTGGACCGGTCGCTCCGGCCCCTTGAGCCGGCGGACGGACGAATCGTCGTTCAGGCCCACGATGAGGCGGTCGCAGGCGGCGCGCGCCTGGGTGAGCAGCGAAACGTGGCCTGGGTGTAGAAGATCGAAGCAGCCGTTCGCAAACCCGACGGCGAGACTACTGCTCCGCCACTGTTCGACGAATTCGAGGCAGCGACGCAAGCTCAGCAGCTTCGCGTTCTCTCCGAGAATCTCACGCTGGCGGAGCGCACTTCGCAGCTCCTCGACTCTCACCTCGGCGGTGCCGACCTTTCCCACCACGATGCCGGCCCCAAGGTTGGCGAGCTCCGCGGCCTCCAACAGCGGGACGCCGGCGCCCAGAGCCGCCGCTAGCAGCGCGATGACCGTGTCGCCGGCTCCCGAGACGTCGAATACCTCTCGCCGCTCGGCGCTGAGAACGCGAGCTTCGCCGTCCGCGACCAGCAGCATCCCACCACCACCTCGTGTAACCAGGACAGCGTCGGCGCAGCGGGGGATCAGCCAATTCGCGGCTTCGATCACCTCGTCGTCCGTGGTTGTGGGCAATCCGGTGACCGCCGCTAGCTCCCGCTGATTCGGCGTGATGAGCGTGGCCCCGCGGTAGCGCTCGTAATCGCCTCCCTTGGGATCGACCAGCACCGGCTTACCGTTTTCGCGGGCCGACGAGATCAATCGCTGGATCACGATGGGACTGAGGGTCCCCTTGGCGTAATCCGAAAGCACGATGGCGGCGGCTTCGGGTATCTGCGCCGAGGCCGCCTTGATCAGCGCCTCTGCGATGGCGTCAGAAATCGCTTGATCGTTCTCGTAATCCGCTCGGATCAACTGCTGACCGCCAGCGATATACCGAGTCTTGATCGTGGTCCGACGCCCGGGCGCCCGCTCCAGATGGGAACTGACGCCGGGGATGTCTTCCAGGAGACCCTGCAGCTCCCGGCCCGCGCCGTCGTCACCGACAACGGAAACGAAATGGGAATGCGCGCCGAGCCCGGCCAGGTTTCTCACCACGTTGGCTGCACCGCCCGGCATCGCCGCCTCGCGTTCGATGCGAAGCACCGGAATCGGCGCTTCGGGAGAGACGCGCTCCACCTCGCCGTACACAAAGCGGTCGATCATGGCGTCGCCCACGCAAACGACGCTGACGCCCGCGAGCGCATCGAGGTGCGGTTCGAGATGTGCGCGATCCGTCACACCAGACCCAGCTCGCCTTCCAGCGCCCCGCACAGCATTTGCCCCAATGTGATGTGCATCTCCTGAATTCGCGCAGGCGTGCGCGAGGGAACGATCAGGATCGGATCCGCCAGGCCCACCAGCTTGCCGCCGTCACCGCCCGTGAAGGCTGCCGCGGTCAGCCCGGAGGCACGTGCAACCTCCACGGCGTTCACGATGTTGGGGCTGCGCCCCGAGGTACTGATGCCGATGGCAACGTCTCCCGGGCATCCGAGTGCAGAGATTTGTCGCGCGAAGATCTGCTCGAAGCCGAGGTCGTTCCCGGCCGCCGTCAGCGTCGAGCTGTCGGTGGTGAGCGCCAGGGCCGCGATCGGCGAACGGTCTCGGCCGTAACGAACCGTTAGCTCGGCGGCCAGATGCTGGGCATCGGCGGCGCTTCCGCCGTTGCCGAAGAAGAGGATCTTGCCTCCCCCACGCACCGCCGCTGCCGAGCGCTCCACGAGTTGCTGGAACGGTTCACGGAGCGCGTCGCGCGTCGCTTCGAGTACCGCGGCGTGCTCCTTGAGTTCGGCCTCGAAATAGTCTGACCAATCCATCGCAATCCCAGCCTACTCGAGCGGTTCGGCGCAATGCCAGGAGCAGTGAAGCGGCAACAATCGTGTCTCCCCCGGGGGGGGCGCGCCTCCGCCACGACCCGTTGAGCGAGCTGCCCAAAGCGGCGGGGCGTTCCAGCGCAGCGCGTCATCCTGGAGGGGCAGAGCTCGGGCCGATCGATCTAGCGTGAGCCCGCTCGGAACCGCGAAGGTTTCGGGAAACCAGGCCGAACATGATCCCTCCTCGAAGCGCTCCGCAGACACTCGGGGGGCCGTCTAGCGGTCCGCAGCGGCGGGCTGGGCCGCATCGGGCAACCAATCGATCGGGAAGCCCGGTTCCACGCGCACGACGTCGAACAGGGTCGCGACGAACTGCCCCTGGTCGCCGGCGAGGTGGGGGCTATGGAATTCCCAGACGAGCTGCTTGTCGTCGGTCACCTCGAAGGCGCGCCCGTTGTCCGTCTCCGTGATCAGCGTGTTGCCGTTGGGAAGCCGGCGAGCGCTGCCGCAGCACTTGGTGAAGAATGGGCGATCCGCCGTCCCGCGGTACTCCCAGCGGATCTGGCCGGTCACGGGATCGAGCTCGAGTACGCGAGAGACGGGTTCGGCTCCGAGATTGTCGAAGAGGAGCAGGTTCCCGTTGGCCAGGACTCGGGGGTCGTGCTGACTCCTGTAGACACCCTGCCGCGCCCATACCACCTGCTGCCGATCGAGATCGACCACCGCGATCGCATCCAACATCAACATCGATGTCAGGAATCTTCCCCTCTGGAATTCGCGGGCCCGGCCTTCGAGCTGTCCAGACAGCAGCCGGAGACTGTTCGTGTGGAAGAGATCGTAGGGATTCGAGGGATCTCGACTCCCTGGCCAGATTAGCGGGAAGTTCCCCCCTTCGAAGGCCGACAGCAGGGAGATTCGCCTTCTTTCGGTTCCAGTGGCGTCGATGATCGAGATGAAGTCTTCGAGGACAGGATTCTGCGGGTCGACCCGAGGGACCATGTGCGCCTCGCGGGTCAACACGTAGATGTCGCCGTTCGGCATGACCTCGAGATCGTGGTGGGCCTTGATGGGGTTGGACCAGATCAGATTCGAGTCCTTGTCGAGCTTCACGAGTCCGAGCCCTTCGTAGATCGCCAGGAGATCTCCGTTCTCGTAGAGGTACGCACGCCTGAAGTACTGGGTCTCACCCTGTCCTTTCTTCACCGGGTAGTCGGGCCAGACGTCCCAGAAGTCGCAGCGCCAGCGGTGCCGCAGGTTGCCCTGCATGTCCATCAGGATGGCTTCCGCTGCATGCCCCGAGGTGTAGAGATTCCATCCCACGTGGGCGCGCTCGCGGTCGTACAGAGTGACGCCGCTCTGCGTCCGTGCGGGTCTCTCGCCTCTCAGGTACCCGATCGCCTCGAGCTGCTCCAAGCTTTCGCGCTGCGCATCCGTAAGGTGCGGGTCGAATCGATGCGTCCGGTACTCGCGCCAGCGCCCCGATTTCGGGGCGTCGGCATTCAACGATTCGCCGCAGTGGAGCAGGAAGATCGAACACAGCAAGGCCGTGAGCCGCAGCGGCGTCAGTCCGTGTTGACGGGTTGATGTCGGAGGACTCGGGCTACCTCGCCGATGATCTCTCGACCTCGAGCAGCACGCCAAGAACACCGGAGAAGCATAACGGTACGGCTCCCAGGCCGCCTCGCGTTCGTTGGCCGGCTAGGCGAGAATGCATCTTCGATGTCCTACGCCCCCACCCTCGAAAGCCTCCGCACACACGAAGTGCCCGAGTGGTACCACGACGCCAAGCTCGGGATCTTCATCCACTGGAGCGTCTCCTCCGTCCCCGCCTTCGCCCCACGCGAGGCCGGCATCGACGCCATCTTCTCCGGGGAGAGCGAGCAAACCGAGTCGCCGTATTCCGAGTGGTACTGGAACTCCCTCAAGCTCGAGGGAAGCGCAGTCCAGCGGCACCACCGGGAGAAGTACGGCGACCAGCCCTACGAAGCCTTCGCAGATCTCTACCGCAAGGGCCTCGAGCAGTGGAACCCCGAGGAGTGGGCGCGCCGATTCGAGCAGACCGGCGCCCGCTACGTGGTGCTCGTCAGCAAGCACCACGACGGCTTCTGCCTGTGGCCCAGCGAGATACCCCACCCCAACCCGAAGTATCGGGATTGGAACACCGGGAGAGACGTCGTCGGAGAGCTCGCCACGGCCGTACGCGCAAAAGGTCTGCGGTTCGGCGTCTACTACTCGGGGGGGCTCGACTGGACGTTCGACGACCGCCCCGTTCGCGGCTTGGTCGATGTTCTCGCCGGCATGCCCGGCGGCGCCTATCCGGAATACGCCGCAGCCCAGGTTCGCGAGCTGATCGAACGCTACCGACCCGACGTCTTGTGGAACGACATCAGCTGGCCTCAACCCAACGCGGAGCTCTGGAAGCTCCTCGCCCACTACTACAACAGCGTACCCGAGGGCGTGATCAACGACCGCTGGCTCGCTCGCAGCTGGGTGATCCCGCTGCTGCGCGTCGGTCCGGTCAATCGGTTGGCAGAACACCTGATCAAGCGCCACCTCAAGAAGACCGGGGGCATGATCGCACCCCCGGCCCCGCCGATGTGCGACTACCGCACCCCCGAGTACGCCAGCTTCGACGAGATCCAGCGGAAGAAATGGGAGTGTGTGCGAGGGATCGACAAGAGCTTCGGCTACAACCACACGTCACAGCCGGAAGACTTCTTGACCAAGGACGATCTGATCCACTCGTTCGTCGACATCGTCAGCAAGAACGGAAACCTGCTGCTCAATGTCGGACCGCGGGGAGTAGATGCGCAGATTCCCGAGCTTCAGCTCCAGCGGCTCGAGTGGCTGGAAGAGTTCCTGGCCGAGAATAGCGAGGCCGTGCATGGGACGCGCCCCTGGAAGCGGGCAGAGGAGGGGGCGAGTGTTCGGTTCACAGAGAAACAGGGAGTGGTGTACCGGATCGTGCTGGGCGAACACACCCGAGCCGAGCGTCTCAACTCTCGAGATCTGGACGAACTCGCGAAGCGCACCGCCCATCTACAGGATGCGCCGCCGGGGAGCCCCTGATGCCTGATTCCGCCGACGCCTTCCTGACCGAGTGGCACCGAATCGTGGCCGAGAGAGATCTCGTGGCACTCGAGACCGTGCTCGCCGAAGACATCGCGATCGGTGCACCGCCCTACTGGGAAAAGCTGCGGGGGCGCCCGCTCGTCCACTATTTGCTGGGCCGCATCGTCCACACGATCGAGGACTTTACCTATCAGCGCGAATGGCAGGACGAAAATGAGCTGGCGCTCGAGTTCAGCGGTCACGTCGGTGATCGCCAGCTTCAAGGGATTGACCTGATCACTCTGAACGAAAGAGGAGTGATCCAGAATCTCGACGTACTGATGCGCCCCGTCGACGCAGTGCTCTCGCTCCGAGAGGTCATCGCGCCGCAGATGGCGGCGTTTATTGCCGAGCAGGCCGGCTAACCAGCCCGGCCGACCGGCGCAGCGCGCCCCGAGTCCGCGACGCTGGGCCGCGTCAGCCACCTGCCAGAAGCGCTCGACTCTCTGCGCGGATCTTCGCCCAGCGCAGCGGCGACGTGATCTGTGCCCACCACGTCATGGGGAATGCAGCCAGGTCGGGAATTCCGATCTCCTCGGGAGGCTGTCGATCCGACGGCAGGAAGCGAGTCCCGAACAGGGTGTCCCACACGATGACGGTCTGGCCGTAGTTGTGGTTGGCCTCGTCGATCGTCTTCGAGTGATGCCAGCGATGGAGCTCCGCCATGCTGAAGAAGTGGTTGAGCGGGCCGAGGCGCAGCTGCAGGTTGGCGTGCTGGAAGATGCCGTGGACGGCCGTCACCAACGTGAAGAGCGCGAGGCCTTCGATCGGACAGCCGAGTGCCACCAGCAAGCCATAGGATGGAATGAAGGTCAGTGCCGTATCGAGCGGGTGAAAGCGGCCGGCGTTCAGCCAGTACAGTCGCGGCGCGCTGTGGTGGGTAGCGTGGATGCGCCACAGGCCGTCCCACTCGTGCTCCCAGCGGTGTACCCAGTAGCCCGGCAGCTCTCCGATCACGAGGGCCAGTGCCGCCTGGGCGAGCAGCGGCCATCCGATCGGCCACAGGCCGAGGCCGATTACGTTCGAGAGCCAGCCCGAGATCGCCACGCCGCCCGCTAGCACGAAGGGCGTCAGCAGCGCGACCAGGGCTCCAATGCTCAAGCTGTGGGTCGCGTCGACGCGCACATCTTTGCGGGGGCGGTTCCAGCTGCGGTGGTACGGATAGACGTGCTCGAGCACCGCGACCACCGCGAAGGCTGCGAACTGGGGCCCCAGCAGTGCGGTCGCCGCCGGAGTGCCGCCGGCCATCAGCTGCATCGTCCAGGCGACAGCGCCCGCCATGACGACGGGAAACACCGCCCACTGGAAGAGGACCGGGGCCGTTCGAGCCGGGTGGGTTCGCGTCACGCTCCGATCCTACCTGACCCCGTCGGGCCCGGGTCGCTCGTGGCGCGCGCTGCCGGATCACCCGGTGTACGCTGGATGCGGATGGAGCAGCAGCCGATGCAGGCGAGGCGGTGATCGCTCGCGCGTCGCGGGTGGCGAGCACCGGCATTTCCTTTGCGGTCTTCGGGATCGCTGGGCTGATCCTCTCGCTGCTCGTCCTGCCCTTTGTGCGCAGCTGGCCGGGCACGGCGCGGGAGCGGGAGTTCCGCTGCCAGCACGTCGTCCGTCACACCTTCCGTCACTTCATTCGCATGATGGTGGCCCTGCGAGTGCTCGATGTGGAGGTGCGCGCCGAAGAGCAGTTGCGGCAACCGGGACAGCTGGTCGTCGCCAATCACCCCACGCTACTCGATGTCGTGTTTCTGGTATCTCTCATGCCCCAGGCCGACTGTGTGGTAAAGCGAGAAGCCTTTTCCAACCCGTTCATGCGCGGCATCGTCCGCAGCACGGGGTACCTGCCCAACGACCTCGGGGGCGCGTTGATTTCGGCTGGCGCACAACGGCTCCGAGCCGGGCGGTCGCTGCTCATCTTTCCCGAGGGCACGCGTTCCAGCCTGAGTGCCCTCGGGCCGTTTCGACGCGGCGCGGCTCACATGGCGCTAGAGAGCGGGCGCCCGCTGCGGCCGGTTGTGATCCGCTGCGAGCCACCCTCGCTGATGCGAGGCCAGAAGTGGTATGACGTTCCCGAGCGACGCATGCATTTCAGCATCGAATGCTGCGAGGAGATCGACCCGGGCGACGTAGTCGGCGCGACCGAAAACCGGGGCGCCGCGGCGCGCAAGCTCTCCGCGGCGCTCCGTGACTTCTACGAAAAAAAGCTGCAAACTCCCGGGCACTGATGGCGGCCAAGGTCTCACAGAGCGAAATTCTGGGTTGGGTGGTCGAGGTATTTCAAAAGGAATTCGACTTCGGCGGCGACGAGCTCCAGCTCGATACCCACCTGATCGACGATCTCGATCTCGACAGCATCGACGCCATCGACATGGCGGTGCGTCTGGAGGAGCGAACCTCGGTGACCTTCAGCGATGAGGATCTCAAGAACCTGCGCACGATTCGCGACGTCGTCGACCTCATTGATGGACGCCTCTAGCGACTCAGCCAGCGGAAAAGCCCAACCGACGAGCTGGAGCCGCATCGGCGAACGCGGCTCGCTCCTCGGCATCCGCTTCACGGCCTGGTGCTACCGCATGCTGGGCCGGCGCGGCTGCTTGCCCCTCGTCTACGCGATCGTGACCTACTTCTTCCTCACCGACGGAAAGGGGCGCCGGGCATCCCGCGCCTACTTGCGGCGCGTCGACGCCACCCCGGAAGGACACCGCGCCATCGGCCACACACCGGGATTCCTCGACAGCTACCGCCACTACTGCGCTTTCGCTCTCGCGATCGTCGACCGCCTGGCCATCTGGTTCGGCGCGCTGGACGATTTCGAGTTCGAAATGCACGGCAGCGAGAACATCGACCAATACACGGAAGCGGGGCGCGGTGCGCTGATCCTGGGTGCGCACCTCGGCAGCTTCGACGTCTTGAGACGCTTGGCCCAGCGCTCTGGCATCGTCGTGAATGTCGTCATGTTCACCGCCAACGCCGAGCGCATCAACACGATCTTCCGAGAGATCTCGCCCGAGACGGAGACCCGTGTGATCGCGGTAGATCCGACCTCCGTGCACTCGGTGTTTGCGATTCGCGAGCGGCTACGTCGCGGCGAGCACGTGGCCATCCTGGGGGATCGGATCGAAGTCGGGGATCGGGACCGCTCGATTCCGACCCCCCTACTGGGCGGAACGGTCGAGTTGCCCCAGGCGCCCTTCCTGCTCGCTGGACTGTTGGGATGCCCCGTGGTCCTTGTGATCGCGCTGCGGTCCGGCCCCTGGGGGTACCGCGTCTTCACCGAGTTGATGGCGGAGCGCGTGGTGCTTCCCCGGCGCGAACGGGAGACCGCGGTGGCGGCCCTGTTGACAACCTATGCCCGTCGGCTCGAACATTACTGCAAGGTCGCTCCATACCAGTGGTTCAATTTCTTCGACTACTGGGGCGACGCGGCGTCGACCTCTCAACCAGGGTGTCCGGGCGACGGTGGGCGTCCAGCCGACAGGACGGTGAGCTCATGAATCGCAGAGTGGTCGTCACCGGCATGGGCGGTGTGTCCCCGATCGGTCAGCACTGGAAGGAGGTTCGCGACTCGCTTCAGTCCGGCCGATCGGGTGTCGAGTACATGGCGGCCTGGGACGACGTCGACTCGCTCCGGACGCGCCTGGGAGCCCCGGTCAAAGGATTCGAGGCTCCGGTCCATTACCCGCGCAAGAAGACGCGCGCCATGGGTCGGCTGTCCCTGCTGGCCACGCGCGCGACGGAGCTCGCACTGTCGGACGCCGGCCTGCTCGACGATCCGCAACTCGGCGCTGGCCGCTGCGGCATCAGCTACGGCTCGAGCTCGGGCAGTCCTCCCGCCATCGGTGTATATGGACGCCAACTCTTCGTAAACCGCACGACTCGGGGCATCGGCGCCAACGACTTCCTCCAGATGATGAGCCACACCTGCGCGGCCAACCTCGCCCAGTTCTTCGAAGTGACCGGGCGAATCATCCCCACCAGCAGCGCCTGCACGTCCGGCACCCAGGGGATCGGCTTCGGCTACGAGGCGATCAAGTACGGCCTCCAGGACATCATGCTGACCGGCGGGGCCGAGGAGCTCGGCGACATCGACGCGGCGATTTTCGACGTGCTCTATGCCTCATCCACGCGAAACGACGAGCCCGACCAGAGCCCGCGGCCCTTCGACGCCGAGCGAGACGGCATGGTCTCCGGCGAAGGAGCTGGCTGTCTGGTCCTGGAGGAGCTGGATCACGCTCGGAAGCGGGGCGCCCCGATCCACGCCGAGGTAATCGGCTACGGCACCAACTGCGACGGACATCACATGACGCGGCCCAATCGCAAAGGCATGGAACGAGTGATGAGGCTCGCCCTCGCCGATGCCGGAATCGAACCCGGCGCGATCGACTACGTCAACGCGCACGGAACCGCCACCGAGGCGGGTGACATCACCGAGAGCCACGCCACCTTCGCGGTCTTCGGCGACGCGACACCCGTGAGCACCCTCAAGGGTCACCTCGCGCACACGCTGGGCGCCTGCGGGGCGCTGGAGGCCTGGATCTCGATCGAGATGATGCGGGAAGGCTGGGTGGCCCCGACCCTCAACCTGAAGACGCCCGACGAGCGCTGCGCACCGCTCGACTACGTGCGCGACGATGTGCGACCGCTCCACTTCGACACCCTGATGACGAACAATCTCGCCTTCGGGGGCGTCAACGCGTCGCTGGTGTTCCGGCGTTTCGATCGGTAGCCGCGCTCGTGGCGCGCCGCTGCTCGACGTAAGCCAGCGAGCGTCGGCCCACGGCGGTTCGCTCCGCTGGCAATAGCCGCGAGAAGATCCGGTCGGCCAGGCCGTGGCCGTAGTAGCGAAACCAGCATTTCCGGAAGCAGAACTCGCCCCCCACCAGGGCCCCCATCAACAGGTAGAAGATCGCGCCGGTGTACAGAACCCACCACTCGAGGGGAGCAAACAGCGCGAGCACCGCCACGCTGGCGCTGTTGACCCCCAGGAAGACGCACCAGATCCACGTCACGCGCCGGCAGTAACCAAACGTGAACGGCGGCAGGTCGTCTTCCACCATGCGGGCGAAGCGCTCGATCATGGGAGGACCGCGGCGCAAGCTGAGAGTGAAGGTCGTGAACAGGTACAGGCTCACCAACATCGGCAGGAGCAGCAGCAGCGTCCTGTCGTCCAGCGCGATGGCGACGAGGATCAGCAGGACGAGCGCCAGGTGCTGGCGCAGCACCTGCCAGAGGTCGGCCGTGGAACCACGGATGCGCAGGAGCAGCGAGAGCGCGTACAGCCCCAGCAAGAGTCCGCCGACGCCGCGCGTCGGAAGACGCGTATGAGCGAGGTAGATTGCGACGGGATAGCCGAGATAGAAGATTCCCTGGAGGACCCCGGCGGCGATCTGCCACGCCGAGGTCGGGAGAGGCCGGTCCGGCGTCGCCATCGCGGATTTCACGGTAGTGGCTGCGGTTGGCTGTGACAATTGGAGCACCCACTTCGGATTGCGCGCGCCGAAGCCTATGATTCTCCGCAATCGATGGCCGAGGGAAAGATTCGGAGTGTTGCGATCGTCGGCGACGGGCCCGCAGGGGCCACGCTCGCGACGCTGTTGGCGCGCAGGGGGGTGCGGGTCGGCCTGTTTGCGCGAGGGCGGCCAGCCGGACTCCTCGTGGGCGAGTCCCTGGTTCCTGCGATCATTCCGATTCTTCGTGAGCTGGGCGTCGAGGACGAGGTCCGCTCCTATAGCGTCTTCAAACCCGGCGCCACCTTCGTACTGAGATCGGGCGAAGCGATCGGTTTCGACTTCTCCGACGCCGCCCGGCGGCTTCCGGGGTACGCGTTCAACGTTCCCCGCGACCGCTTCGACGCCAGCCTGATCGACGCTTGCAGCCGCAGCGGAGCGCGAATCTTCCAGCATCCCGCGCTCCTGGAACGCGAGCCCGGCAATGCCGACCGCATCCACCTCGCTGCCGATGGAGCCCGAAAATTCTTCGACGGAACGCCGGACCTGATCGTGGATGCGACGGGACGCACGCGAACATTGGCGCGCCTTCTCGAGTTGCCCACGAATGCTGGCGATCGCCGCGACCTGGCGTTGTTCGCCCATTGTGAGGGAATTTCCCTCGAGAACGAGGGCCACATCCACATGGACCACCTCGGACACGGTTGGTGTTGGCGGATCCCGCTGCCTGGACGCGTCTCACTGGGCGTAGTGGTGCGCCCCGACGTACTCCGCGAATACGGCAGCAACGCCGCGGCCCAATTCGACGCCTATCTCGAGGCGGACCCGCACCTGAAGGAACTCACCCAGCACAGCCACCGCGTTTCGCCAGTCATGAAGTACGACAACTACCAGCTCACCACGCTGCGCGGTGTCGGTGACGGCTGGGCGCTCGTGGGCGATGCCTTCGGATTCGTCGATCCGATCTTCTCGAGCGGGCTGTTGCTGGCCATGGACGGCGCGCGTGCCCTGGCCCGCGCGGTTCTCACTGGCACGCCGGCCGCGTTCCGTGCGTACGAGCAGCGGCAGCTGCAACATCTGGAGGCCTGGCGCCGGGTGGTCGGCTACTACTACGACGGTCGCCTCTTCGACCTGATCAAGCTCGGGCACACCGACGACCCCAACTGGATCGGTCGCATCGTCAACCCGCACGTCGGCAAGCGCGTCTCTCGCATCCTGATCGGGGAGTCCACCACCGAGCGCTACAGCCGCTGGCTGCTCGACTTCGTCATCCGCCGCGCCCTGCCCCCGCAAACGGAGCCGAGCGGCCTACGAATCTACTGAGCTGGGCTCTAAGCCCATCTGTTCTAGACCCGCTCCCAGACCCAGCGCCGGCGACTGGTTCCCAAGCGCAGCTGCGGCTCGTCGGCCAGCAACCAGCGCAGGAACTCCATGGCCTCGGGCCACGGCCCCGGGCCGGCGGGCGCGTCACCCGGGGCTGGGCGGAAGGCGATGGGCGTTCCCTCGCCCCGTGCGGCCAGCATCAACGCAAGGCCGTAGGACGCCACGCACTCGTCCACGAGCGCCGCGAAGGTTGGGTACAAGGGCACGTCCGCCATCACGAGCAGCACCGGCCGCTCGGGCTCGCGTTGGAGGTGCGTCAATGCCTCCAGATAGCCGCACGCGAAGGTGTCTTCCCCCGCAGCCACCGAGCTCGAGGCCCGGCAGTTCCCCGCCGCGATGGAGAAGAGGCCCGCCTGGGCGTTGTGCACGGAGTGGCTGAAGCGCAGGGGCGAGAGCGGCTTGCTCTGCGCCAGCCGCTCGAGCATGTCGATCGACTCGTTGATGTTTCCGTGGCGCGACGCAAAGACGGTTCGAATCTCGGCCTGATCCTCGAGCGCACAGCACTCGAAGGCCGTCGTCAGCATGATGCGCGCCAGCGGGTTGCAGCGTCGCCGCAGCATCGCCGGCAGGAAGCGGGCCTCCGGGCGACCCTCGCGCTCCAAGGGCTGCGGCTCCTTCGCCCAGATTCGCCAGGCCTCGGCATCCTCGCGGCCGGGCGACCAGGCCGCCCACCCCCTCACCACCGCTCTGTTCACGGCGCGCCCCGCTCGAGCAGCAAGCTGCAGTTGTTGCCGCCGAAACCGAACGAATTGCTCATCACGGGGCCAACCGGCACCTGCATTCCCTTGCCGGCCAGCGGGATGGGCGCAAGCTCCGGATCCCACTCACCGTCGTAGATGTGCGGAACGACCGTCAGCCCGTCCGGTTGGCCCTCCTCCAGCTGAAGCCAACAGAAGCCAGCCTCCAGCGCCCCGGCCGCACCGAGGGTGTGGCCCACCAACGGTTTGGGCGAGCTGCAAGGGGGCGGCGAGGGGAAGGTCCGAGAGATTGCACTACACTCCATGGCGTCGTTTAGTCGGGTTCCGGTGCCGTGAAGGCTGAGATGCACGATGGCGTCGGGCATCAGCCCAGCATCCTCGAGTGCGGCGCGCATGGCGGCCTCGGCCCCGGCGCCCCGCGGATCGGGCGCCGACATGTGGTGGGCCTCGCTGGATTCGCCCACGCCGCGAAGCTGGACGCCACCACTCTCGCGCGTCACCACGAAGATTGCGGTGCCCTCGCCGAGGGTGATTCCCTGGCGGTTGCGGCTGCACGGGTTCGTGATGCCCTCCGCAATCACCTGGAGCGCAGTGAACCCGTTGGCAGTGAGTCCGCAGAGCGTGTCGGTCGCGCCGGCAATGACCGCGTCCGCCACTCCGAGCTCCAATAAGGAGCGCGCAGACGCCAGCGTCCGCGCCCCGGACGAGCAGGCGGTGGAGATGGAGTACGCGACACCGTCGAGCTCGAGCAGGTCGGCCACGAAACCCGCGACCCCGCCGAACTCGAGCTGCTCGTAGCAGAAGGTAGGAGCCAACACCCCCGTCTCCTGTTGGTGGCGAATCGCGCTCTCCGCGTTGCTCACCCCGGAGGTACTCGACCCCATCACCACCGCAACGCGGTCGCGGCCGACGGCCGCCACGACGTCTGCGATGTCGTCCTCGATCTGCTCCAGTGCCGCGAGGGTCAGGGAGCTGTTTCGACACGCATAGCGCCGCAACCGGTCGGGAACGGGTGGAAGCTCGCCCGGCACCTCGCCCACGATCAGCGATCGGTCGGGCACCAGGTCGTCGCGAACCCTCAGCTGGCCCTGGTCGCCCGCCACCAACCGGGGCCAGATCTCCTGCGCACTGCGGCCCAGGGCGTTGAGCGTTCCCAGGGCCTTCAGGCGGCAGCGGACGCTGTCTTCAGTGCGGCGCATCGCGAAGTGAGCTCCACAGCTGAGCGTCGAGCTCGTACCCCAACACAGCGCGCGCCGCCTGAATGCCGGACGACACCACCCCGGACACGCCGCCCCCGGGCTGGGTCCAGTGGCCGACGAGGTGCAGCCCAGCAACGGGGCTCTGGATCCCGGGACGCCCGGGCCCAACCTGGCTGGGTGAGAGCTCCCAGCCGTAGATCGCTCCCTGGGTGTTGCGCGTGTAGCGCTCCATCGTCCGCGGGTTGCCGGCTTCGCAGAAACGAAGGTGGTCCCGCAGACCTCCGATATGGCGATCGGCCGCATCCACGAGCCTGGACGCCATCTGGTCGGTCTCGCCGCTCCAGACCGCGGCGTCGTGGGGGATCAGCGTCGACAGGGTCAGCAGGTGTTCTCCCTCGGGCGCCAGCGACGGATCGAGCAACGTGGGAACCGTGATCGAGAACCACGAGGGCAGACCCGCCCGACTGCTCGCGTAGCACGAATCGTGATCCCAGGACGGGTAGTAGAAGGTCTCGTGGGCGGTCGAGCCGGGCTCGAACGCTAGATCGGCGGCCATGTACAGCACGAAGGCGGAAATCGACGGCTTCAGGCGACCCAGTTTGGCGAGGTAACGCGCCGGGAACGCTTCTGGCCCGATGAGCTCGTGGACCGTCTGGAGCGCGTCGGCGTTCGACAACACGCGATCACTCTCGATCCGCTGGCCGTTCTCCAAGACGATGCCCCGGACGCGGCCGTCCTCGACCTGGATCCTTCGCACCGAGCTTCGCAGCAACACCTCCCCGCCGCTCTCGCGAACGGAATCCGCCAGGGCATCGGCGAAACGCTGGAAGCTGCCGCGGCAGTAGTAGGCGCCGTCGGCCACGTAGCTCATCAGCATGCTGGCGAAGTAGAGAAACGACACCCGAGACGGCGGAAGCCCCAGGTAGGGCCACAGGGTTCCCAGCAGCGCCTTCAGCCGCGGAGAGGTCAGGTGTGCGTCGAGCAGATCCGCCAGAGTGGATCGGCGGTAGCGCAGCAGAGTGGGAAAGCGGCCCGGAGTCTCCATCACGCCGAAAGGGCTGGCCAGCTCCGAGGCACGGCGCGTCTCGGCATACAGATTCACGCACTCCTGGAGGATCTGCCGCAGACCCTTCTCCTCCGAGGGGAATTCTTCGGCGTGAACGCGGATGAACTCCTCCAGGTCGGTGGGGAGCCGCAGGGCGAGGTCCGGGTACACCGCGGCGTAGCAGGGATCGACGGGTTGGAAGGCCACCCGCTCGAGAGCACCCACGGCCGCGAGAACCCGATGCACGACACCGGCGCCCAGCATTCCTCCCGGCCCAGCTCCCCCCACCATGTGGACACCGGCGTCGAAGAGATAGCGACCTCGCCGGAACGAGTGGCTGTAGCCTCCGACGCGGTCGTGCCTCTCCACCACGAGCACGTCGAGTCCGGACCGCGCGAGCAGCGCCGCCGCCGTCAGACCGCCAATGCCCGAGCCCACCACGATGGCGTCGTAGCGGTCTTTGCGAGACTCGGCGTGAAACCTCATCGAGTCCCGGTGGATTCTGGCTCTCATAGAATTCGCAACGCCTCGGGATCATTGTCCGCCAGGCCGTAGCGGACCATGAACTGGATCAACCCCAGACTGTACGGATGCGTGGCGTTCTCGCCGGTAAAGATGCGCGGCATATGCTTGCGAAAGTGGAAGTCGAGGCTTCGCCCCAACAGCGTGTTGCGCACGTACTCGCCTACCCGAAAGAGCGTGAGCAGGCGGCCATCGTAGAACCAGCCGATCACCCGCTGCCAGCACACGATGTTGTGTTGCATGCGCTTTTCGTAGCGGGCGAGCGCTCGGGGCGTTCCCTTAGCCAGCGCGGCGGCCAACCAGTCCGCACTCTGGAAGGCGAGCAGCATGCCGCTCGAGAAGACCGGGTCGACGAAGCCGTACGCATCGCCTGCAAGCGCCCAGTTGGCCCCGACACCACGCGTGGAATAGGACTGGTAGTTGCTGTACTTCACCACGGGGGTGACGCGCCTCGCCGAGCGCGCGTAGTCGCGAATGACGGCGTCGGTCTTCAGAAAATTGTCGAACTGTTCGTCGGCGGTGTCTCCGAATTTGCGAATCAACTCCGAGTCGATCACGACGCCCATCGAGACACGACCCGGCAGCGGGATCCGCCACAGCCAGCCGTGCTCGAGCCTGTCGGTGTGGACGTTGCCCTCGATTTCCACCTCGATGCCCTCGAAGTGCGCGTGCAGCGCAGTGTCACGCCGATCCCCGTCGACGATCGGGATGCCGAACAGCCGCGGGATCAACCGACGCCGCCCGCCGGCATCGACGATGAAATCCGGGGGGCCGCGCAAGGCGTCTCCGGCGGCCGCAAGCGTGGCGTCGCTCAGGCAGATGCGGTCGGAGTCAGCCTCGCGCTCGAGCTGTGCGGAGTGCTCTACCACCTTCACGCCCGCGCGCCGTGCGGCCTCCAAGCACGAGGTGTCGAAGAGATCGCGCGGAACGTTGTAGGAATAGGTCGTCGTGGCCTTGCGAACCTCGTTGAACCGGAAGCTCATTCGCCCCTCGGTTCCGAAGACGAACGTCGCGCCGCCCTTCCAGATGCTGTAGCCGGCAACCTCGCTTTCGATGCCCAGACGCCGGAGATAGGGAACCACCGCCGGAACCAGCGACTCGCCCACGATCACGGGGGGTCGCTTCCCGTGCGCGAAGAGCACCACGTCGAAGCCCTCGCGGACGAGGAAGACCGCGAGCGCCGATCCGGCCGGTCCTCCTCCGACGATCGCGATGCTGCGCGGAGACCCCATTGGAGCAGCACGATAAGCCACGGCCGTCGTCCCTTCAATCTGAGAAACGACGAAGCCGGCTGCTAAGCTGCGCCCGATGGCGGAGCACACCCGGGAAGAGCTCGAGGAGCGCGTCTTTCGAATCCTTCGCGACGAGATCCTGACCGCCGAGCGAGAGCTTTCACCCCAGTGCAATCTCGTCGAAGCCGGTCTCGACTCGTTGGCGGTCACCCAGCTGATGCTCTCCATCGAGGAGAGCACAGGGGTGTGGGTCGACGAGAGCCTGCTCACGCCGGAGAACCTGGAGACGGCCGAGACCCTCGCCGCCCTGGTCTACGACCAGCTCGCCGGCTCGTAATGCCGGCGCCGGTTCACGCCGCGCACCCGCCCCAGGTCTCGCTCA
>CAXMOC010000166.1:0-13807 GCA_964194865.1 uncultured Opitutales bacterium | reverse complement strand
TCGGCCAGTTCGGTCCAGCGTGCTTCGTAGATGCCGCTTTCCGGCCGTTCGCCCAGAATGTGCGCGGCGTCGATGAGCGATTCGAGCTTCTGCGCGTCATCGATCTTCGGTACGGGCTTGCGTCCCAACAGGCCAAGCGAGAAGGTCAGCGTTCGAGCGAACCGTGACTGGATTCGTCCCCAGGGCCGCGCGGCATAGGTTCGAATCGACTCGGTGAAGAGTTCGGGCCCCCGTTCCTTGCGCTTGGCGAGGACGATCTGGCCGGCCTGCGTCGTCTGGTGCTGGGTGACGACGAGCAGGCGGGTCGCGTGATCGGATTTCGAGGCCCGTTCGTCGGAGACGATCATCGGGACGATCACTTCGTTCGCGAGCACCCTGCGTCCACCGACCTCCTCGGTGAGCTGGGTGACCCGCGTGACGAAGGCGCGGTTCGCCTCGGGTGTCTTCGTCTCGACGAGGTCGATGAGTGCGACGGGGAGGTTCGGTCTGGCGTCTTGGCGCTCGGTCATGCCGGCGACACTATCAGGGGCATCATCGGGTCGACAGCTCGAGTTGCGTGGCGCGCATCTCTTTCGCGTACGTTCCCAAGGCCTCTGATTCCGATCCCGCCCAGGTGCGTCAACCCGAAGAGCGCTTCAGATGAGCGCCACGTTTCCGATGCCCTAGACCTATGGCGGCGAGGAAAGCCACGCCAACCGCCAAGCCGATGAGCGTACCCGGCTCGGGCAGCGCGATCAGCGCCTGCTCGAGGTCGGTGCGGGGAAAGGACAGACCGTTGTCCGGATTGCTCACCGGAGGACCGGTGGAAACGAGCAGGCTTCGGATCTCGTCCGGCGTCAGGCTGTCATCCGCCTCGAGCAGAACAGCGGCCTGGGCGGCCGCGTACGGGCTGGCGGCCGAAGTTCCTCCAAAATCGGCCTGGCCCCCGCCGATGGCGGTGGTGGTGGTCTTCCAGTCGGGCGCCAACACATCGAGCAGAAAGCCGCTATTGCTGTGACACACGAACTTGTCTGCTGTGATGTTGAGATCCGTGCAGAGTGTCTGGGAGCAGCTCGAGTTCCCACACCAGGAGAGCGATCCGAGGCTCGCGTCGTAGACGCCGCCAACGGAAACCGCCTTCGGCGCGCACGCCGGGTATTGGATTCCGTTGTCGTAGCCATCGTTTCCCGATGCGGCGAAGACCGTTACATCCGCCATGTGAAGCAACTCGATCGCGTTCGCCACGTTGGAACCGGTGCACGGAGATGAGAGAGCGCTGGCGTACTCGATCCCGTCGCCAAGGCTCACGTTGACCACTTCGACCCCGAGAGGAATTCCCGTGGTCAGCACCCAATCGAGAGCCGCCGCGACGTCTGAAAACGATCCAACGCCAAACCGATCCAGGACTTTGACGGCCACGATCTTGGCATCGGGTGCCACACCGAGATCCACGGTGTTGTCGGAAGTGATGATCCCCGACACGCTCGTACCGTGCCCTTCGTCGTCTTCGGCGGCTCCCGCACCGGTCTGCTCCGGCGATCCGTTGGGGCAACATCCCTTGTTGGGTGAGGGATGATCGTCGCAGAAGCAGGCTTCAGCGATTAGATCGTTTGCCAGGTCTGGGTGGTCGCGGTCGATACCGGTGTCGAGCACGGCAACCGTGACGCCACTTCCTGTCCAACCCGCGGCGTGGGCGGCGTCGGCCCCGATCAGCGGGGCTCCCTCGTTCAGACTCATGTGGACCCTGCCGTCGAGATCGACGGAAACGACCTCGGGGTGGCGGGCCAGGGCATCGATCGCCGCTGGGCTGGCCCACGCAGCGAAGCCGCTGAGCGTGCGGTAGCTGCGACGCAACGTGTGATGCCCGGCGGGGAGTGTCTGCAGCACCCCGGCGCGGCGCGCAGCGATCTCGGCCCAGCGTTCTCTGTCCCGGGCACCCCAACCCGGCTCTCGCAAGACGACCTCGATCGCGATTCGATCGTCGGGATGCTCGACAACGGCTTGCCGAACAGCGTCGCTGCGCGCATCGCTCGCCGACGCCACCCCGGTAGCAGCGAAGCAGAGCACCAGGACCAGGATGATCGCTCGTCGGGCCCGCACCTGGAGATCAGACGCTCGAGGCGAGTAGGCGCTGGGTGTGCGGACGCGCTGGGGCAAGGCAACTCCTCCGCTCCCCCAACCCAGCGGCTCACGATTGTACACGCTCCTGGGTCGGTAGCGTGCTTTCAGCTTCGCTGTTCTGCCCGCAGCGGATACTCCCAGGTGCGCAACGGTTGCGCAGCGGAGCTGAGCCGCCACCGTCAACCCTACGAAGTCTTGAGCTTTTTCTGTGACGCTGCTCCGATTGGCCGCGCTATTGGCAATTGCCCTGCGGCCGTCTCATTTGCGGCGCCCGCACCGACTGCATGACGGGAATGTCCCAATCCTTGGAGCGAGCGCCCGTCACGATCCCCTCCTGTGTAGCAGGCGCGCGAGCGCGCGCTCGACTCGCGACGCCAGCTCCTCTCGCGTGGGAGACCAGCGGCAGCGAATCGCGTCGAGGTAGGCATCGGCGAAGGCCACGGACTCGCGCCGCGACAGGCGGGGGCCCTTTCGGAGCTGTTTGTCGCGGCACAGGGCGAGCGCGGCTACCGCGTGCCGCGCGCGGAATCTCCCAGCGCGCAGCGGAGCGTCCTCCCGGTCGATCAGCACGGGATCGGAGGGCGACCAGCGGCCGTCGCCCGCCCCGGCCTGCGCCAGGATCACGTCCTTCGCGCGCAGCACGTCGAAGAACCCGTCGGCGTGCAGCCGCCCCAAGAGGTCTCCGATGCGTGCACATAGTGCCGCGCGGCCGTCCGCATCGAGTCGGCTCAGTGCGTCGCCCGCCATCGGGCCGTCGATGCCTTCGGTGAGCACGAACCCCGCGCAGGGCCACCCCCAGTGCCGTAGCTCACCCCACGCGAGGAGTCGGGCGACCGGGAACCCCGCTTCCCATCGCTGCGTGGTGGCCACCGACTCGCGTCGCGCCTCGGACGTAGGCCAGCGTCCGCGCAGCAGGCTCGCCGCTGCGCGGGGTCCCGGGGTCCGGCGGGTGCGCTTCAGATACGCCACCCCCGACGTGTCCGGCAACACCAGACGCCGCACGCAGCGACCCGACTCGGCGACGACGACCTCGCCGGCTTCGCTGTTCATGAGCGATTCGAAGCTCGACAGCCCTGCGCGCCGGAGCACCGGCTCGAGGCCTGGATCGAGCTGGAGCGAGATCGCCTCGCCCCCTCGCCTCACGAGCCCGCGTCGGAGGCGGCCCCAGTCTCGTATCCGAGGGCCGGCTCCAAGCGAGTGCGCACCATCTCGCGGAGCTCGTGGAGCTGATCCTCGTCGAAATACTCTCGATAGCCCCCCACCACACCCCGTCGCACCTTGTG
This sequence comes from uncultured Opitutales bacterium, assembly GCA_964194865.1. Lineage (GTDB taxonomy): Bacteria > Myxococcota_A > UBA9160 > UBA9160 > SMWR01 > CAXMOC01. The sequence goes on along the minus strand of CAXMOC010000166.1, from coordinate 10,424 downwards.
TGTTCTCGGGTCGTCGCTCCGGAGGCGAAGGCCCGAGTTCTCGAAGTAGTTCGAGTGCTCGAGCCGCTTCAAGTTCTCGAATGCCGCGAACTCGACGGCGTCCGCGATCTCGTCGTCCTTGAACTCCTCGCCGATGAAAGATGTGATCTGCTTCAGTGTGTCGGCGGTGTGGACGCGCAAGTCCTCGTAGCGGACGACGAGCGCGTTCGGCAGCGCCGCGAGCGTCTCGACCCACCAGTTGTGGTAGTCGATGAGGTTCGGGACCCCGAGCTCGGGATGGGTCACGAAGTCCCACATCGAGATTTCGTCGCGACGGATCGGCTGGTCCAACGCCGCGATCATGAGCTCGCTCTTGTAGGCGGTCGCGCGTCGCGTGAGCTGGAAGAACCACGAGGGTGCGAGATCCAACGGATTCCGTGCCAGGAACAGGATCCGCTTGCGAGCGAGCAGCGGAGCGTAGGCGGGGTCCCGAAACAGCGTCCGCAGCTCCCCCTCATAGCTGTAGTGACCGTTGGTGACCTGGAGCCGCGGGAGACGGGAGTCGTAGAGGTGCATCTCGTCGCTCTTGACGACGCGACGCGGCGGGAGTCCGTACCGGACCTGGTACAGGCGAAACAGCATCACGCGCAGCCACGTGCTCCCGCTCTTGGGGTGCTTGATGAGCAGTACATCCGCGCGCCGTGCCTTGCCCAGCGCCAGGTTGGCAAGCAGTCGGTAGCGCGCCGCAACCCGGAGAGGGCGGGGCAACCAGGCCGTAGCGCGCAGAATTGCTCCGCGCTTACGACGGTCCGACAGACGGGGGCGTTCGGCCAAAGGTGCTCCGGACAGATGTCGAGGGGGGAACCGGCCCTGAAGGTACAGCCGACGCGGCGTAGGCCGCAAACCGCGAGGAAGCGGGATCGATGGGATCAGAAGTCGAGCGAGACTCCCGAGGGGGCGCGAACGAATCCTCCCCGAGCGTGACGCCGATCACAACAAAGATCATGGTTTTCGACGAAATCGAAGCAGCGGCGGTTCGATTCGAGGTTCGAGTCTGAGAAGAACTGAGCGGTGGGTCTCTCTTGCGGCCCTGACATTTCTCTTCACAGCGAGCGCTGGGAACGCCGGCGTCACCATCATCACACACGGTTTCACCCCCTTGTCGACGGACCCGCCGGCGTGGACGCTGACCTTGGCACGCGCTGTTCTCTCGGCTTCGGGAGACGCATCCGACTGTGGCGCGGTGACACCTCCTGCGCCCAGCGGCACCGTCTTCAGCTACCAGCCCGACTCGGGCGCCTGGCAATGGGAGTGCGGAAGCACTTCGCCCAGTGGCGAGATCGTACTGGTATTCAATTGGAGCGAGGAATCGGACGGACTCAACCCCGGCGGCACACACGGCTACGCCGAGGCGGCCGCCGATGCGCTGTACGCCGCGCTGCGTGACCCGGAGCTTCCGGCCGCCTTCGCTGGGGTTTCTCTAGTGGATCCGGCGATCCATTTCATCGGGCACAGCCGAGGCGCCGTCGTCAACAGCGACTGTGTCGAGCGGTTGGCGGCGGCTGGGATCGCGGTCGACCAGGTGACGAGCCTCGACCCGCACCCGGTCGACGGCACTCTGGACTTTCCGCTGGACCTGGCTGATTGGGGTGACCGCTCGCCCGTGACCTGGACCAATGTGGATTTCGCCGACAACTATTGGCGGGCGGATGGCGGCGGCATCCCTTGGGCCAGTGACTTCGACGGGATTCCCATTGGAGCAGATACGGATCTCGATCTCGGAGCCGCCATCGAAGGGGCGTTCGATGTCGATCCGCTGTTCGAGCACACCGAAGTACACGCCTGGTACCACGGCACTGTCGACCTCGCTGCCAACGACGACGGCGACGGGACCCCCATCGACGACGAGCTCTTCACAGATTGGTACGGCCGCGGGGGCGTTCCGGGGCGAAACGCAACCGGCTTCTATTTCTCGGAGATCCGCCAGGGAGCACGTCCGGCTCAGCAGCCCGGGTCCACACCCACCTGGTCGACCTTCTCCATCTACAACGGCGATTTCGAGACCGTCGGATCGGACGGCCTGGGGATCGGCTATGCCGGGTGGCTCTACCACGGAGGCGAAAAGTCCGGCGTTCTGATCCCGTGGTCGGCGGTCGATCCCCCACCTGATTCGCTTTACTACCTGACACTTTTCGGTGACAATGATGGGCGCACCATCCAACACAACCGGGTCTTCGTCGACAACGCGGTGACGGGAATCGAGTTTGCGCACCGCGTCGCAATACCTTCGTCCAACGATCGCCTCCAGATCACACTGGTGGGCGCGATTGTGGAGCACACGGTCGTCGACATACCGCTCACCACCGCCTCATCGTGGGAAACCGTCGCGTTTCCGGTCGCAGCCAACGAACGCGGCCAAGGCTTCGCCATCCGGCTCGCGATCGATGGCGGCGGTGATGGCGTCGATGCGATCGTCGACCTCGACGGCCTGCACTTCGTGCCCGAGCCCGATGGGCAGTTGCTGACGGGAGTCGGTGTCGCGTTCCTCTGGGTCTTGGGCCAATCGCGGCGAACGCGCTCTCGCCGTCGAACCCCGACCTAGGAAGGGGCGCGGTAGGGCCCGCGCGGCCGGATCAACTCGGGCCTGGCGCCAGCTTCCAGACCGGTCGCTCGGTAAGCCAGCGGGATCTGTGTAGACTCGATCCCGATGCGGATTGATCTCGCTTTCGCCCTGGGCCTTGGGCTCGCGAGCCTATTGGCTTGTGCGGCGGACGAGCGTGGGGCGGAGTCCGCGCGCGCCAGTGTGCAGCTGGCCATCGAACACGGGGATCAGCCGGCTGCGCTTGCGGCTATCGCGGAGCTGCGGGCCAGCCTTCCGGATACACCCGACGCCTTGCTCGAAATCGCTCAGCTGCGCGTGGCCGCGGGCGACGCTCCGCGGGCGGCCTGGTTGTTGGAACAAGCAGTTCGACGCCATAGCGACCGAGATGACCTGCGGTTGGCCTTGGCGCGTGTCGCGCTGATTCTCGGCAACCCGAGCCTCGCGAATGAGGCCGTGTTACCCGTGGCGCCGGCTTCCGAACAACACCCGTTCGCGTTGATCTTGCGCGCCCAGGCGGAGCTCAACCTCGGTGATCTCGAGCGCGCCCTGGCGACCCTGGCCGAGGCCGAACGCCTCTACCCAGAGCGGCCCGAAGCTCGGCTCGTCCGAATCTCCACACTGCTTTCGGAACGCCGCCAAGACGAGGCACGGAACGCCATCGACGAGGCGCGCGCGGCCTTCGGCGAGGGCGAGAACGCGAGCGAGCTTCAGCGGCTCGAAGTGACGTTGGCCCAGCTCCAGGCGCGTCACGGCGAGCCAGAGGCGGCCATCGACGCGCTCCAGGCCATGCTGACAGGGGACCCCGCTGACACAATGGTGTGGCATGCCCTGGTTCAGGTGCTCGCTCAAGTGGGCCGCAGCGAGCGGGCGCTCGACCTGCTGCAGACCGCACTGGAATTGGAGGATCGCCGCGACCTGCAGCCCCTGGTGGCGAGCGTGAATACGGCGCTCGGTCGTTTCGAGGAAGCGGAGGCGATCCTTCACGGCTACGCGGCAGAGTCGAAATCCGCGGCCGGCTACCTCCCTCTCGTCAACTTCCACTCGGTCCGCAATGACGCAGCCGCCACGGGCGAAGCGCTCGGGGAGGCGATCTCCCGCTTTCCGGACGATGCCACCCTTCGCATGCTCCACACCGAGACACTTCTTGCCCAGGAGCGCCAGGACGCGGCACGAGAGGCGTTTCGCGCCTTCCGCGAGAACACCTTCGAGGGCGACCCACAGATCGAATACCTGTGGGCGCGGCTCGAGCTCGCCGCAGGCGACAACGCCGGCGCCGCGGCACGACTGACGAAGCTGGCTCCCCTGCTCGACCGAGCCGCCACCCAATTCTGGCTGGGTCGCGCACTCGAGCTCAGCGGCGACAGCCAGGGCGCGCGCCGACGTTATGGACTGGCCCAACAGCGTGACCCTCATTGGTCTCCGCCGGTCAAAGCCATGATCGCGTTGGAGGAGCGCGGGGGGGCGTGGCGAGCCGTGCTGGGTCACGCGCGGCGTCTGGTGCAAAGCCACCCGCTCGACCTCGATGGCTGGATCGCCGCCGTGGCCGCTCTCGAAAACTTGAGAGAGGGAGTGGCGGCCGAACAGACGGCCCGCCAGTGTCTGGAACGCTTTCCCGATGCACCCGAGGCGCAGCTGCTGCTGGCCCGAGCCCTACGCGTCCAAGGGCGCTACGACGACGCGCTCGAAGCACTCGCGGCTGCGGAGTCGCGCGGCGGCGACGGCACGCAACTCACTGCCGAACGCATTCTCACACTCGGTATGGCGAGACGCGTGAGCGAAGGCCTTGCCGTTGCAGACCGGGCTTTGGCCAGCGAACCCGAGGCTGTGGCGCTCCACTCCGCGCACGCGGCACTGCTCTTCGCCGCGGGCGAAGCGGAGCTGGGAGCCGAAGCTACCGAACGAGCCCTGGCCCTCGATCCCGACGAGCCCCGCCCGCTGCGGGTGCGCTGCGAATTTCGCGCCTCGGTGGGTGATTGGCCCAGAGCGCGAGAAGACTGCACGCGCTATCTCGAAGCCCGCCCCGACGACGCCGGCGCCGAGTTTCTACTGGGCATCGCGCTCCAGTGGTTGGGCGAACGACGCGCTGCCACTGAAGCGTACCGCCGCGCTGCGTCACTCGATGAACACGATGCCCGGCCTCGCAACAATCTCGCCGAGCTACTCGCCGAGGAAGGCGATCTGGAGGGCGCGCTAGCCGCCGCCCAGGAAGCGTATCGCCTCGAGGAAACCAACCCGTATGTCATGGACACGCTCGGCGCGCTCTACCTGAAAAAGGGCCTGGCCGAGCGCGCCGTCTCGCTGTTACAGGAGGCGCGAACGGCGGCGCCCGAACTGGGAGAAGTAACACTGCACCTGGCGCTCGCCTACCGCGACACCGGCCGCACGAGCGAGGCTCGCGCGTTGCTCGTCTCCCTCCAGCAAGCCGGGGCCGGAAACAGCGAGCTGCGCGGGGAAATCGAGGAGGCGCTCCATTCCCTACCTTGACTTCGCACGACCCGGGCGCGCCGCAATCGCGTCGCTACTCGCCCTCGCCTGCTGTACCACAGGCTGCGAAGAGCCGGCTCGGCCGCTTGGGGTTGGCGCTCAGCTGGCGGCGCTGCGTCCCCCGAATCTCGTCCTGATCCTGGTCGACACGCTGCGCGCGGACTTCACCACGCCCTATGGCTTCGAGCGAGACACGACCCCGGAGCTGGCCGCCTGGGCGGCGCAAGGTGCCCTGTTCGAGCGGGCCCGCTCCCAGTCGTCCTGGACGAAGATGTCGATGGCCTCCCTCATGACGTCGCTCTGGCCCCAGAGTCACGGCATCCGCGAAGCCCAGGACGGGCTCGCCGCAAATGCCGTCACCATGGCCGAGGCCCTGCAAGGCGCCGGCTACGCGACCTACGGCGTCCAGACCAACGGCTGGCTGCATCAGAGCTTTGGGTTCCACCAGGGCTTCGACCGCTACATGTTTCCCAAAGGTGGCGGCCATGCGCGTCTCGGCCAGCCGTCACTCTGGCCCCATGCCGAGCGCGTCTACGAAGAAGCCGCGCGCCTCATCGACGCTCACGATCGGGGGCGCCCCTTCTTTCTCTACCTCCACTTCATGGATGTGCACCAGTTCGCAGCGCCTCCGCCCTTCAAGACCTTTGGCACCAATAGCAAGGGGGACTACCTCGCCGCGGTGCGCTGGGTGGACCACACCGTTCGCCGAATTCGCGAGAAGGTCTCCGATGCCGGCTACGCCGATCGTACGCTGATGCTCTTCGCGGCCGACCACGGTGAAACTTTCGGCGAACACGGGGTGCACGGTCACGCCCGCAACGTGCTGACCCCCGTGGTCTGGGTGCCCTTGGTGCTGCGACTTCCCTTCCCAGCCGAGCCGGTGCGAATCTCCACCCAGGTGCGCAACCTGGACATCGCACCCACTCTTCTCGACCTGGCCGGGATCGCGATACCGGAAAGCTTCGAGGGCACCTCGCTCATCCCCCTGTTGACCGGTGAGCACAGCGAGCCAGATCGCCCGTCCTATGCGGCGCTCGGCGTCCCGCTGTTTCCCGACGCCTCGGTTCAAAGGGCGGTCAGTGATGGAGCCTGGACCTACGCGCGAAACGCCACGCCAGCGGAAGACGACGAAGCGGCCTACGAAGCTCGTGCAGCCCGCCCGGGCGCGGAGTACCTCTTCGACCGTCGAGTCGACGCGGGAGAGAACGTGAACCTCATCTCGCGCGAAGCGGAGGCCGCACTCCGAATGCGCGCATTGCTCGACCAACACATGGAAGAGGGGGGCGGCGACGTCGTCGAACCGGGGGTGCGCATCGATCCCGCCATTGCGGATCGACTTCGTGCAATGGGATATTTGCGCTGAAGCCACGCGCGGACGGGCGCGACGCCCCCGACCCGACTACCCCGATTTCCCCGGAACCCGACCTGAAACCCGAATGCGGAGAGGCTTGTGGCGGGCGGGCAGCGGGGGTGGGGATTCCGTGCCCGCCCGCCTCGCCCGGCGGCCAAGGCGGAAAGCGATGCAGAGACCCAACTTCCGCCGAGATCGAGCCTCGACAAGTCCGTTCGGCCTGCGCTCTCTCCCCCCTCGGGCTGCCCCCCGGGCTTTAACAGGGGATGCCCCACCATAGGCGAACAAAAGGCGAAATTCAAGCAAACAGCGCCGAGGGAGACGCCGACATCCCATCGACCCTCGCTTCGCACCATCATCGTGCACTAGCGTGCGCGCGTTGGATGCGGGCCGCTCACTGACCGGAGATCCCCAGGACCACGCACCAGTCGAGGTTCGATCGAGGGTGGAAGCCCCGAGCCGACAAAGCGACGGCGACGGCGGGCCGGCTCTCGCCGCGATCCTGGCGGCCTCGCTGATCCTCAAGCTCGCCCTACTTGTCCCCGCCCATGACACGTACCCGGTGGGCGACGCCCGGGACTACCTGCGCGCCGCGCACCAGTTCCGGGATGGCTCCTATACGTCCATCCGGCCGCCGCTCTGGCCCGCCACCCTCTCCGCAGCCATCGCGATCAGCGCCTGGTGGAATCCGCAGTCGGTGACACCAATCGGGGAAATCCTTCCCGGCCAGCGGCGCCCACCCCGCCCTGCGCCATCGGATCTGGATCTCGCGCGCCTGCTGTGCGTGCTCTTCAGCAGCATCACCGTCTGGCTGATGTTTCTGCTGGGGAAGGAGTTGTTCGACGCCAGAGCGGGCCTGGTGGCTGCGGGGTGCACTGCCTTCTATCCGAACTTCGTAGGTTACACACACCTGTTATGGGCCGACTCGCAGCTGCTGATGCTGAATGCGGCCTGGCTGTGGCTGCTGCTGCGCGGTGCCCGGAGCAACAGCCTCCCGCTGCTGGCGGCAGCCGGAATCGCGCTGGGCCTGGCCGCGTTGACGCGCCAACTCGTGGCGAGCTTCGCCTGGATTGGGGCGGCCTGGCTGCTCTGGAATGGGTTGGCGGCCCCGCGCAGGAAGCTGGCGATGGCCGCGACCTTTCTCCTGGCCGTCACCATCCCCATCGCACCCTGGATGGCCCGCAACGCCGCGGATCTCGGCCAGCTGGTACCGATTGCTCCGGCCGGAGGGTGGGCGCTGCTACACGGCGTGACCGACGACGTCCCTGGGGAAGTCGCGCGGGCCGGAATTCCAGCGGCGCTTCGGCGGGTACCGCCGGTGACGCCCCTCGAGACCAACGAGCTGGCGCTCAACCACGCACTCGCGATCATCCGCGCCGATCCTGCTGGCTACCTGCAGCGCGTCGTGGTTGTGAACGTTCCAGATCTTTGGCGGCTGGGATCTCGCGTCATCGAGTATCTACGTTGGGGCGGCGGCTCCGGCCCGCAGCGGCACCACGGCTACCGGGGTGTGCCCGGTTGGCTCGGCCGAGCCGCGATCGGCATCTTCGTCGCCGCCTACCTGGTGGCGTTGATCGGCGGCGTCCTCGGGGCGGCGGCCGCCCCTCGCTGGCGAGAGACCTGCTTGTTCGCGGCCTTCGTCGTACACGGCATCGCGATGCACGCCATCGTGGGAGCCAATCTCCGTCACCGGATCTATCTGATGCCGGTGATGCTCCTCTACGCCGGATTCGCGCTTTCGAGACACGCGATCGATTGGCGGCAACTGCTGACTCGGCGAAGAGCTGTCGTCGCGGCCGGCCTTCTCGGGTTCTTCGCGCTGATGTTGGCGGCCGACGATCATCCCGAGATGCGCGAACAGTGGCGCTTCTTCGCGTCCGTCACCGACCCGCCACCACCACCCTTGGCCGGGAGCTCGCCCTGAACGAGTGGTGCCCGCTAGTCGCCGAACTTCAGTACGAAGGTCTGCAGAGCGCTGGCCTCGAGAAAGGTCATGTCGATCTGTCCAAAGCGGACGTTGTCTCCCGTTGCGAGACTGGACGGCTCGCCCGCCTCCTTGGTGCAGACCGAGAAGCCATTCACGGTGGTTCCGTTGGTAGAGCCCGCATCGTGAAGCCTGAAACCGCCGTCCGTCGGTTGCTTGAAGAAGGCGTGGAAGCGAGACACGCTGATGTCGGGAATCACCAGATCGTTGTTCGACGTGCGACCGACCGTGACCAGCTGGGTCAACGAGCTCTTGGCCGCCCGAATGGGAAAGACCAACACCGAGACTCCCTCGGTTCGCTCTTCCGCCGGCTCCTGGTCGAGGCCGAGCAGGAGCACCTCCGTCGAACTCGCACCGTTGGCCTGCTTGAAGCCGGTGGCCGTAAGGATCAGAAAGGCGCTCCCGCGCTGCGCTTCGAACTCCGCCGCCGACAGTCGCGACGCGTCGTCCAGGAAGCCCTCAATGGGCAATCCCGAGCCCGTCGTCTGACGCTTCTTTCCCGGCTCGCTTGACATCATTTCTGCGTCGGCGAATCGCTCGAGCCGCTTGAGATGGAAGTTCGGCAATGGCGGCCGCGTCGCGCTCCAATGGACTAGGCTCGCTCCAGCGCCTGGCGAACGAAACCGGGATGCGCTCGAATCGCCGCGGGAACGGGCTGCTAGCGGGGTTGTCAGCGAAGTAGAACGTGTTCTAGGATCGCTTCGTTCCCCGGAGGCCCCCCTGTGAGCAAGGCCCGCGAGGCGCTCACCTTCTCGGCGCCGCATGCGATCGAATACGATTATCGGCGCTCGGTGGGGCCGATTCTCGGCCGGTTCTTCACGGAGCTGCGCGATCGCCGCATCGTGGGTACGCGGACCGCGGCAGGCCGCGTCTTGGTTCCACCAGCCGAGTACGATCCAGAGACCGGCGACGCAGTGAGCGACTTCGTCGAGGTGGGACCGGGGGGCGTGGTCACGAGCTGGTCGTGGATTTCGGCGCCGCTCGACAAACATCCCCTCCAGCAGCCCTTTGCGTATGCATTGATCCAGCTGGACGGCGCTGACACCGGCCTGCTCCACGCGGTGGACACCGGCGAAGAGCGGGCGATGGAAACCGGGATGAGAGTGAAGCCGCGCTGGCGGGCGCAGACTCGCGGCGAGATCCTCGACATCGAATGCTTCGAGCCGGACGCGAAGGCATGAGTGAAGCTGCGGCGGAGCCCGTCAAGAGCATCGTCACGCCCGTGCGCTGCGAGTACACGTTCACGGTCTCCGGCGCGGCGGCGCGGTTTCTCGACGAGATCTCGAAGGGTCGAATCATCGGCAATCGCTGCCCCAGCTGTCACAAGGTCTACGTGCCCGCACGCGGGGTTTGCGCGCGCTGCGGTGTGGAGACGGGCGAGGAGGTCGAGGTCCAGCAAACCGGCACAGTGACTACGTTCTGCGTGGTTAGGGTTCCGTCCGACAACATCGACCTGACGCTTCCCTACGTAGCCGCCCACATCCTGCTCGACGGCGCGGACATCCCCTTCTTCTCCCTGGTGCAAGAGGTCGACGCGGAGAATGTCAGAATGGGGATGCGGGTCGAGGCCGTCTGGGCCCCCCGAGAAGAATGGGGAACCACCTTCGCCAACATCCGATACTTCAAGCCGCTCGACGAACCGGACGTCCCTTACGAGCAGTTCAAAGAGCACCTGTGATGCGCGACGTCGCGATTGTCTCCTACGCCCAGACCCCCTACGTGCGCAGCGAACACAGCCGCAGCGAAGTCGAGATGATCATCTCGGTGGTTCGCGAAGCCGTTGAGAAGTCGCGCATTCCCAAGCGCGAAATCGGTTTCACGTGCTCCGGTAGCTCCGACTACCTGGCGGGCCAGGCCTTCGCGTTCGTCGGCGCGGTCGACGCGCTGGGGGCCTGGCCTCCGATTTCGGAATCGCACGTGGAGATGGATGGCGCCTGGGCGCTCTACGAAGCCTGGGTGAAGATCCAGACCGGCGCCTGCGATAGCGCGCTCGCATTTTCCTTCGGACGCTCGTCGATGGGTCA
>CAXMOC010000165.1:0-25040 GCA_964194865.1 uncultured Opitutales bacterium | reverse complement strand
GAAGAGTCCCTTCATGGGTGAAGCCGAGCTTTTCGAGCAACCGACTGGAGCTGTGATTGCGCGCGTCGGTGTTCGCAGTCACCTTCGTGAGCTGCTCGTAGACGGCGAAGGCCTGGGTGAGGACCTCTCGTATTGCTTCTCCCGTGAGGCCGAGGCCCCGGTGGTCCTTGTGAATTCCGTAGCCGAGGAGGGCGATCCGATGTTCGGCACTGAAGACGAGGCTTACCAGACCAACGACCCCACCTGAACGCGCAATCGCCCAGGCGGGCTGGCTCGCCCAGTCACGAAGCAACATCTCTGCAACGACGCGTTCCGCTTCCCGTTCGGAAGAGGGAGTCGTCTGCTGATACTCCGCCCAATCCGAATCTTGCGAATACGCGAAGACTGCCGGCCCGTCCGACAGCGCGAATGGCCGTAGCTCGAGCCGTGCGGTTCGAATGGTCTCAGGAAGGCCCATTCCGCTGCGGTAGCCGCCTAGCGCTCGGCGTCCAGCTGCGCGGCCCGCTGCCGAGTCAGCTGGAACACCATCCCGTGCCAAACACTACCAGAGGTAGATCGGAACTCTTTTGGCCACGGCTGCTGCGACGCCTCGTTAGACGGCGTGCGCGCGGGTCCGGCGTAGCCAATGTCTGCCGCGCCGGCTCGCTAGAAGGCGGCGAATCTGCCCCGTGATGCTGCGCCGAGAAGGCTCCGGGGGAGGAGCATCCTCGTGAATGATCGCATGAGCGCGGTCAGTACAATCGTTGCAAATGTAGACGCCCGGACCCGCGACCAGCTTGTGGACCCGGTGCTCCGATCGCTTGCAGAAAGTGCAGCTGAGGACATGATCTTGCATCGCGATCTCCTCCGGTTTCACGGCGTCCAACGCCCGGGCGCTCGGCTACGTGGTAGAGGCCGCCCACGGTCTGCTGAGGCGCCCTGTTCAATGCCAGACTTTACCAGAGCTTGATCGAGAAACACTATGCCACGTCAGTTGCCGGCACCCGTGTTGACGCTCACAGAGGCGAACTGCCCTCGCACGAGATGGCGAGCGCAGGTTCGCGCAATGGCCGGGTCGCAGCTCCTCGGAGCGGCTCGTCTGGCTCCGCGGATAAGAGCTCGACAAGTGCCCGCTCGAAGCACTTGGGCGGCAGCAGCTTGTGCCCTAGATCCGGAACCTCGAGGAATCTGGCACCAGAGAACCCGTCGCTGAGATACGCCTGGTGAACATCATGGACCAGCGCCCGGTTGGAGTCGCGGGAACCGGTGATAAGGACATAGCGACGGCGAGATCTGGGGCCGGGTCAGCGCAGAGTCTTGTTGGGCGGTGCGGCTCGCTGGTATGATGTGCGAAACGAATAGGAGGCCCACAATGCCCACAAACCCCCCGGAGAACAGGCCCCGCATCACCCCCTACCTGTACTACAAGGACGTGGCTAGCGCGCTGGAATGGCTGGCACGAGCCTTCGGGTTTCAAGAACGAATGCGAATGCCAGGCCCCGACGGGGAAATCGCGCATGCAGAGATGCAGTGCGCGGACGGCGTAATCATGCTCGGGTGCCCCTCAGCGGACTACCGGAATCCGACTCAGCTCGGCCATGTGACCCAGAGCCTCTACGTGTTCGTGGACGACGTGGACAAGCACTTCCAGCAAGCGAAAGAGTCCGGCGCAAAGATTCTCGAGGAACCGGAGGACCAGTTTTACGGCGACCGGCGCTATGGGACCGAAGATCCGGAAGGCCACCAGTGGTATTTTGCGCAACACGTCCGTGACGTCGCGCCCGAGGACATGAAGCCCTCCGCGTAGCCCAGGGGATCCGGCGTACAAGCTGAAAACTCGTTGGGCGTCGTAGCTCATTGCTTCGATTCCAGGGCTTCGGCTGTTCGCCTTTCGTGGCGTTGGAGGGCGACGCGAAAGAGCCATCGGACCGGCGGGATGAGTGCCGGATAGATCCTTCGGAGAACCCAAGCTGGCACGCCACGACCGCGTTCTTCGAGCTCGACCCTGGCCCTGGGGTGGTCCATGAATTTGGGCCCAGCGAATCGGTACTCCCGGGCGTCCGGCCAAAACTCGATTGAGCAGACGTGCTTGAGATTCTTGTATCCGTAGTGAGCGGGAGCGACCAGTCGAATCGGCGCACCGTGAGCGATTGATAATGAACGGCCGTCCAGTCGGTCGGCAAGCAGCACGTCGGGAGCCAGAAGGTCCTCGAGTGGGAGGCTTTGTTCGTAGCCGTCCTGGGACCGCAGAACTACCAGGTCCGCCCCCGGCTGAGGTACTGCCTTGGGCACGACGATCGCTTCGTAGAAGTCACGGAATCTGAATCCACCCCACTGAAGGCCACGCTTCGACCAGGTCGTTACACAATGAAAATCTGAAACTTGCTCGACCCGTGGCAGCTCCTCGAGCTCTTCGCGGACGATGAGATGTGTGCCCACATCGCCACGCACAGCGATCTCCACAGCCGCAGGGTCCGTGGGGAACCAAAACGCGAACTTCCCAAGCCCGAAGCGAGGAAACTCCTCGTTATCGAACTGACCGGGAGGCAATCCTCCAACTCGAGGCACGCCCACTCCCGCCGCCCAATGGTCCGGCGTTCAGCGGCCAGCAACAGCGCTGACCGGACTCGACCGAGCCTTTCCAAGTTTGCCGCCAGACAACACCGGGAGTCAACTGAACCGAGAGCTCGCAAAAACGCGCGGCAGGCTTACAGCTCGGTTCGATTCTCGGATCGCGGGTCGCTCACCGTCTTGCCGGAGTGCAGGACACCTCGCATAGCGCGTGCACGCCACACTTTCGTCGAGTCGTAGAGCGGCTCGCGCGTGTCAACTGTCGAAACGAGAACGCCCGTAGTGTTCCGGCGCAGGCGCCCGGTTACGACTCCATCTGCGCGAACGAAGAAGGCAGGCCAGCAGCTATGGCGAGCAGAAGTATTGCTACAGCTGATCCACACGTGGCTGCTCGCCGCCGCAGCTTGCATTGTCGCCGGCATGGTGATTTCTGGATAGGTCGTTCCGCGGTTGAGGCTATGGAACTCAGGGCCCACCTGCGCCTGGGTCGCCCTCAGTCGTCGCGGAGGAACGTTGCCCGCATGATAGGAGTGAAAGATGAGCTGAACACCGCGACCCTTGTACTCGCGGTACAGCTCTGGATATCGGTAGTCGTAGCAGACGAGCACCCCGCAGCGGACGCCGCGAATCGTGAACGTGCAGGCATGGTTGCCAGGCGTGTAGTGGGCGAGGTCTCCAGTCCTTCCTGCACGATCACCCGAGCAAAACCTCTTGTCGTAACGATCGGTGATCCGACCCCGATCGCTGATGACGTAGACGCAGTTGTGAGGCTTGCGACGGACGGATAGCCGATGACTGGAGCCAAGAAGTACCCAGAGCTTCAGCTCGGCTGCAAGCTCCATAATCTGACGCGAGCAGGACTCCAGAAGTCGCCAATCGAAACCTTTGAATGAGACGAAATCTGTGCCGGCATATCCCGATAGTGCGCCTTCGCAGAAATGGACGACGTGGGCCTTGGAAGTTTTCGCTTCGCGCATCTGTCGAAGGACGTAGCGCGTGTTGGCTTGAAGATCGTCACTCACAGGGAACTGACTGGTGGCAACGTTCAGCTTCAAGTCCGTTCCGCCCAACGAATCGGCGTTCAACGGCCGGCGACAGCGCCAACCAGATCCGATCCTGCCGACAGAGTATGCCGCCAGGCGGCAATCAGGGTCAACTGCGTGACCACGAAACGATTGCAGTGAGCGGCTGTCTTCAGCCGCAACCGCTTGTTACGCGGAAGGCGACCATTAGATGTCCTGTCCGAAGATCACTTCGATGCCATTGGGGTCGCGGACGGAGAGTTCGCGTATGTCGTAACCGCGGTCTGTGGGTTCCGCGATCACCTCAGCCCCTCGATCTACGATCTCGCGGTAGTACGAGTCCACATCCCGCACCCACTGAAACAGGTGTATCCCCGTTGGACCCCGGTCATCTCTGGCGAAGTGGATCGCGGAGTTGTCCCGCCAAACCACAGAGTATTCCTCATCACCGAAGTCCCACTCGAAACCAAGGACATCGCGGTAGTAGGCCGCGGTAGCCTTCACATCCGGGACGTGCAGAACGGGAGCACCCTGTATGAACTGTCTGGGGTCGGAGGTCGGCGGATCCGGCATGCCCAGGTCTCCTACTTCGGCGCTGGCCCGGCACATTCTCCTCTCGCTGTCGAACGGGATCGGGCCATCCCCTCCGACACAGTATGCCGCCGGGCGCCAACCAGGGTCAATTGAATCGAGCGCCGGTGCGGCTAGTGCCACTCGAGCAGGTCGAGAATCTGAGTGGCAACTTCTCGGATCGGCCGATCGTTGGCGACCGTCACGCCGCCCAGATTCGAGCCTGTCCCCTCATGAACCCACTTCTCGGCATTGCTGAGATCCTGCTGCCGCCCAACGGTCACCGCCGACGCCATCCGTTCCCTGATCACCTCGATCGAAGCGGTGAGGTGAACCACTCGCAAAGGGAAGGGAAGGGTACCGCGAAGGGCATCGAGATCCCGCTGGTCTCGGATCGACCAGGCCAAGAGAAACCGAATCACCCCGGCATCGAGGTAGTTACGGGCGACCGACTCGAGATTCGCAAAAAGAACTTTGCGCGATGCCTCATCGCCGACTCCGGGAACGTCGAACCACCACAGCCAGTCGACGTCGATTGCCCCGTAAGGAATGTGGTCCTGCTCGAGCAGCTCGGCCATCTCTTCGACGACCGAGGACTTTCCCACGCCGTAGGCGCCCGTAATGACTACACCCGCGGCACCACTCATGAGTCTTCCTTGATACTCGGATCCAGCCTCCTGTTAGACCGGCTCACTCGCGTGGTCCAACAGGTTTTCGATGTAGCCGACTGCGTCGGGATTGAGTATCTGCTTGGCCGTGTCGAACCAGAGGCGGCCGGCAGGTCCTCCAAAGATGTTACGCATTGCAGCGTCGGCTTGGAAACGGTCCGCCGGGGAAAGATCTTCGACGTATCGAATTACTTTTTCGGCGTAATACTGCCACCAGATCATATATTCCATGTACATGAAGTTCGCTTCTTCGCGCGTGATCCCGGCGCGCTCCATCATCTTGCTTTGATATTCCGTGTCTGGCGCACCTAGGGCCTGCGAAACTCTTACACGCAGTTCGACGCTGCGGGGATCGCGATATTGGTGCAATAGCTGAAGCAGGCTATCGGTCCTTTCCGAGCGGACTGACCGTCGCATTTCATGCTTGGCGTGACGAACTTGAAAGAGCACGAGGAAAAGCGCTATCGCGCCGATCGTCTCCCCGATTGCACCAACAGCCTCCCAATTCATTTGCTCCTCCCAGCCAGCCCTATGCGGGTACATTGGCTTGGCTACTTCAACGAGCGTCACTCATCCTCGAGCCCCCAACGGATATTCAACCGAGCCCCGAGAAGCTGTAGCTGAGATGGCACGGTACGTTCCATTCGAGGTTCTTAGGCGGCCAACGCAACTCGAACCGCTCCCGCAGCCGCATCGAGATCCTCTCGGGATGGCATGTTCTCCCAAGTCGTCACGCCCCCCTTCGGATTCAGCTTGAAGCCGTCACCTGCGAACCGAGGAATGACGTGAAGATGAACATGCGGAACGAGCTGCGACGCGGCCTCGCCGTCGGCCAGAAAGAGATTGAGCGCCTCGCAACGGAGAGTCGATCTCCGTAACGCGGCTCCGAGGCGTTGAGCGACGCGAAACAGATCCGCTCCGACATCAGGCTCGAGATCTGCCAGGCTGGTCGCATGCAGCCGTGGGATGACTAGCAGGTGGCCGGCGTTCACTGGGGCATTCGACATGAACGCCAGCAGCCTACCGTCTTGATGCACGAGGCTGGCGGGCTTCCGCTCAGCCGCAATCTCGCAAAACACGCACGCTGCGGGCATCGTCGGAGAACGCCTTAGTCCTGAGGACTCGATGCGCCGCTGCCGTAGCGCCGCGTCAGGACTTCCAGAAAATGGCCGTCGGGGTCCTCGAAGTAGACACCCCGACCGCCGTCGTTTCTGTTGATCTCGCCGGGACGTTGTTTGAAGGGGTCGGCCCAGTAGTCCAGGCCACGCACGCGAATCCGCTCGAAGATCGGATCGAAATCCTCCTCGTCGATCAGGAAAGCGTAGTGCTGGGGAGTCACAGCACTGTCTCCCACGTCAAGGAAGTCGAGCGATGCGTCGTTCTCGAGCTCGACCACGAGGAAGGGTCCAAAGGGACTCGCCGCCGGCAATCCCAGAATGTCAGTCATGAATGTTGACGATACCTTCTTGTCGCGGGTGTAGACGAGCGTATGGTTGAAACGGATGCTCATAGGAATCCTCCCTTCACCGTTGTGCGGCTCGTCGCGAAAAAGTTGCTCAACACAACCAACCGCCTCATGCTGGAACCGTCAACCGAGCCCCGCCTCGGCGAGTGGCACGACCTCGGCGGACAGCGGTTCAGGCGTCTCTTTGGGAAGGAACCAGCGGAACCAGAGCAGGCCGCGTTCGTGGTCGGCGGTAGAAACCCAGTTGCGGGCGCCGGGGTCGCGGCGGCTGACGACGATCGTCCAGGAGCCATCGGCCTCGTACTGCACCTGGCCGCTGTTGATGGTCACGCGCTCGTAGCGGTAGTCGTAGCTGTGGAGAAACGGGTTCCACAGGCAGAGATTCCAGAACGCGCACTCGGGAGAGCGTCCCTTGATCACCAGGGCCTGGTCCTCGCTGAGCTCGAAGCCCCCCATCGAGTACGAAGCGTCGCCCGCCGCCCAGCCGCGCGTGACCTCCGGCACCGGGTACGGATCCTGGAGCTGGTTGGGGGGCAACATCGGCATCGGCGTGTAGCTCAGCTGATCCTGGATGAAGGTGGCGGCCGCACGAAAGCGCGCCGCCATCTCGGCATCGGTGGGACGCGGCGGCGGAGCCGGCTCGGTGGCCTCGATGCTCCAGCTCGCCCTCTTTCCGCGGACCGGGTCGACCAGGTAGTCGCGGGTAATCGCGCAGACCGCGTCGGGCTCGAGCTGGATCCAATTGCCGGCGTGCTCTTTCGGGCTCAGGATCAGCTCGAAGCTGCCGTCGTCCTCGATCTGCATGTCTCGATCGTTGGCGATGCCCACGATGCGGTCGGAGTAGCGGCCGTCGTTAGGCCCGCCGTAGACCGTCAGCGACAGGTACGCGGCGTCGCCACGCTGTCCGCGCACTCGATAGGTTCGATTCGGGTCGACCGGCGCGTAGTAGTAGAGGGCATCGCTGTTGTCACCTCCCCACTTCTTATAGGGCCCCACGATCTCGACGAACATGGGGTTGTTCGGGTCCGCCCAGACGAAGGCGTCCAGGGCAACCTGCATGAGTGTCGGGATCCAGCGGTAGCCGTCGAGCACATCCGCTTCGGCGGTCAGCGCCGTGGGACCTTCGAAGAACTTCTGGTCGATGCCCTTCACCAGCTCGAGAAGCTCGTGAAAGGCCTTGCTGGTCTCGTAGGGGGTCGGCGGCATGGGGGCTCCATTGGTGGCTCGACTCACCACCGGTTTACCACGCGTCGGGGCGAAACGCCGATCGGATTGCCCCACAGCCGAAAATGGTCGACGTATCTGGGCTCAACGCGAAAACGGCTGGCCCACTCCGGATTCGCCCGCTGGGCCTCACGCCCCTCGAACCCCACTTCGGGATCGAAGGGAATATTCCGGGCCGCGTAGTAGTCTCGGCAGCGTGCCAGGTCGGCGCCGGCGCCCGCCCGGAGGTAGACGCCAGCGTTGAAGTTCTCGAAGGCTGCCACCCAACCGCGCTCCCGAGCGATCTCCTGGGTCATCCAGCCGCGGGGGAGCAGCAGGATGTCGACGCCGTAGGCGTCGAGCTTCTCGAAGGTTCCTTCCAGGCGGCGTTCGATCGCCAGCGCGTCACGTGCGACTTCGCGGCCGATCGTCACCCAGCGGCCGTCGATGAAGATCGGGTATTGCTGATAGGTGCGCAGCAGCAGGTAGCCCCCCCAGCGTTCGATATTGAACAGCTGACCCTCCAGCTGCACCTGCTCGAGAAAGTTCACCGCGCCGCTGGGAAAGCTCACCGGCTGGAAGTTCCCCTGGCGGCTGAGCCAAACCCCCAGCGGCTGCCCGACCAGCTGAGATCCAATCGCCCACGGCCCAATCACCGCTACACACAGCGTTGCGAGCACGATCGTCAGCTGCCTGCGGACCGGGCCGAGCTCCACGTTTCTCAACCACTGGCTGAGTGCAGTGGCCGCGAAGAGAAGTGGTGCGAAGTAGAGATCCACGAAGCGCTGCCCGACCAGCGGGAGTAACGCCAGAAAGAGCACGACGGCAATCTGCGATGGCGCGTCCTTTCGAACCCGAAACACCGCGGCGGCGACCACACACACGCCAGCCATCGCCAGGGTTTCGAGCTCGAGGGGAAAGTTCAGTGGATCTCCCCAGAAATCCACAATCGACGACCACTCCGCACTCAGCCCCCGATTCACGCGGCCCGTCTCCAGCAGGTACGGAAGCAGTCGCACGTGGTAGGGAGTACACAACACGGCTACGAATGAGGTTGCGGCCAGCGCTCCCAGACGCAGGAGGCTTCCCCCACCCAGATCATCGGGGCGGGGCGGCCGCCAACCACTGCGCTGGGTCACGACTTCCACGCCGAAATAGATCGATGCCAATACGGGGAACAGCACAGCGCCGGCATGGAGATTCGTCCAAAGAGCGACCGCAGCGCCGATCGCCAGCAGCTGACGCGGCCGCAGCGACGGCCGGCTGAGAAACACGAACTGGTACAGCGCCATCGTCGCTGCCAGGTTGAACATCTGTGGTCGCAGCTCGAGGCGACTGCGCGCGATCAGCGCGTAGGCAAGCACGGTCAGCAGCGCGATCGCCGGCGGCGACCCCGCTCGCCTCGCCATGGCGAAGAATCCTGCCAGGAGCAGCGCGACGGCGGCAGCGTGAAGCAGGCGAAGCCCGAGAATGCCACTGGACTTGGCGCCCCCGTAGAGCAGCAGCTGAGACAGCCACTCGTGGGCAACCATGGGCGCACCGAAGGCCGTGTGGGTGAAGGGCTCCGTGGTGGGCACGCTGTGGTGTTCCGCGACGTAGCGGCCCAGGGCCAGATGCCAGCCGAAGTCCGGATCCCGAATCGGGTGCATCGCAGCGAACGCACTCAGCAGGACGATCAGCGCCAGGCCGAGCCAGCCCGCGGCGCGGCGGTTCGCCACACCCGAGACTCGTTCGAGCTTGCCACCGAAAGGGCCCGGCGGGTTCACGAGCAGCCGTCCCTCGCTCTCATGGTTTCAATGGTACCCCCAGAGGGCAGCGGAGAGGATGAGCTGTATGCCGCCGCGCGGCACCGGGCTAGAATCCTGCTCCACCTCCAGCAGCGAGGGCACCGCGATGAGCCAGGACGCGCCGCTCGAAACCCTCGACATCGTCAGCAACGACACCTTCGCCAAGGACGGCTATCCGCATGCGGCCTGGGCCCGCTTGCGAAGGGAGAAACCCGTCTATTGGTACGATCGCGGCGGCGAATTGACCCCCTTCTGGGCCATTACCAAGCACGCAGACATCGTTCGGATCTCGCGCCAGCCCAAGACGCTGCAGATCGGCCCGCGGATCGCGGTGTTTCCCGAGGGCACGCCTCCCGAAGAACCCGTTGCGCGGCACCTGCTCAGCATGGACCCCCCGGACCACGGCATCTACCGGAAGCTTGCGAGCGCTCACTTCACACCGCGCGCCGTCCGGCGGCTCGCCGCGGGCATCGAGCAAATCTCGCAAGAGATCCTCGATGATCTCTTCCATGACGGCGAGGTCTCCGAAACCGACTTCGTCCTCAGCGTCTCAGCCACCCTGCCGCTCGCGGTGCTTGCAGACCTGCTCGGCGTGCCGAGAGAAGACTGGAAGCTGATGTTCGAGTGGACGAACCAGATCATCGGCGCCCAGGACCCGGAATACCAGCAGCAGGACGCAACGCCCCGCCAAACCTCGGACCAGGCCCGCTTCGCGCTCTTCGACTACTTCTCCAAGATGGTCGAAGAGCGAAAAACAAGGCCGAGAGAAGACATCGTCAGCGTCCTCTGCAAGGCCAAGATCGATGGCAACGATGTGCCGCCCTTCGAGCTGCTCTCCTACTTCTTCCTGCTCGTAGTGGCGGGAAACGAGACCACCCGCAACGCCACCAGCGGTGGCCTCCTGGCACTGATCGAGAACCCCGAAGAGTTCCAGAAGCTCCAGCGAAAGCCCGCGTTGATCTCGAGCGCAGTCGAAGAGATCGTGCGCTGGACTACGCCGGTGATCCAGTTCTGCCGCACCGCCATGGAAGACACCGAGATCCGCGGCCAGAAAATTCGCGCCGGTGAGGCGATGTGCCTTTTCTATCCGTCGGCCAACCGCGACGAGGAAGTCTTCGACGTCCCCTTCGAGTTTCACGTTGACCGCAAACCCAATCCGCATCTGGCCTTTGGTGTGGGGGAGCACTTTTGCCTCGGCGCAAACCTCGCGCGCCTCGAGCTGCGCACGGTCTTCGCCCATCTCGCTCAACGCTTGGAGCACGTAGAGCTCTCGGGACCGGTCGAGCGCCTGCGCTCGAGCTTTCTCGGCGGCGTCAAGCACATGCCGATCCGCTATCGACTGGCACCGGCAGCTTGAGCCGCTCCGTGCAGCCCGGCATCGGCTTGCGTGGCATACTCTGGGCGAGCCATCGCATCGCGATCAGGAGGCGGCCGTGAAGCTGAAGACGTGCTTGGTACTCGCTACACTCGTGAGCGTCGCAATGACGACAACATTTGCTTCCGCGGATGAAGCAGACGAGCCGATGCGCATCGACTTTCCGCGCGCTCGGGACAACAAGGCCCTGCAGCAGTGGCACGATCAGCACGGCTGGCGCTACGACACGGGTTATCTCTTCGGGATCACCCGGGGGCTGGAGATCGGGATGAGAACGCAGAAGTGGCGGCCGGCGCTGTGGATCGTGACGGTGCCCTTCGACCTGGTCAGCCTCCCCGTCGCCGCTGCCGCCGGGCTCTTCGGAGACTAGAGCCACCTCCCATACCCTCGGTCGTCCTAGACGGGCGCGCGCCAGGCCAGCTTCTGCGGGTTCTGCTGCGGTAGATGATCGTAGAGGTCAGCCACCAGGTTCGCCTTCAATGACTTGCGTTCGGGGTCGTCCCACAGGTTCTCGAACTGCAGGGGATCGTTGCGGAGGTCATAGAGCTCGCCCTCGGTTCCTTCGTAGAGGCTGCCGGCCTCGTAGGCGCTACACAGAAATCCATCGCGGTAGATACTGCGAATGTACGTCGACGTACCCCGATGTTCGCAGTCCCACTCGGTGAGAACGCGTTGGCGATCCGAGCCCGGCGCCGTCGGCAGCACGGCTCCCTGATTCCATTCGGGCTCGTCGATGCCCGCGATCCGGCAGAAGGTGGACGCCAGGTCGACGTGGCCCACGGGCTCCTCGATTTCCGCCGCCTCAATGCCGGCGCTCGGCGCGGGCCGCCAGATCAGCGGCACGTGCATCAGTGCATCCACGTGATACGGCCCCTTGAAGAGCAACCCGAAGTCGCCCTGGAATTCGCCGTGATCGGTCGTGAAGAAGACATCCGTATCCGGCTGCCAGCCGCGCGCCGCCACGCTCTCGAGCACGCGGCCGCAGGCCTCGTCGATCAGCTCGTTTTGGATGTGGGCCATGGCGTTGACTTCACGAATCTGGTCGGCGGTCATCCGAGCTGGCACGAAGCCGGGCGGCGCTTCGACGTTGATGTGTCCGCGCCCTTCGAACCAATCCAGCCAGTGGTGCGGCTTGCGAGCCAACACTTGCCGACAGGCGTCGGCGCTTCCCGGATAGGCGGCGGGCAGCGGGAGATCGCGCCAGTCGCAGCGGGCGCGCTCGGCGGCCGGCGGGTCCCAGGGGTGGTGCGGATCGGGAAAGCTCATCCAGGCGAACCAGTCGGCGTCCGCGTCCAGCGATTCCAGATAGGCGATGGTGCGGTCCGCGACCCAGTCGGTGTGATAGAGCTCGCGCGGAACCGGATTGTTGTGCACCTGACAAGCACCGGTATCCCCACCGCCCTCGTGGTTGACCAGCAGATTCCCTTCCTTGTCCAAGCTCACCTGGCGGTAGAAGTGTTGAATCTGCTCGGGGTGATTCTCTCGCATGAACTTCGGGTAATGGCCGAAGCCCACCGGCCCGTGCATGACGAGCTCGACCTGCTCGAAGCCCCGGTAGGGTCCAGTCGAGTCTTCGCGGGCCAGCCTTCCCTCGGTCCACTCGCCGTGGGGATCAAAGGCGGGCTGGAAGTGGGCCTTGCCAATCAGGGCCGTTCGATAGTCGGCGCGGGTTCGGAGGTGGGCTGCAATGCTGGGCGCATCGTCGGGCAACGGCACGCCATTCATCCAGACGCCATGACTGCGAACGTACTGGCCGCTGATCATGGTGGAGCGCGCCGGCATGCAGACGACGTTCTGGTTGTGGGCCCGCCGGTAGTTGATCCCCGCGGCGGCCAGCCCGTCAGCGACCGGCGTGCGGGCGAACTGGCCGCCATTGCACCCGAGTGCGTCGTAGCGCTGTTGATCGGTGGTGATGAAGAGAATCTTTCGCCCCATGGCACCCATGCTACTGAAGAAGGGCCGCTCTCGGGCCGCGAGAGCGGCTCCGATGCAGCTCGATCGATCTGCAGGCGACCCCATGTCGCGTGCCGGCAGGTTTGCGACAGTATGGCTCTTCGCTCGAGGGGGAACCGATCATGTACCGACGACATTTTCGCCGCGCGGCCGCGATTTTTCTTGCGCTGTGCTCGGCCGGCTGGCCGGGGCTGGCGCTCGGGTACCCCCTGGACGGCTACGAGAGCACCGGAATCGGGCGGCTCGAGGCGCAGCGGCTGATCCAGGTGGGCGAGAAGTCGGGCAAGAAGCGGCCCTCTGGCGAGCTTCTGCCCCTCTCGATGGTCGACCTCCGCCTGCTGAACCATCGCGACCTGGAGCTGCCGGCATCGGACCCGAAGCTGACGGCCCGGCTGAAGAAGCTGCTGGGCCCGGAGGCGAGCCGTTACGGAATCGCGCTGCTGGATCTCTCCGACCTCGCGAACCCGCGCTACGCGGAATGGCAGGGCACTCAGCGGCAGAACCCCGGCAGCGTCGGCAAGCTGATGATTGCGCTGGCCCTCTTTCAGGCCTTGGCAGATGCTCACCCCGACTCGATCGACGCGCGCGTGAAGGTGCTTCGCGAGACGTTGATCACGGCAGACATCTTCAGCGTTTCAGACCACCACACGGTTCCCTTCTGGCAGCCGGAGACCCAATCCGTCACGCGGCATCCGATCCACACGGGCGACACGGGGTCGCTGTGGACCTACCTCGACTGGATGATGTCGCCCAGCTCCAACTCGGCCGCCGCGATGCTCCAAAAGAACCTGATCACGCTCGCTCATTTCGGCGAGCGCTACCCCTTGGCTGCGGAAGAAGAGCAGCGCTTTTTCGACGAAACCCCGAAGAAGCAGCTGAGCGAGATCTTCCTCAAGGCGATTCAAGACCCGATCACGCGCAATGGTCTCGACATCGAGGCCTTGCGTCAGGGGAGCTTCTTCACCCGCGAGGGCAAGAAGCAGGTGCCGGGTACCAGCAGCTACGCAACTCCTCGCGGGCTGACCGAGTACGTTCTCAAAATGGAGCAGGGCAAGCTGGTCGACGAGTGGTCGAGCCGCGAGATCAAGCGCTTGATGTACATCACCGAGCGGCGCATCCGCTACGGATCATCCGGTGTCTTGCGACCTTCAGCGGTGTACTTCAAGTCAGGCTCCCTCTACAGCTGCCAACCCGAGGAAGGATTCGTCTGCAAGAAGTATCACGGCAACAAGCGCAACTACATGAACTCGGTGGCGCTCATCGAAACATCCGCCGGCCAGAATCGACTCTTCTACGAGGTCTCCGTATTGTCGAACGTCTTGCGCAAGAACTCGGCGCAGGACCACCGCGATCTGGCGCGGGCGGTTCACGGCATGCTGCTCCGCGACCACCCGGCAAAGCCCGTCGCTTCGGGGGAGCTTCCGCCCGAAGCGACCTACGGCATCGGATTCATCGGCTACGAAGAAGAGCGCAAGGAGATGCAGCTCAAGCTCGACACCCAGGAAGCCCTGCTGGCGCTCGGCTACGAGATCGGCGAGATGGATGGCGCCATCGGCTCGATGAGCCGCGGTGCGATTCGCAGCTTCCAGAAGTCACAGGGCATCGCGGCCGACGCTGTCCCGTCGGCGGCGCTGCTCGAGAAGATGCGTCAGTCCGCCCAGAGTCGGGGTCTGAGCCGACCGGACACGGGCCCCTGATAGATAGACTGGTGCAGATAGACCGGTGCAACTTGGATTGCTGCGATTCTCCTCGTTGAGGCTGGCGCTCCCGTTGCCCTGGACAGCACTCATCGTGTAGAACGGGGCGCGGCTTGGCCCCCCGGTCAGGAGCTTGCCGATGGGAAGAACCGGGCAGACCATCCGAGTTGCCGCACTCGGAGTGCTGATGCTCGCCGCCCTCGAGCTCGGGGCATTGGCGGCATTCCACTGGTTCGAACACTGGCCTTCCCGAGAGGAAATTCAGCAGTCCCTCGCAGGCGCAGAAGCGGCGGGCGCCGCGGCAGAGTCCGAGATCAACCCAGACGGTGAGCCTGTCGCGCGCGGCGCGACCAACGTCGCCCACCCCTACCTGGGATACGTCCGCAACCCGCGCAACCCACAGAACCGCGTCAATCGGCTGGTCGTCGACGAGAAGCTCAACGAATTCGGATTCTTCGGGCTGTCGCCGCTCGCACCGAGAACCGAAGGTGTCGCGCGGGTTGCCTTGACGGGCGGATCGGTTGCGGAGGAGCTCTTCCTCTACGGACGCGAGACGCTCCGGCAAGAGCTGGTTGACTCTGGCGCGTTCGGCGAAAGAGACGTCGAAATCGTCTCCATTGCCCTGGCGGGCTTCAAGCAGCCCCAACAGCTGATGGCGCTCAACTACCTGTGGGTTCTGGGCGCCTCCTTCGACGCCGTCATCAACCTCGACGGCTTCAACGAAGCCGTGCTCCCGTTTACCGAGAACGTCCCCGGCAAGCTGGCGCCCAGCTATCCGTTTCGCTGGAACACGGTTGCCGCCCGCGGAATCGACCCACGGGCTGCGATGTTGGTGGCGGGAATCTCCTCGAGCGAGGCTGAACTCGAGAGCTGGCGTCGGTTCTTCGACCGCGCCCCGCTGCGCCACAGCTCGTTCGCGCTGGCGTCCTGGCACGTGCTGCGCAGCCGAATCGAATCCGAGCGCGGCGCACTGGAGCTCGAGCTGAAAGAAGCGCTGGCCGCCGCCGGCGACGTCGGTCCCCAGCTGCGCGGCCCGCCCTTCGAGTACGAATACGCGGAGGAGCTCTTTCACCACTCGGTGCTGCTGTGGAAACGCGCCTCGCAGCAACTCTGGCAGCTTTGTCAGGCCCAAGGAGTTCCCTACCTCCAGCTCCTGCAGCCCAACCAATACGTCTCGGGTTCCAAGTCCTTCTCGCAGGCAGAGCGCAAAGCCGCCCTCGCGGCCAGCACCAACGCCACCCGTTACGCCGCCGAGGCCGGCTATCCGCGCTTGATTCGGGAAGGGGCACGGCTTCGCGAGGCGGGCCTTCCCTTCGTCGACCTCACATCGATGTTCGCCGACTCGAGTGAACCCATCTACCGCGACCGCTGCTGCCACCTCCTCTATCCCGGCTACCAGACCCTGGCCAGGCGCGCCGCCGAGGAGCTGGCGGCCGCGATCCGGGCGGCGAAGTAGCGCCTCACGATCCGTTGTCACTGTAATTTCCGAGGGGCCGTCAAGCTCGTGTGTCGGTCGTCCGATTGATCCCGCGGAGGCTGGCGATGCCGCAGACCAAGATTCTCGTCATCGACGACGACCGGACCATCAGTGCAGCCGTCAAGGACCGCCTGGAGGGAGTCGTCGTCGATCGTGTCCTCAAGGCCGACCTGCCCGGCGAGGGGATTCGGCTCGCGCTGAGCGAGAAGCCCGACGCCATCCTGCTCGACATCAACATGCCCCAGATGGACGGCTTCAAGGTGTGCCGACACCTCAAGAAGAACGCCTCCACTCGGGAGATCCCGATTCTCTTTCTCACCATCGATCAAAACGTCACTCATTTGGCGAAAGCTCTGGATTGCGGTGGCGCCGACTACATCCGCAAGCCCTTCAACGCGGCCGAGCTCGAGGCCCGTGTGAAGGCGGCTCTGCGCACCAAGCGCATGCTGGACCTGCTACTCGAGCAGGCGCGCATCGATGCACTCACCGGACTGAAGAATCGCGCCGCAATGGACGACGCGCTCGTCGCCGCCACGGCCGCCTACGTTCGAGCGGGCCAGCCCTTTGCGCTGTTGATGATCGATCTCGACCACTTCAAAGAAATCAACGACACCTATGGGCACGGCGCG
This sequence comes from uncultured Opitutales bacterium, assembly GCA_964194865.1. Lineage (GTDB taxonomy): Bacteria > Myxococcota_A > UBA9160 > UBA9160 > SMWR01 > CAXMOC01. The sequence continues at coordinate 8,644 of CAXMOC010000165.1, read as the reverse complement.
GGCGACGCGGTCCTGAGCAAAATCGGGACGTCTCTCTCGGACCGCTGCCGCCCCTACGACAGCGCTTGCCGCTTCGGCGGCGACGAATTCGGCGTAATCCTCGGCCACACCGAAGGCGCGAATGCCCGGCAGGCTGCCGAGCGCATCATGAGCGGCGTGATCGAGGTCGAAGTACAGGCCGCGGAGGCGGTGGTCGTCGTCAAGAGCAGTGCCGGCCTGGCATCCAGCGCCGAGATGCCGGACAGCTTCGAACCGGCCGATCTACTCAAGGTCGCCGATGAGGCTCTCTACCGGGCCAAGCACGAAGGGCGCGGCCGTCTGGTCGTAGCCGATCCGGTCTAGGGCCCCTCTCAGCGGCCGACGAAGGCGGGGGTTCGCCGCTCCGCCATCGCCCGGATTCCCTCCTTGGCATCCTGGGTCTGGATCAGCCGCTCCTGCTCGCTGAGCTCGTGCGCCAGGATTTCCTCCACGCGATCCGCCAAACCTCGGCGCAGGGTCGCCCGAATCGAGGTCACCGCCAGGGGCGCGGAGCCGGCGATCTCGTGGGCCAGCTCGACCGCAGCCGTTCGCACCTCTTCGAGCGCAACCAGCCGGTCGGCCAGACCGATGGCGACCGCCTCGTCACCCTTGATCCGGCGTCCAGTCAAACACAAAAGAGTCGCCTGACTGCGACCGATCAGCTCCGGAAGCGTGACCGAGAGGCCGAAGCCCGGGTGAAAACCGAGCCGTGAAAAGTTGGCGGTAAAGCGCGCCTCGGGGCAGGTCACCCGGAAGTCGGCCGACAGTGCCAGACCCAGGCCGCCGCCGACAGCAGCACCGTGGACCGCGGCCACCACGGGCGTTGCGGTTCGAAACAGCCGGATCGCCTGGCGGTACAGCTCTCCCGAGTCTCGGCTGAAGGCGCTCGAGCCAGAGCCTTCGCCAGCACGCTCTCGCTGGCGCTCGCCGCCCCCGCCCCCGAGCTGAGCCCCGGCGCAGAAGGACTTCCCTTCGGAAGCCAGCACGATGGCGCGGCAGGCTGGGTCTGCGTCGAGCGCCTCGAATGCGTCGGCAAGCTCCTCGATCAGCGAGTTGTTGAAGAAATTGTGGGGGCCGCGGCGAATCTCTACGGTGGCGACGAACTCATCGAGCCCAACTGCGATGTCTTCGAAGTGCTTGTAGTCCGGCATGCTGGGGCCCTCCTCAAGGCATGAACTCTCCGCCGTTCACGTCCAACCCTGCACCAGTCACGACCTTCGAAAGATCCGATGCAAAGAACAGAGCGGCGTTCGCACAATCGGCATCGTCGGGGATGATGCCGAGCGGGATGTTCTGGGTGATCTCGGCGATCGCTGCCTGAGTGGTAATGCCGCGGCTCTTGGCGCTTCCCTCGATGAACCCCTCCACCGGCGGTCCCCACATCCAGCCCATGAACACCGAGTTGACACGGATGTTGTAGCGGCCGAGCTCCTTGGCGAGCATCTTGGCCGCAGTACCCAGGGCGCCCTTGGATGTGGCGTAACCGCTCTGATAGTCGATTGGCTTCTTCTGAACCATCGAGTTCACCATCACGATCGAGCCGCCGCCCTGTTTCTTCATGTGGGGCACGACTTCCTGGGTCAGGTTGAGGGAGCCGAAGAGGTTCACCTCCAACGTTCGCCGCCAATCGTCGAGGTCGGTCTCCTCGAACAACGCAAACTTGCCGGGCGTATAGGCGCTGTTGATCAGGACGTCCACGCGGCCGAACTCTTCCATCGTCGCGTCTACCAAACGTTGGCATTGACTGCGGTCGCCGATGTCGGTCGCTACCGCGAGGGTTCGCGCACCGTCTCCACGGATGCGATCCTCGATCCCCTTCAGAAAGGACTGGGTGCGGGCGGCCAACACGACGTGTGCACCCTCTCGGGCGGATGCGAAGGCGAGCTCCTGGCCGAGTCCAGGACCGATGCCCGATACGATCACCACCTTCTCTTTCAACAGCATGGCTCTCTCCCAATCGCCCAGCTCACCCCTGCAACCCCGATGCTACCGTGGTCACCAGTTGGAGGGGAGCCATGACTGGCCGACCGCGCCGGAACCTGATCGCCACGCTCCTCGGAGCGCTTGCACTCGCCGGCTGCGCGTCCACCCCGAGACCGGGATTGCGCCTGCCCACCGACCAGGAACGCGCGGCCGCCACAGCAGCGGGCTTCGAGGTCAGCCCGGTGCGGCGCGCCAGCGAGTTGCTTCCGGTGGATCTGATCGCCGGCCCCCACTACCAGGTTGGGGAGGATGTCGTCTCCGAAGATTTCGCCAATCACTACTGGATCACCTCGGATTTCGGCGACTTCGAAGCGGTTGGAGACGACCAGCTGCGCACCCGGATCCACGAGATCGAAGCGATCGCCGCGATGCGCGAGATGAGCAAGACCGCGGAGTTCGCCAGCGCGGCAGCCGAAGCACTCAAGACGCCCTTCGTCGCCACCTGGAACCTGATCACCAGCCCAGTCGACTCGCTCATCGGCGTTCCAATGAGCGCTTGGGTGGCAATCCGAAAGACCGCCCGGCTCGCGCGCGGAGAGCGGGGCGAGCTCGAGGACAGCGGTTGGGTCGAGTTCATCGGCTTCGAAACCAAGAAGCGTCAGATCGCTCACGAGATGAAAGTCGACCCCTACAGCTCCAACAGAACGCTGCAGCAGCAGCTCAATCGCTTCGCCTGGGCGGCCTATGCGGGCGGTCTTCCTTTCATGTTCGTACCGTTCGTCAAAGACGACGAGCCCTCCGAAGAGTCGCTGGCTGCCGGCGACCGACTGGGCGAGATCCTGCTCGACTATTCGCCCGAGGATCTCCGACGCCTCAACCGGATCGAGCTGGCCGTCATGGGAGTTTCGAAATCTCTCCGCGACAAGTTCCTCCGCCACCCTTGGTACAGCCCGCGCCACCAGAGCGTACTGGTCGAATCGCTCTCGGCGCTCGATCTCACCGAGGGCCGGAGCGACTTCATCCAGGTTGCAGCCACGGCTGAGTCGGAAGATGAGGCCCGCTTCTATCAACACACCGCGGAGTTGGTGCGAGCCTATAGTGACCAGGTGGCCTGGATCCGGCGGATCGTGGCCGTGGATTCCGCGTTGATTGGCTACACCGAGCAGAACGCACTCGTTCTTCCCTTGGCGGCCGATCACGCGATCTGGAATCAGCCGACCGAAGCGCTGGCACTCGCGTTGACGCGGGCGCAGTCATCGGAGGCCCCGATCGCAGGCAAGGAGCTGGTCCTTTCTGGAACGCTGTCGCCGTTGGCTCGCCAGCGGGTCGAGGCCCTCGGAATCGTGGTGACCGAGCGGGCTTTCGAGAACCTGCAAAGCGACTCCGCGCAGTCATCGATCGATGCGAATTGAGGCCGCCCCGGTGATCCGCGCCGTCATCTGGCTGGTGGTCCTACTCGTCGTCTGGTCCTGCGGCGGCAAGCCTCCGCCCCGCCAGAAGCCCCGCGAGGTCATTCTCAGATCCGAGGATGTGGATCGCAAAGTCGGCGAGGAGGCTTCCGAGGACGTCGGAAGCATGCTCGGACTGATCGAGGACCCCAAGCTCTCGGCCTACGTGTCCGAGCTCGGGATGCGACTGGCGCGCCACGCGCCGCGGCGCCGGTTCAGTTACAAGTTCGGAATCGTCGATCAGGACGCCCCCAATGCCTTCGCGCTGCCCGGCGGTCATATCTATGTGTCGCGCGGCCTGCTCGTACTGACCAACAGTGAAGACGAACTCGTCAACGTGCTCGGTCACGAGATCGTCCACGTCGCCGCGCGCCACGCCGCCGCGCGGCAGGAGATGGGCCAAGCCCTTCCCACCGGACTCAACTGGCTGCAGGGTCGCTACCTCGCCGGCTATGGGCGCGACCAGGAGCGCGAGGCCGATCGGTTGGGCCAAGGGCTCGCGGCAGTGGCGGGCTACGACCCCCAAGGACTCGTCACGTTCCTCAAGGAGCTCGAGCACACCGAGCGTCTGAACCTCGGCGCCTCGCGGCTACCGAGCTTCTGGGCCACCCATCCTTCGACCAGCAGGCGCGTCGCCGAGGCCGGGGCGCGGGCACACATGGTCTCCTGGAAACGCGGCAAGCCGATCGCCGCCAACCGTGCCGAGTATCTCGCACGCATCGAGGGTCTGGCGGTCGGCGGCCGCGCGTCGGAAGGTATCTTCGACGGGGACCGCTTCCTGCACGCGGACCTCGACCTGATGGTGCGCTTTCCGCCCGGCTGGACCACGATGAACACCCACCGGGCCGTGGGCGCACTTTCGCGGCGCCGCGACGCGCAGGTGTTCCTCGAGCATCAGGGCGCCGGAGACGATGTCGAGGCAGCTGCTGCCAAGTACGTGGAAGAGCTCGCGGGTTCGGGCTTCGATGTCGAAAGCTCGCAGCCGCTCGTGATCAGCGATTATTCCGCCTTCCGGGTGGTCGGCAGATTCCCCGGATACGGGGGCCACGTCAAGGCAGTCTTCACCTGGATCGGGAGGGATGGCTCGATCTATCGCTTCACTGGGGCGGCCCCCAGCATGGCGTTCAGGAAATACCAGGGAACCTTCTTGAACGTGGCGCGCAGCTTCCGGCCGCTGCGTGCCGGCGAGCGCAACAAGATTCGGGAAGCCCGCCTCCGAATCGCAGTCGCGGTTGAGGGGGAGAGCCTGACGGACCTCAGCAAGCGCACTTCCAACCGCTGGGACATCCAGCAAACCGCCGTCATGAATGACCTGTTCGCCACTGACCAGCTCGAGCCAGGCCAGTTGATCAAGGTGGCGATCGAGCAGAGCTATCGGTCCGAGCCCGAGGAGCGCGCCGTCGAGTGATCGGCACGGCCGGCGGAACTCTCGCCGGCCTTGCGCGGCTCCCGCAGGTCGCGCAGCGCCTCGAGCTGATCGCGCGACTTCAGCCGGTGGCCGCTGCGCAACAACACCGCGTCGAGCGCCTGGTGAAAGCCCGGGGCGTCGGGGTTGCGCGCGACCTCCTCGCGCAGCAAGGCAATCGCCCGATCGAATTTCCCAGCCTGCATCAGGGCATCGACGCGCTCGAACAACGCAGCGCTCGCTTGCGTGATCCGATACTCGCTGCGCTGTATCGCGTACTCGTCGGCCGTGACCAGCAGTAGCGGAGACAGCCCCGTGACCACGGCGGCCGTCGTGAGTAGCCGCACTCGCCAGCCGCTCACGAGATCTCTCCCCGCCGGACCGACCATACGAACCCGTCGTACCAGAAGTGGAGAATCGAGACTACCAGCAAGCTGGACTCGAACAGCCGCATCGACGAGTCGGATCCGAGCCAATAGCCCGTGGCCCACACCCCGAAGCAGCTCGCGCTGCCGACGAAGAGCGCGAGCGCGACGATCCTGCCGTGACGCAGCTTCGACAAGCCGAGCTTCTGGGTGATGTTGGTCTGCTCCGCGTACCAGACGATGAAGAAATATTGGAGCGCGTGGAAGAAGTTCATGACGAAGAACGCTTCTGCGAAGCTGTTGAACCCCCAGCAGACGATCGACACCACGCCCAACACGGCATAGAGCGCGACCTTCTGAAACGAGACCCGATAGCCCGCCTGAGCGAGCCGCCAGTATCGATAGACGTAGTAGCCGGTGAACGGCACGGCGAGCGCAAGGACGCCAAAGGTGAGATTGCGCGAGTAGCTCATGGCAGTCGCGGGTACCTGGGTGAAGAGCGCGGACTCGACCCGCGAAAAGCTGTAGAAGTCGTCTAGGTGGATCACCAGCGAGGCTCCCGCCAAGATCGGGCCGGCGTAGAGCAACAGGCTCCAGATGCGATCGAGCTTGCGTCCTGCCAACGGATCGTTTCCCGCGCGCAGGTCGTAGAGGCGGCCGATCCCGAAGGTCTGGAGACTCGAGTGGTAGACGTCCCACCACGTCGCGAGCACGCTGACCCACAGGAGCACCCACGTGGACGTGTAGACCGAGGCAAACAGCACCACCGGGACGGCCACGAATCGGACGCGATACATTCGAAACATGCTCGTGTTCAAATGGGTTCGGAAGAATACGATCACCAGGTGGGCGAAGATGACGGCCGTGATGAATCCATCCGCCACGAACCCGCCGAAGTGGGCATCCCGTATCGGGTGAAACGTCGCCAGGCTCAGCCCGAACGGAATGAATAGGAGGATGGCCACCAGCGGGGCGCCAATCAGGAAGAAGAAATCGACGGCGGGGCCGGCGATGTAGCCCGAACGTCGGTCCTGGCGGCTCGCGTCCGTCATGGCTCCTCCGTCAGTCAGGTACTATTTTCGGCGTTCGCGTCAATGGCAGCGGCTTCCCCGAAACCAGCAGAGGCGAAACCATGGGCACAATGGACGGAAAGGTGGCAATCGTGACGGGCGCGGCGAGGGGCACCGGCGAAGCCACCGCCAGGCTGATGATCGCAGAGGGCGCCTCGGTGCTGATGGGGGACGTCCTCGACGACCCCGGCGAGTCCGTAGCCAAGGAGTTGGGGACGCAGGCTCGTTACGTGCATCTCGATGTTGGATCCGAGAGCGATTGGCAGCGCGCGGTGGAGCTCGCCGTAGACTCCTTCGGCAAGCTCGACGTGCTCGTGAACAATGCTGGCGTTCTCCACATGAGCGCCATCGCCGATACCCAGCTCGCCGATTTCGAGCGCGTCGTGCGTGTCAATCAGGTGGGAACGTTTCTGGGCATCAAGTCGGTCATCGAAAGGATGAAGGAGCAGGGCGCAGGCTCGATCGTGAACATCTCCTCGATCGACGGGCGCACGGCCAAGAATGGCCTCGTCGCCTACGCGTCTAGCAAATGGGCGGTGCGCGGCATGACCCGAGTCGCCGCTCTCGAGCTGGGGAAATTTGGCATTCGCGTCAATTGCGTGTGTCCCGAGGCCGGCAACACGGAAATGATCGCCAAGTACGTACCCGAGGGGGTAGACATCGAGAAGATCGTCGCGCACGCGCAACCGATCCTAGCGACGCAACGAGGCCGTTCGAGCCGCGCGCGCATGGAAGACATCGCGAAGCTCGTCGTCTTTCTGGCCTCGGATGCCAGCGCATCGTGCACCGGTAGCGATTTCCCCATCGACGGCGGCAACACGGCCGGCAGCATCGTACGCGGCGCTCCCGGTGCTTGAGCCCCAAGCCGCCCGATCGGGGCGAGCATGAGCGAAGCCAGCGACTCGCCGACTCGGCACTGGGACCCCGCCGCCGGAACAGCCGGCGGTGCCTGGAAGCAAAAGCGGCGGCTCGCGTCGGCAATGCGTCTGGTCATCGAGCGGCTGGTACCGAGCAATGCTCCAGAAGAAGAGCTACGGCGTGCTGCCGACGGGCTCGAGCGTTACGCCGAGGCCCTGAAGGCACACCCTCGGTTGCGCCGGCTCACCGGGGCGCCCGAGTCAGCCAACGCCGGAGACGCCGGCGCGTTCTTCGACCAGAGCCCCCTCATCGGTCTGGCCAACCCGCTGGCTCCGCCGATCTCCATCGAAAGATCTGGCGAGCGAATGGCCAGGGGCACGGTGACTTTCGGCTCCGCCTATGAGGGGCCGCCCGGTTGTGTCCACGGGGGGTTCATCGCCGCCGCCTTCGACGAAGTGCTGGGCTTCGTTCAGTCCCTCGGCGGTAGCCCTGGCATGACGGGGACGCTGACCGTGCGCTACCGCAAGCCCACCCCACTTCACGTCGAGCTCGTGTTCGAAGCCGAGCTGCTGCGCAACGAAGGCCGCAAGATCTTCACGCGCGCCGTCGTGCGTTCGGGTGAGCTCGTCACCGCCGAGGCCGAAGGCTTGTTCATCTCCGTCGAGCGCTCGCGCATGGAAGCCCTAGCGAGGGAGCGCGATCGGCTGGAGGCCGAGCGCTAACAAGCTGCCCACGTCGGGCAGCCGAACGCTTGGCGCCTGAGCTGGTGGCTGGTGCTCCAGAGGAGGATTCATGTCGTTGAGACTCGAGAAATGGGCCTACCGCAAGGGACTGCAGGAGCTCGGAGACGGCTGTTACGCGTACCTGCAGCCCGACGGCGGCTGGGGTTGGAGCAACGCGGGGCTCGTCGTCGACGGCGAGGAGTCACTACTGGTCGATACCCTCTTCGACTTGCGCCTCACCCGGGAGATGCTCGACGCCATGCGCGCCGCCGAGCCCAAGGCGGCGTGTGACTTCGACACCCTCGTCAACACGCATTCGAACGGAGACCACTGCAACGGCAACCAGCTCGTGGAAGGCGCTGAGATCGTGGCCTCGCGCGCCTGCCTCGAAGAAATGGAGCGCGAGCGACCGGCGACGATGGCGATGTTCCTTTCCGCTGCCGATGATTCCACCGAAATGGGCGCCTTCTTCCGCCGCTGCTTCGGCGCCTTCGAGTTCGAAGGCATCGAGCCGGCGCTACCGACCGTGACCTTCGAGGACCGTCTGACGCGGAGCGTCGGCGCCAAATCCGTCGAGCTCATCAATGTCGGACCCGCGCACACGGGAGGCGACGTGCTCGTCTACGTACCGGACGATCGCACTGTCTTCACCGGTGACATCCTCTTCATCGAGGGGCATCCGATCATCTGGGCCGGTCCCACCCAGAACTGGATCGACGCCTGTCAAACGATCATGGATCTGGACGTCGAAACCGTCGTTCCGGGCCACGGTCCGATCACCGACAAACGGGGTGCCGCGGCGATCAAGGAGTACCTCGAGTACGTGTCGCGCGAA
>CAXMOC010000164.1:0-18678 GCA_964194865.1 uncultured Opitutales bacterium | reverse complement strand
AAATGGTGACCCGGGCGCGATTCGAACGCGCGACCCCCAGCTTCGGAGGCTGGTGCTCTATCCAGCTGAGCTACCGGGCCAAGACCCTGGTGGGACGTAGAGGACTCGAACCTCCGACCTCCGCGGTGTGAGCACGGCGCTCTAGCCAGCTGAGCTAACGTCCCGAGGTCTCGGTGGTTTTAGGCGAGGGCACCGCTGAGCGCAAGGTTCAAAGGCCGCTGGGCGTTCCGAAGACCGTAGCAATCGGGCTGCAGTGACCCAATTTCCCTCGCCTGCCTTTGCGAAGCTCCGGGCCTCGGCCCCCTACCCTCTTCAGTCCCTCTGAGCCGCGAAACGCTTGGCGGCCGCGACGTAGGCGACGAACAGGGCGTGGGGGCGAAACGGAGTGGACGCGAACTCCGGATGGAACTGGCAGCCCACGAACCAGGGGTGGTCTTCCAGCTCCACGATCTCGACGAGCCGTCCATCCGGTGACGTGCCGGCGACGACCAGACCCGCCTCGGTGAGGCGGTCCTTGTAGTCTGGGTTGAATTCGTAGCGGTGCCGATGTCGTTCGGAGATGCGCTCCTGGCCGTAGGCGCGGTGGGCGTGGGTGCCGGGCAACACGACGCAGGGCCAGGCTCCCAGCCGCATGGTGGCCCCCTTCTCCTCGATGTCGCGCTGCTCGGGCAGCAGATCGATCACAGGGTGGGGTGTGGCGGGGTCGACCTCGCTCGAGTTGGCTCCCTCGAGGCCGGCCAAGCTCCGCGCATACTCGATCACCGAGAAGTGCATGCCGAAACAGATGCCGAAGTAGGGAATGCGCTGCTCCCGCGCGTACCCGACCGCGGCAATCTTGCCCGCGGCCCCGCGTGAGCCGAAACCGTGGGGAACCAGAATGCCGTCGCACGCAGCCAGCACGCTCGGGTCGTCGAGCTTCTCGGAATCGAAGTACTCGATCTGCACGCTCACACGGTTCGCGTAGCCCGCGTGATAGAGCGCCTCGTTGAGGCTCTTGTACGACTCGGTGAGCTCGACGTACTTGCCCACCATCCCGATCTTGAGCTCCGACTCCGGATTCTTGGCGCGCTGGATCACGTCCTCCCAGAGCCGGAGGTCGGGGCGACCCGTCCAGATGTTCAGCACTTGGGTGATTTTCTCGTCGAGCCCCTCCTTGTGGAGAATCAAGGGGACCTCGTAGATGACGTCGACGTCCTTGGCGGTGACGACGGCATCTTCGTCGACGTTGCAGAAGAGCCCGATCTTGGCCTTGAGCGCCTTCGACAAGAAGCGATCGGTCCGGCACAAGACCACATCGGGAGCGATGCCGACGGTCCGAAGCTCCTTGACCGAGTGCTGAACGGGCTTCGTCTTCAGCTCGCCCGCGGTGCTCACGTAGGGAACCAGGGCCATGTGGATGTAGCAGACGTTCTCACGTCCTACGTCGCTGCGAATCTGACGAATCGCCTCGAGGAAGGGCAGCGACTCGATGTCGCCCACGGTCCCCCCGATCTCGACCAGCAGGATGTCGACGCCGGCAGCCGCCAGGTGGATCCGCTCCTTGATCTCATCGGTGACGTGGGGGATCACCTGCACGGTGCCGCCGAGGTAGTCACCGCGCCGTTCCTTGCGCAGCACCGCATCGTAGATGCGCCCCGCCGTGACGTTGTTGACCTGGCCCATCCGCGCGTGTGTGAAGCGCTCGTAGTGGCCGAGGTCGAGATCCGTCTCGGCGCCGTCGTCGGTGACGTAGACCTCGCCGTGCTGCTGCGGATTCATCGTGCCGGGATCGATATTGAGATACGGATCCAGCTTCAGGAATGTGATGCGCAGCCCGCGCGCTTCGAGCAACGCCCCGATCGAGGCAGAGGCCAGGCCCTTGCCGAGCGAGGAGAGCACTCCTCCGGTAACGAAGATGTACTTGGTCTTGCGGTCCGCCATTTTCCCCCCTGTTAGCGAATGAGCGCCGCCGGACCGCTCGAAACCGCGTCCTGGATTCGGATCGAGTGGATCGGAACGAATGGCTCGGGCAAATCGTCCGGCGCAAAGAATCCCGTGCAGAGCGTCTCTTCGGGTGTCGTCGGCGCGCCCTGGGAATCGAGCACGCGCGCCTCGAAGCAGAGGTTGACGAGCTGGGCGCGCTCGCCGCTCGAGGATTCGACCGTCTGCCGCGCCGGGTCCGAGTAGACGCCGATCAGGCGTCCCACCTCCACCGTGCAGCCGGTTTCCTCGAGAACCTCGCGCACCGTGGCCTGGGCGACGGACTCGCCCGGCTCGACGTGGCCGCCGGGCAACCCCCAGCAGCCGTTGTCAGCACGCTGCATCAGCAGGATGGCACCACCTGCTTCCTCGCTGCGGGCCACCGCGGACACTGTCAGCCTCACTTCGGTGGGATCCTTCGCGAAGTAGCGCGTCAAACCGGGCCTCGTCGCGAGCGACGGCGCGCGGAGCAACCGGAGGTGATGCAATCCGGGGTCGGTGCTCGAAGTCGGTGAGAGCGTTTTTGCTGGGGCACGATCCGTTCGGACGTGGTTTGACGATTTATATCGCGGGCTCTCGAGCGCGTCAAACAATCGGGCGAAACGGGGGACGAGCGCGCGTCTCGTCGCTGCTTGGCGTGAAAAAGGGAGCTGCTCCTACGGGAGCAGTGGCGCCTCCAACAGACCCAGCTCCTCGGGGTGACCGCACATCCGGTTGGCGCACTGAACCGCACCGCCGCTGGCACCCTTCACCAGATTGTCCAGGCTGGACAGCAGGATGAGGGTGTTGGTGCGCTCGTCCGCGAACGTGGCGACGTCGCAAAAGTTGCTGCCTCGTACGGAGCGCAGGCTGGGAGCCTCTCCTGCGGGTAGGACCCGGACGAAAGGCTCGTCCGAGTAGGCTTCCTGAAGCAAGCGTCGCGCTTCCTCGGCCGAAGTGGGGCGTGTGGGTGTGATGTAGATCGACGTGACGATGCCCCGGATCGTTGGCAGTAGATGGGGGACGAAGGTGATCGAGACCGCGCGCCCCGCCGCCAAGCTCGCCTCTTGCTCGAGCTCCGGCACGTGCCGATGCAGATTGCCCACCTGGTAGGGCCGGCAGTCGTCATCGAGCTCCGCAAAGAGCAGTCCTTCCTGCAATTTGCGGCCCGCCCCAGAGACCCCCGACTTCGAGTCGACGATGATCCCAGCGGGATCGACCAGCCCGGCGCGCAGCAGTGGCACCAGAGGCAGCAGAACGGAGGTCGGGTAACAGCCGGGAACCGCCACCAGCTCGGCCTTCGCCAACGCATCCCGATACAGCTCGGGGAGGCCATAGACTGCGGATCCGATCAGCTCCGGAGCTTTGTGCTCGCCATACCAGGTCTGGTAGATCTGCAGATCTCGCAACCGAAAGTCGGCCGACAAGTCCACCACCCGAACCCCCGCATGGCGCAGAGCAGCCACCGTGGGAGCCGATGCGTTGTGAGGAAGCGCGGTAAAGGCCAGGTCGACCCGCTCTGCAATGCGCGCCGGATCGTTCGGCTCGAAGGTCAGATCGACCAGGCCGCGCAAGGCCGGAAAGGCTTCGCCCACGGGGGTGCCCGCCCGCTGCTCCGACGTCGCCACGATCAGCTCGAACTGCGGGTGCCGAAGCAGGATGCGCAGCAGCTCGAGACCCGTGTAGCCACTGGCACCAATCACCGCGACCCGCATGCTCATGTTCCCACCAAACAGCGTTTCCTGGCTTCGGTCACCAAGCCGCCCGGAAACCAGCCCTCGGAATCGAGCGACCGGCGCTGCTCCGCCAGAAGCTTCGTGAGCTGGGATACTGAGCGCGAGGGCGAGAAGCGGCTAGCGCTTCGAGAACTGAAAGCGCGCACGGGCACCCTTCTGCCCGTACTTCTTGCGCTCCTTCTTGCGCGCGTCGCGCGTGAGCAGTCCGCCTCGCTTCAACCGCGTGCGCAGCTCGGGGTCCATCTTCTCGAGTGCACGGGCAATGCCATGCCGGAGGGCCCCGGCCTGTCCCGAGCTCCCGCCGCCCTTGCACTTGGCGACTACGTCGTAGCGCTCCTGCATGCTGACGGCGTCGAAGGCTTCCTTGATCAGGATGCACTGGGATTCGCGGGTGAAGTACTCCTCGAGCGGTTTGCTGTTGACGACGATATTCCCGCTTCCGGGCTGCAGCTTGACCCTTGCGACAGCCGTCTTCCGCTTGCCGGTTGCCATGGCGATGGGCAGTTCAGCCAAGATTGAGTTCCTCCGGCGTCTGGGCGGAGTGAGGATGCTCCGGACCCGCGTAGACCTTGAGCTTCTTGAACATCTTTCTCCCGAGCGTGTTCTTGGGAAGCATGCCTCGCACCGCGTGGCGCACCACGCGATCCGCGTGGGGCCCGTCGAGAATCTGCTCGGCAGTTTGGGACTTCACACTGCCGGTGTAGCCGCTGTGGCGATAATAGACCTTCTTTTCACGCTTGCGGCCGGTGAGCTTCACCTTCTCCGCGTTGACGACGATCACGAAGTCGCCGGTATCGACGTGGGGGGTATACGAAGCCCGGTGCTTACCGCGCAGCACGTCGGAGATCCGGGTGGCCATACGGCCGAGGACTTGGTCCGTGGCGTCGATGACGAACCAGGTCCTTTCGACCTCACTGGCTCGAGCGCTTCTCGTGGCGCCGTGCGCTTGGGCTCCCATCGCGGGACTCCTCGGGGACTCTCTGCTGCTCTGGCGATCGCCGCGGCGCGCGATCGGCGGGCGCTGGCGAGCCGCGGTGGCGAGCCGCGGTGTCGAGCCGACAAGGCCATCTGACCGCGGAGCCGCGTACGGTTACCCCAGCAGCCGCTCTCCGTCAAGTGCCTCAAGGCGGTAAAGGGCTGATTTCGCACGGGAATCAGTAGAAGACCCGGATCAACTCCAGCCCCCCCGCGGGCGCAGTCGGACCCGCCATGCGGCGGTCGCCCGAAGCCAGCAGCTCGATCATCGATTCGCTGCTCCGGCGCCCCCCGCCCACCTCCAGAAGCGTTCCAACCAGATTTCGGACCATATGGCGCAAGAAGCCGTCACCCTCGACCCAGAACACCAACTCCGGGGATGACTCCTGCTCGATTCGCAGGGCTGCGATGGTGCGAATAGTGCTCTCGACCTCGGAGCCCGATCCCTGAAGGGCGGCAAAGTCGTGGCGCCCGACCAGCTCGCGAGCCGCGCCTGACATCGCGGCCACGTCGAGGGGACGCGCCACCCAGTGTGTGCGGGTCCGCCGGAGCGGCGAACGAGACGGGTGATTCCAGACCCGGTAGCTGTAGAGTTTGCCCTTCGCCGAGTAACGGGCGTGGAAGTCCTCTGGAACGCGGCTCGCTTCGACCACGGCTGCGTCGGAAGGCAAGGTTCCGTTGAGGGCGCTCTGGAGCTCGGCGGCAGCCAGCGCTGTCTCGATCCGCGCACTGGCCACCTGTCCCTCGGCGTGCACCCCTGCATCCGTCCGGCTCGCTCCCGCCACTCGCACGGTCTGGCCAGTGACACGGGCAATCGCCGCCTCGAGCGCTCCCTGCACGGTGCGACAGCTGCCGGCCTGAACCTGCCAGCCAGCGAAATCAGTTCCATCGTATTCGAGCGTCAGCCGGAAGTTCGGCACACCACGGCTCTCCCGTCTTACCCCAGGCGCTGGGCGGCCAGCTGGATGGCGTGCGATGCCGCCAGTCGCAGCGGGTCGGCGACCAGCCACAGCTGCAGACCGCGCTCAGCGGTGGGATCTCGGCGTACGTCGCCAACGACCACCACGTCTCTGCCGGCGGCCGCCCGGGTCGACGCGCCGGAGTCGCCTTCCCAGACCTCCACGCCAGGCGCCTTGCGAAGCACGTCCTTCGCCTCGCTCGGCTCGAGTTCTCGCTCGGTCTCGAAGAAGAGCGTCGAGCCCAGGCCGACGAAGATCGGAACCTGGACGGTGTTCGCCGCAACCAGGACGTCGCTTCCGAGCAGCAGCGCAAGATCCCGGATCAGCGGGTTTGTCTGATCGGAGCCTTCCTCTGCCTCGGGTCCGAAGTCGGGAACGCAGTCGAACGCAACTGGATCGCGAAACACCGTGGGCTCCGGCGCCGCCTGCTGATTGAACAGCGCAAGGGACTCGTGATAGAGCGACTCCAGCCCCTGCTTGCCAGCCGCGGCAGCACCTCGTAGTACGGACCCACGAACACGACGCAGCCCCGCCGCCGCCATCAACGGCTGCAGCACGAGCACCCATGGCAGACTGGGGCTGGTGGGAAGTGCCACCACCGGAGTGTCGACGGGAGCGGAACCGTAGCCGGCTATGCGCATAGGCACGTCGTCGGAACCGGAGGTTGCCCCCGAAAGGTCGATGCAGGGAATGCGCTCGTGCAGCGCAGTGTGAATGAACTCGAGAGACGCGGCCGCGGGCGCGCAGACGAAGAGAAGGTCAAGAGCCGTCAATCGAGCGCTGTCCACCTCGACGCCGTAATCGCTGCCTTGGAACTCGACGTCCGTTCCCAGGGACCGGTCCGTCGCGAAGGGGACGATCTCTCCCACGGGCAGCGAGGAGACGGCGAGAGTTTCCAGCAGCTCGTTGCCCAGACTGCCTGTGGCACCCACCACCCCGATGCGAAGACCGGCCCGAGCCATCACGCGGACCCGAGCTGCTCGAGAACCCGGTCGCCCATGGCCACGCAGCCGATTGCGACTACGCCCGAATCACCGACGAGGTCAGCAGTGCGAAGCCCGGCGTCGAGAACCGCCTCCACCGCCTTGCGTATCTTCGCGGCCGGCTCGACGGCGCCGAACGAGTGTTCGAGCAGCATCGCGGCCGAGAGAATCGCGGCCAGCGGGTTTGCGGCATCCTGGCCGGCGATGTCCGGAGCGGAGCCGTGAACTGGCTCGTAGAGTCCGATCCCGCCCTCCCCCAGGCTCGCCGAGGGCAACATCCCGAGTGACCCCGTAATCATCGCCGCCTCGTCGGACAGGATGTCTCCGAAGAGGTTGCCCGTGACGATGACGTCGTAGTTGCGCGGCTCTCGCAGCAAGAGCATCGCCATCGAGTCGACCAGTTGATGCTCGAGCGCTACATCGGCGTATTCCTTGCCCACTTCTTCGACGACGCTCATCCACAGCTGCGAGACCTCGAGGACGTTGGCCTTGTGAACGTGCGTCAGCTCCTTTCGTCGCAGGCGCGCTGCCTCGAAGGCGACCCGGGCGATGCGAGCGATCTCCCGCTCGTCGTACACCATGGTGTTGCAGGCTCGACGCAGCCCGCCCACCGTGGTCTCGCCGCGCGGCTCCCCGAAGTAGAGCCCTCCGGTAAGCTCGCGCACCACCAGCAGGTCGATTCCCTTCACCACTTCGGGCCGCAGCGTCGACGCGTCGACCAGCGCGGGAAACACACTGGCGGGTCGGAGATTGGCGAAGAGGCCCAACTCCTTGCGGATTCGCAGCAAGCCGCGCTCCGGCCGCCGATCGACGGCCATTGCATCCCACTTGGGCCCACCCACAGCTCCCAACAGCACTGCCCGCGAGCTGCGGGCGGTTTCGATCACGGCATCGGCGATCGGAACGCCGAGCGCATCGATCGACACTCCCCCAATCAGCCCCTCCTCGAAGTCGAGCTTCAAACCCGCGCCTTCGGCGACGGCCCCGAGTACACGCACCGCCTGGCGCGTGACCTCGGGGCCGATTCCATCCCCCGGCAGAACCAGGACGCGATCCATCAGATTCCTCTCGGCTCCGCCAGCCCGCGGCGATGTTTGTGCCACGCGAGCTTGTTGAGGGCGTGCAGATACGCCTTGGCGCTCGCCACGATGATGTCCGGGTGGGCACCGTGTCCAATCACCCGACGCCCGCCTTCGTGCACGGTCACCGCCACCTCGCCCTGGGCGTCCATTCCGCCGGTGATCGCGTTGACCTGGAAGCGCTCCAGATCTCCCTTGGTCTCGGTGAGCTCGGCGATGGCTTTGAAGACCGCATCGACCGGTCCGATGCCGGTGGCGGTAGCCTTGCGCAGTTCTCCGTCCACACGAATCGTCAGCGTCGCAGTCGGTTGCGCAAAGGTTCCGCTCAGAATCGAGAGATCGCCCAGCGCAAAGTGTTGCTCGACGCTGATCACGGTATCGGAGACGATGGCTTCCAGATCCTCGTTGTAGATGGTCTTCTTCTTGTCCGCGAGGTCCTTGAAGCGCCGAAAAGCGGCCTGGAAATCGTCTCCTTCGAGCGCAAAGCCGAGCTCTTTGAGGCGCTCCCCAAAGGCATGACGGCCCGAATGCTTGCCGAGCACCAGCTCGTTGGACGGCCGCCCGATCGACTGCGGCGTCATGATCTCGTAGGTGATCGGCGCCTTGAGCACGCCGTCCTGGTGGATGCCGGCCTCGTGGGCGAAGGCGTTGTCACCGACGATCG
Organism: uncultured Opitutales bacterium; assembly: GCA_964194865.1. Classification (GTDB taxonomy): domain Bacteria; phylum Myxococcota_A; class UBA9160; order UBA9160; family SMWR01; genus CAXMOC01. Next base: position 10,344 of record CAXMOC010000164.1, on the reverse strand, counting down.
CCTTGTTGGGCGGCACCGAGACGCCGATGATCGCCGACAGCATGCGGCTCGAGGGATAGATCTCGGTAGTTCGGATATTGCAATCCAGATCCGCGAAGACGTCCGGGCGGGTCTTGATCGCCATCACGACCTCTTCCATCGAGGTATTGCCGGCGCGCTCTCCGATCCCGTTGAGCGTGCATTCCACTTGACGTGCCCCTGCGAGGACGGCGGCCAGGCTGTTCGAAACCGCCAGGCCCAGATCGTTGTGACAGTGGACCGAAAAAATCACGCTCTCGGCACCCGGCACATTTTCGCGCAGGTGGCGGATCAGGGATGCGTACTCCACGGGCTGGGTGTAGCCGACGGTATCCGGTGCATTGCAGGTCGAGGCGCCGGCTTCGATGGCAACTCGGAACACCTCCACCAGGAAGTCCCAATCGGATCGCGTGGCGTCCTCGGCCGAGAACTCCACGTCGTCGCAGTAGCCGCGGGCCTGACGAACTGCGCGGTCCACTTCGGTCAGCACCTGTTCGCGGCTCATCCTCAGTTTGTGCTCGAGGTGAATGTCGCTGGTCGCGATGAAGGTGTGGATCCGCGGACGCTGCGCCTTCTCCAGCGCCACACCCGCTCGGTCGATGTCATCAATGCCCGTGCGCGCCAGCCCGCAGACACTGGTTTCGCGCAGCTCGTTTGCAATCGCTCGCACAGACTCGAAATCGCCATCGCTGGCGATCGGAAAGCCCGCTTCGATGATGTCGACCCCCAACCGCTCGAGCTGGCGTGACAGCTGCAGCTTCTCCGAGAGATTCATGCTGCAGCCAGGCGACTGCTCCCCATCGCGCAGGGTGGTGTCGAAGATGCGAATCAATTCCGTACCCATGAGTCATCCCTCCGTCGGCTGCGGCGAGGTCGCCTCCAACAATTCCAGGCTGCGCCCCGTGTAGCGGCGCCAGAGCCATTCGATGGGACCCGAGGAGCAGTAGATCACACCGATGGCGAACAGGCTGATGCTGGGCTCCTGGATGATGAGGGCGATTGCGAACACCATGAACACCAAGGTTCCGTAGGAATGGCGTAGATCGACCTCCTTGAAGCTCCGATAGGGAATCGCACTGACCATCAGCAGACCCAGAATCGCGGCTCCGCCGGCGATGATCGACTCGGGGATCGAGAAGTCCAGCCCGAAGTCGCGCAGGAATCCTACGAACAAGACGCTGGCAGCAACCATCCCCGCGCCCGCCGGACTCGGCAGCCCTTCGAAGCGTCCGCGGTAGCGGCCCGGCCCGACGTTGAACCTGGCGAGTCGCAGCGCGGCCCCGGCCGTGAAGAGGAAGGCCATCACCCAGCCCGTGCGGCCGAGCACCTGAAGGTTCCCGGCGCTGAACGCCAGCATGGCCGGCGCCACACCGAAGGACACGGTATCGGCGATCGAGTCATACTCGACGCCGAAATGGCTGGTGGAGCGGGTCAGGCGCGCCAGGCGGCCGTCGATGGCATCACACATTCCCGCGAACACGATGCCCCACGCGGCCAGCTCGGGCCTGTTGTTGAAGGCCTGAACGATCGCGTAGAAGCCCAGAAAGAGGCCCGCAGTCGTCACCAGGTGCGGCAACAGGAAGAGTCCGCGGGGCGGCTCGCCCTGGGCGCGCCGGCGACGGCGGCGGCGATGGCGACGCTTCGCGATCGGCGGTTCGTCGGCCGTCACGCGTTTCCCCCAGCAGGCACCAGCTGTGCCACTACCGAGCTTCCACCGCGCACCCGATCACCCCGCTTGACTTCGGCCACGGCACCCAGCGGCAAGACCACGTCGGTACGCGAGCCGAACCGGATCAGTCCGTAACGGCAGCCGCGGTTCACCCATTCGCCGATCTGAGGGTGACAGACGATGCGGCGCGCAATCAGGCCGGTGATCTGCACCACCTGGAAGCGGAGACCTTTGGCCGTTTCCAGGGTCATCGCACAGCGAACGTTGTCCTGTTCCGCTGCGCGGTCGAAGGCAGCGCGGTAGCGCTCGCCCCCCCGCTCGATCGCAACAACCTTGCCCGCCAGGGGACAGCGATTGACGTGAACGTTGAATACCGAGAGGAAGATCGCGATCCGCAGCGCCTTGCTGCCATCGGCCTGCTCGATCTCTCCCACCTCGATCACGCGACCGTCAGCTGGGGACACCACGGTGTTCTCATCACCCGGGATCGCCCGCGGCGGATTGCGAAAGAAGCACGCGACGAAGACCGTGAGGCCAAGCAGCCCGAAGCCGACAACAGGGAAACCCAACAATCCGCAGAGTCCCGCCATTGCCAGGGGGGCCACACCCAGCGTGAAGGCGTCGCGGACAACGAACTCGGTGGGCCGCTCCGCGAAGACCGACTCCTTCGCCGAATGCTCGGATTCCCCCATCTCAGTTCTTGGATCGGTCGACCAGGCGTTGATCCTTCAGCCACGGCATCAGGTTGCGCAGCTTGGCCCCAACCTCCTCCATCGGGTGCCCCTCCCCCTGCTTGCGAAGAGCCCGAAATTGCACACCACCGGAACGGTTTTCGAGGATGAACTCCTTCGCGAAGGCCCCCGTCTGGATCTCCGCCAGAATCTGCTTCATCCGTTCCTTGACGTCGCGATCGATGATGCGCGGGCCACGCGTCAGATCGCCGTACTCGGCGGTGTTCGAAACCGAGTAGCGCATGTTCGCGACGCCGCCCTCGTAGATCAGGTCGACGATCAGTTTCACTTCGTGGATCGTCTCGAAGTACGCCATTTCCGGGGAGTAGCCCGCCTCGACCAAGGTCTCATAGCCAGCCGCCATCAACGCTGTCAGGCCGCCGCACAGCACGGTCTGCTCGCCGAAAAGGTCGGTTTCGGTTTCCTCGCGGAAGGTCGTCTCGATGATTCCGGCGCGCCCCGCACCAATGCCCTTGGCATAGGCCAACGCGATTCGCAGCGTGTCGCCCGAGGGGTCGGCGGCCACCGCGACCAATGAAGGTACACCGCGACCCTGTTCGTAATGGGCTCGCACGGTGTGGCCGGGTCCCTTTGGAGCAACCATGAATACGTTGATGTCTTCGTCCGGAACGATGGCTCCGAAGTGGATGTTGAAGCCGTGGGCAACGGCCACGTAGTTGCCGGGCGAAAGCTGAGGTCCGATCTGCTCGGCGTAGACCTCGGCGGCCGTCTCGTCGGGCAGAGTGAGCATCACGATGTCGGCCTCGCGCGCGGCCTCGGACGGAGTCGCCACCCGCAGCCCGGCGGACTCCGCCTTCTCCCAGGACGGCGAATCCTTGCGCAGCCCCACGACGACAGAGACACCGGAAGCCTGGAGGTTCTGGGCATGGGCGTGCCCCTGACTGCCATAGCCCACGATGGCGACGGTCTTGCCGTCGAGCCGCCCGAGGTCTGCGTCCTTGTCGTAGTAGATGTTCAGTGCCATGAGTCGCGCTCCTCGATGGGCCGGCTGGGGTCCGAGATCCGGTCACTCTGACACAGCCCAGCAGCTCGCGCCTCCGAGCGCGAGGTCTCGATTCGGGTGGAAATGAGCTGGTCCGATGACGGGCGATCGGAGTCTGGCCGCCCTCGCATGATTCCGAATTGATTCGAAATTACGCAACGAATTCAGGCATGTCAAAGAGCGCCCCCGAGGGGGCTGCTCAGCTGCCCCGGGGTGGCGCTTCGAAGCGGCTGCCGGTGCGCTTGACCTCGGCCTCCGCACGACGGAGGTAGTTGGGAGTCAGCAGCGCGGCGTCGACTCCCTCGCCCTTTGCCAGCATCGCCGCACCGAGTGTCCCGACGTGGCGCGCCCGCGCATCGCCCGCGGGCGCCGGCAACAGGCTCGCGCCGTCACCCAGCCGAGCGATCATGGCGTCGCCGAATAGCGCAACGGCCTCGCCGACCAGAACGCAGGGCAGCGGCAGCCTTTCGCACAGCTCATCCGGGGTGTAGACGCCCGCGGCCACGACCGGCTGGCTGCTCCCCTCGCCTCCATGAGCGGCCGCATAGACCTCTCCGCGGCGCGCGTCGAGCATCGGGACAATCGTGGCCCCGCTCTCCGGAGGCACCAACGACAATGCGGCCAGCGTCGGGACGGGCGCAACCTGGCGGTCGGTTCCGAAGGCGAGGCCCTTCACCGTGGCAATGCCGACCCGCAAGCTGGTGAATGAGCCCGGCCCGATGGAGACAGCGAAACCTTCGACCGCGTCGATCGAAACCCCGGTGCGATCCGACAGCGCGGCGATCGCTGGTAGCAGGGTCGTAGCCGCGGGCCCCGGGGGTGCGACGATCTCGTCGAGCAACTCGCCCCCTCGCAACATCGCCACACTCAGGGTCGAGGTCGCCGTCTCGACGGCGAGCAACAGCGGCGCCGTCCGGGCGATTAGAGGTCTCCCCTTAGCCGTTCAGCCAACCGACGACCCGATCCCAATTGCGCGTGACGATGCGCGACATGTCGTTCCAAAAAGCGAAACCCATCAGCATGAGGAGCACGGCAACTCCGATTTGTTGCACGAATTCGCGCGTGCGCAGCGACAGGGGCGCACGGCGGATACCCTCCACCAGAAATACCACCGCCTGGCCACCATCGAGGATCGGGATGGGCAGCAGGTTCAAGATGCCCAGGTTGATGCTGATCAGAATCAAGGTCTGGAGGTAGTCCAGCCAGCCTCGCTCGAGCGCTTTGCCCGCGATCTCGGCAATGCCGATTGGGCCGGCGATCTGATCCCGAGAAACTTCACCGGTAATCAGCTTGCCGAGGCCTTTTAGGAAGACTCGGGTGATATCGACCGTCAACCCCAGCGCGCGGGGCACGGCAACCAGCGGATTGAGCACCTGCTCGAAACCGATGCTCCCGCTGACGGCCAACAGATTGTTGCCCATCACGCCCATCCGGTAGCGGGGAACCGTGACTTCGAGGCCCGGAACGTCTACCTGAGCCAGGATTGGAACCACCGCCAACTCGATCAGCTCGCCGTCGCGCGCTACCACCAGCTCCAGGTCGCGGCCTTCGCTGGCGCGGACCACCTGTGCGAAGGTCTCGAAGCTGTGCATCGGGACGCCGTCGACGCTCAGGATCAGGTCCCCTGAAAGCAGTCCGGCGCGCTCGGCAGGGGAGTCTTCAGTCACCTTACTGATGAACACGTTCGCACGAATGACTCCGAGTGCCGCAACGTCCCCGAGCGCCGGAACCGTTACGTTGACGCGTTCGTCGGAGTCGAGCTCCCGTTGGATCTCGAGCTGAACCTCACCAGCACCTGCATCTCGGTACGCCTGGGCGAATCCAAGCCAGTCTTCGACCGGAGCGCCGTTCACGGCGGTTGCCAGGTCTCCCGACCGCAGCCCGGCCCGATAGGCGTGGCTCTGGCGATCGGTCAATCCCAGCATCGCTCGGGTCCGCCAGTGATCGAGTCCCACCCAACCGACCGAAGAGACGTCGCCGAAGACGTCCTGCCGCTGACGGGGCTCGATCGCAACTCGGGCGGTTGCTTCCACGTCGTCACGCTCGTAGCGAACGGACAGCTCGCCTGTGTTGCGACTGTTCAGTTCCTCGTCGACCTGCCGCCACCAGCCAACCGGTACGCCGTCAATGGCGGTGATGCGGTCGCCTGGCTGCAGGCCCGAAGCGGCCGCCGGTGACCCCGGCTCGACTTCGCCGATCACGGCGTCTGCCTGGGGCAATCCCACCGCCAGAATGCCGCTGAAAATCAAGACGGGGAGCAGCAGGTTCATTGCGGGCCCGGCAAAGACCACCACCAGCTTCTGCCACATGGGCTTTGTGTTCATCGCCTCGCTCGGGTTGGCCCGGGCATCGGGGGACTCCTCATCACCTGGATTCTCCCCGAGCATCTTGACGAAGCCGCCTAGCGGGATCCACGACACCACATACTCGGTGTATCCCCGGACCCAGCGCATCCGGAACCGTCCAAACCCGATGGGCGACCCGAAGCCGAGCGAGAACTTCAGCACCCGGATCCCGCACGCCTTCGCGGCCAGGAAGTGGCCCAGCTCGTGTACGAAGATCAAGACACCCAGCATCACCACAAAAGCAAAGACGTAACTCGACGCCTGGTTCAGCCCCGCCAGAAAGTTCATGCAGCACCTCGTTCAGTGGCCGCAATCCAATCGCGCGCACAGCGGCGCGCCCAGGCATCGGCTTCCATCACATCATTCAGATCGCGCAGCGCACCCGATCCCCGGCGACCGACGTGGGCGTCTAGAACGGCACCGTTCGTCTCTGCGATGCCGGGAAAGTGCATGCGTCCATCGAGAAAAGCCGCCACCGCGACTTCGTTGGCGGCGTTGAGCACGGCCGGTGCCGCCTCGTCGGCGTCGAGCGCTTTGAAGGCGAGATCGAGGCAGGGGAAGCGTTCGCGGTCGGGAGCCTCGAAGGTCAGGCGAGCCAATGCAGCCAGATCGAGGCGGGGCACGTCGAGTTCCAGGCGCTCCGGATGGGCCAGAGCCACCGCGATTGGAATTCTCATGTCCGGTAGGCCGAGCTGGGCCAGCACCGAGGCATCCTTGAACTCGACTAGCGAGTGGATGATCGATTCGGGATGCACGACTACGTCGACCCGATCTGGTGGCGTATCGAATAGCCAGCGCGCCTCGATCACCTCGAGGCCCTTGTTCATCAGAGACGCCGAGTCGATGCTGATCTTCGGCCCCATCTTCCAGTTGGGGTGGTTCAATGCCTCCTCGATGGTGGCCTTTGCGATCTGCTCGGCCGACCAGGTGCGAAAGGGTCCACCCGATGCCGTCAGGATCACGCGAGCGACGTCTTCCCTGCGTTGGCCGGATAGTGCCTGGAAGATCGCGCTGTGCTCGCTGTCTACGGGCAGCAGTGTCACCCCGTTCGTCTGAACCTCGCGCATGACCAGCGCACCAGCCATCACCAGGACTTCCTTGTTGGCGAGCGCGATGTCTCGTCCAGCGCGGATCGCCGCAAGCGTGGGGGCCAGTCCCAGCGCACCGACCAGACCCGAGACCACCAGGTCCGAGTCGTGTATGGCCACTCGCTCCAACCCCTCGGCGCCCACACCCACTTCGACCGATTCAGCGACGGATTCGGTTCCGAGTAGTGAACGAAGCTGCTCGGCACATGCTGGGTCAGCCACTGACACCACGGCAGGACGAAAGCGTCGCACCTGGTCGGCCAACTTTTCGACGTTGCGGCCCGCGGCGAGCGCGACCACTTCAAAGCGTTCGGGCGCTGCGCCGGCCACGGCCAGCGTCTGCTCGCCAACCGAGCCCGTACTACCCAGCACCGTCAAGCGCTTGGGGCCGCTCCGCGGCGAGCCGGCGGCTCGATCTTCAGGCGCCATTGCTACCCCCGCGCACCTGTCCGCTGGTCAATCCAAAGCGCCGCTCACGGGCCTGGTACTCGCGAATCGCGTCGACGAGATCATCCGCGCGAAAGTCGGGCCACATCAGCTCCGTGTTGTAGATCTCCGCATAGGCGATCTGCCAGAGCAGGAAATTGGAAACTCTCGACTCCGCGCCGGTTCGGATCAGCAGATCCGGGTCGGGAATTTCCGGATCGTAGAGATAGGCTGCGAATGTCTTTTCATCGAGACGCTCGGGGTCCACCTTGCCCAGCTCCGCGTCGCGGAGCAGCTTGCGAGCGGCATCGACGATTTCCGAGCGCCCCCCGTAGGAGAGCGCGAACACCAGGCGCATCTCGCGGTTTCCCCGCGTCCGCTCGACCGCGTTGGCGACCCGCTCGCGAATTCGCGGCGGCAGGCGATCACTGCGACCGATCGAACGCAGCTCGATGCCCTTCTCCATCACCTCGTCGACCTCGGTCTCGAGGTAGTGCTCGAGCAGACCCATCAGGGAATCCACTTCTGACTTGGGCCGGTTCCAGTTTTCCAGCGAGAAGGCATAGAGGGTGAGCCAGTGGATGCCGAGTTCGTTTGCACCGCGAACCACCTCTCGCAGTGCTTCGAGGCCCTCCCGATGGCCTTGGTCGCGAGAGCGACCGCGCTGCTCGGCCCAGCGCCCGTTGCCATCCATGATGATGGCCACGTGGCGGGGAATCCGATCCATGTCCAAGCTGGATTCCTGCATGGTCAGACCTGGAGGATGTCCTCCTCCTTCTGGGCGGCGATCGCGTCGATCTCCTTCACCATTTCGTCCGTCAACGCCTGAATTTTCTTCTCCTCGCGGTGTTTGTCGTCGCGCGGCAAGGCGCCTTCGGATTCCAGGTCCTTGAGCAGGGAGAGGGCGTCGCGGCGTGATTCCCGAACACCCACCTTGTGATCCTCGGCGGCCCGGTGCACATGCTTGACGAGCTCTTTGCGACGCTCTTCGGTCAGCGGCGGAATCGGGATTCGCACCACCTTGCCATCGTTGGAAGGACTGAGGCCGAGATCCCCCTTGAGGATCGACTTCTCGATCTCGCCGATCACGCTTTGGTCGTAGGGAGCCACGACGATCAGACGCGGATCGGGCGTCGTGAGATTGGCCAGCTGGTTCAGGGGCGTGGGCGTCCCATAGTATTCGACCTGAATTCCGTCGAGCAGCGCGACGCTGGCTCGGCCGGTGCGGACCTTCTGAAGCTCGGCCTTCAAGCTCCGGGTCGCCTTCTGCATGCTGTCTCGGGCTTCCGACTGGATCAGGGCGGCGTCATCGTCTGCCATCTTCGTCCCTTATCTGACTCTTGCTCATCTTCTACGGGCGCCCGTGCGTCCCTAGCCCTCCACCCGCGTCCCGATCGCTTTGCCGCTCGCGAGCTTGCGTAGACTTCCAGCCGGAGCCATGTCGAACACGACGATTGGCAACCCGTTCTCTCGGCACAGTGCTAGTGCGGTCTGATCCATTACGCGCAGGTTCTTCATGAGCGCTTCTTCGTAGGTCAATCGGGCGTAGCGTGTTGCCTCGGGGTGGATTTTTGGATCGGCGCTGTAAACGCCATCGACACCTTGCTTGGCCATCAAGATGATCTCTGCGTGAACCTCGGCTGCGCGCAATACGGCCGCGGTGTCGGTGGTGAAGTAGGGATTGCCCGTTCCCCCGGCAAACACCACGATCCGGCCCTTTTCGAGGTGGCGTACGGCTCGGCGTCGGATGTAGGCCTCAGCGACCGTCTTGATCTCGATCGCAGATTGGACCCGCGTATCCAGCCCCTCTTTTTCGAGCGCATCCTGCAACGCCAAGGCATTGATGACGCTGGCCATCATTCCCATGTAATCCGCGCTGGCGCGATCCATCCCCTCATCGGCAGCCGAGATGCCACGAACGATGTTGCCGCCGCCGACGACGACGCAGATCTGAATACCCAGCTCGTGGACCTCACGGATCTGCTTCGCAGTGCGACCGATCACCGTGGGACTGATGCCGAAGCCGTTCTCTCCGGCGAGCTGGCCCCCGGAGAGCTTGATGAGCAGCCTTCGATAGGCGGCCTTCACGCCTCCTCCGCTTCTCCTTCCCCGAGCTTGTAACGCCGATAGCCACTCACCGCGATGCCCGTTCCCTCCGCGGTACCGACGTCGCGAAGCAGCTGGTCGATGCTGCGATCGGGGTCCTTCACGAATGCCTGTTCGACCAGACAGACGTCGGAAAGGTACTTGTTGATCCGCCCCTCGACGATCTTGTCGATCACCTGCTCGGGTTTTCCGCTCTGGAGTGCCTGGTTGCGAAAGATCGATCGCTCGGAGTCGAGCAGCCCGGGATCGACGCCGGATCGATCCACAGACAGCGGCGTGGGATCCGCCGCAGCCACGTGCATTGCCAGGTCCTTGGCAAGCGTCTCCAGTGCGGGGCTCGAGTTCTCGGTCACCAAGGCGACGATCACGCCCAGGTTGCCGCCGGCGTGTACGTAGCCACCAGCAACGCCCGAGGTGCCCGCATCGAGTCTCTCGAGTCGCTTGACGACGACGTTTTCGCCCAGTCGCGAAATAGCCGCAGTCACCCGATCGCGAACCGTCTCGCCAGCAATCTCCGTCCCCAACAGGTTGTCGACGGATTGAATGCTCGGATCACCCACCACGGCGTTGGCGAGCTGGCCACCCAGTTCCCCGAACAGATCCGTTCGCGCCACGAAGTCGGTCTCGCAGCCCACCTCGACGATGGCTGCAGCCGAGCCGTCGATGGCAATCGAAACGGCTCCCTCACTCGTTGCGCGGCTGCTGCGCTTACCAGCCTTGGCCAGCCCTCGTTCGCGGAGCAGCTCGACCGCCTTGCTCAGATCACCGTCGGCATCGCCCAGGGCGCGCTTGCAATCCATCATGCCCGCACCCGTCTTGTCTCGCAGCTCCTTCACCACTTTTGCAGAAATCTGACCCACCGACGCTCTCCCTTCCCTCTTCGATCCGAACGATCTGTTCAGCGCTTCGAGCGCCGCTTCAATGGGCTGCTTGGATCCGCGCACGCGACCCGCAACAA
>CAXMOC010000163.1:0-11145 GCA_964194865.1 uncultured Opitutales bacterium | reverse complement strand
AAACGGCGTGAAGTCCGCAAGACCTTTCTTCGACTGACGCTGCGTGATCGCCGCCGTCAGTGTCGTCTTGCCGTGGTCTACGTGACCAATCGTGCCCACGTTGACATGCGGCTTCGTCCGCTCGAATTTCTCCTTTGCCATGCCTTCCCTCGTCTCCCGTCTGGCCGCCCACCGCCGTGAGCGCCCCATCCAAGTCCTGGAGCCCACGAGCGGACTTGAACCGCCGACCTCGTCCTTACCAAGGACGCGCTCTACCACCTGAGCTACATGGGCCCTTGATACTCGAGCGCGTGGAGCGGGAAACGGGATTCGAACCCGCGACCCCGAGCTTGGAAGGCTCGTGCTCTAGCCAACTGAGCTATTCCCGCCCGCGCGCTTCCGCTCATCAGCGCATCCGATTCCCGTTTCGACGCCCAACATCTTCAGCCGGCTCTCACAGCCAATGGCTCGCCGCTCCGTCCGACCGTACGTTTCGGTTCTTTGGTTTCCAGCCCACCCCGATTCGCGATTCGCGATTCGAGTGCGGTTCGGGAGCTGCCAAGTGCCCGCTTGCATTCGTGACAACAGCCCCGACATCAACGCCAGCTCACTGGACACCGGCTCAATGACCGACCACCAGCAACGCCTGGTGGAGAGGGGAGGATTCGAACCTCCGAAGGCTGAGCCAGCAGATTTACAGTCTGCCCCGTTTGACCGCTTCGGTACCTCTCCAATTCCCGACAGATCGACGATGACCGAAATGAGTGCAGACACAACGCCACTCGCACAGCTGCCGGGCTCGGAATCGCGTGATGCACGAGTGACCCAACCGTTGAATGCGAATTTCGGGATGCCCCAGTCGCCGCCGCTACATTTTTTCGTCGCCGCTATATCTCTTGGTCACCGCTATCTTTTCGTCGCCGTCTTCACTTCCGCTCGTTCGCCCGATCGAGTCGTTGTCGCGATACGCTCGCCGATCTACATTGTGTCGGTGTGCCCTACGGGGCGGTCCCTGCCCAGCGATTGCAGCCTCGAATCTGGAGCTGGCGATGGGACTCGAACCCGCAACCTGCTGATTACAAATCAGCTGCTCTGCCAATTGAGCTACGCCAGCCAGTAGGCGATCGCAAGGTAAAATTTGCTTGCTCCCGCGACCCCTCAGCAACGGGAGACAGGGGAATACCCATCTATATATATGGCAATCAGGGCGAAGTTGCCAATCTAGGAACGGCGTCGTAGCTCGAACAGGAAGACGGCCGCGGCGGCAGCCACATTCAGCGAAGCAACCTGGCCTTCCAGCGCAATTCTCACCCGGAAATCCAATACCCGATCCACCCCTCGCCTGAGCCCTCGCCCCTCCGCCCCGAATACCACCACTCGTTTGCCCTCGAGGCTGCGCTCCGGTAGCGAATACAATTCGACTTCCGCGCTGGGGTCGCTTCCGAAGATCCAAAAGCCTTCTGATTTCAATATGTTGAGAGCTCTGGGCAGGTTGGGAACGCGTGCGCAAGGCAACCATTCGATAGCGCCCGCGCTCGCCCGAGCCGCGGCAGCGGAAAGTGGAGCCGAGCGCCGGCGAGGCAAGATCAAGCCCGCTGCGCCGCAGCCTTCGACCACCCGTGCGATCGCTCCCAGATTCTGTGGGTCTTCAACCCCATCGAGCGCAACCAGAGTACGCGCCTGGTCCGGGATCGATTCGAGCAGCGCTCCCAGCGAGAGCTCCGGAAGCGGGCCCGCCTCCAGAACCACGCCTTGGGAGTTAGCCACTCCAGCGGCCAGCTCTGCGAGTCGTTCCTCGCTGACTGGCTCGACACGAATCCCGGCCGCTTTGGCCTCCGCGACCACGGCCGCAAGCTCCGGGCGCTGTAGTCCGCGCTGCACCCGCAGCACCCACAGCTTGCGGCGCCTCGCCCGGATCGCCTCCAGTGCGACGTGGAGACCAGCCAGCTGCTCCTTACCTCGGTTGGCCTGCTCATCGCTCGCGCGGGGGGATCGACGCACCACGGGATTCTAGTGTCCCGAGTCAGAAATTCTCCGCGGCAGCGAGCGCGCCGCGTTGACCTCGACCGGGGAAGCTCGGCCTCTTTGGGTAGGCAGCACTCAGATCCCGGCCCGCAGGGTCTCCAAACCCTCGAGGTAGTCTTCGGGCCGAGCGATTCTCGGATGGTTGATCAGCTCAAATTCGAGATAGGAAACCAACTCGTCCAACGCCAACCGAACTTCCCGCTCCCGGTCTCCCGGGTAGGAAAGAGCGCGCCGAATCAGATCTTCGGGATCCAGCGCCGCGCCGTGGCCCACTTCGAGCTCCGAAAGCAGCTCCGGGTAGCGCTGGGCCGCATCCTCGACCACTTGTGCGAACCGCTCGCGGATGCCCTGCTCGCCTTCGACGGCGACGATGGGAGCGGCGAGCTCGGCAAGAATCTTCAGATAACGAGTAATGCCCGCTCGAACCGATTCGTCGTCGCCGACCGCCACGTCGCGTTCTGGCAGGCCTGAAGAATCTCCGGCTCGGGTGAGGTTCAATGCGTCGAGCAAGCGGAGATGCTGAACGATTCGGGCTCCGCATAGCGGCTCGACTCCCGCCCTATGACACTGCTCGTGGAAGGTTCCGCCAGCCTGAATCGCTTCAAACATCGTTTGTTCGATACCCGCCAGGCGATGCTCGACTCCCTCGACCGCCTCGACCCTCAAACCGGGCGATTCGAGCCAGGCCAGAAAGCGAATCAGGTCGTCCCGTCGCTTGAGCCCCTGGGCAATCAGACGACGACTGGGCAGCGACAGGCGGAGGACGTTGTCGGGACGGATCTCCCCTTCCCAGAACAGCACGGCTCCCAGATCGTAGGCGAACAGCGAGCGGACGATTTCCTCCACCTGCAGCTTGACACCGTTCCACAACTCGCGTGAGGTCAAGAACCCTTTCTCAACGAGAATCTTGCCGAACTGGCTCGTCGCCGAGTAGGCCTGAGTGGCTTCGGCGTACTGGTCGGGCGTGATCGCGCCGGACCGCACCAGAGACTCTCCCAGGCGGTCGAACCTCTGATTCGAGCTTGCGAAGACCACCTCGCCACGGTGGAGATAGACCGATTTCGCGTGATCGCCGTCTTCGAAGAAGAGGAAACCGGACTTCGAAGAAGCGTGGAGCAGGTTCAGGATGTCGGCGAGCGGGAACGAACGAACGTCTGCGCTGAGGACCAGGTCGCGATCCCACGGCAGCGCGTTCTCTGCGTCGCCCTGGATACGTTCGAGCAGGATCGTCCTCGATCCTGTCGAGAGCACGCGGAGGGATTCCCTCTCCGCCAGACCGAGGTTCGCAGACTGCTCCGGCGAGAGAATCAGCTTTTCCATGCCCCCTCACCCCTTTGAACGCGCACGGCCACCCAGCGTAAGGCCGTTCGAACGCCGTTTTCCTCTTCGTCGGGTCCGAAACAGCGCTTGAGACGGACCTTTCCCGAAGGAGGCGCTCGACGCGCCGCGAGTCCGGGCTCAAGCCCCAGGGGTCAATCTGCCGATGAGTTGCCGTTTGGTGAGATAGGGGGGGACCATGTCGGAGACACCCACGAGCCAGCCTCGCCGGCGCCACGAGCGGGTGCCGGCAACCATCGCAGTGCGAATCTCCACGATCGAGCCGGAGCGCGATCCCTGGACCGGCCGGCCCTTCTTTCGCTCCGTCCAGGAAACCTGCTGTAACGTATCGCGGGGTGGTGCATTCGTGAGAACCGCCGAGCCCCTGGATCCAGGCCGACGTGTCCTGGTCGAGATCCGATTGCCAACGGGCCGCCCCATCGAGGCCATCGGACGCGTTGCCTGGGTGAAGCGGGTACTCGCCCCGAGCCCCGCGGTCGCAGATTCCGGTATTGGAATCGAGTTCCTGGGTGGCGCGGCCGAGCAGTTCGCGGCACTCGAGGACTTCATCTCGCACCGATCGGAGAACGAAAGCGATTGAAGTCGCGCCCGACTGCGGAACTCGCTTGAAGCTGGCTCGACCTTCCGGGTATCCTTCTATGCGATGCGACCGCCCGGAGCGTTCAAAATTGCTCATCGAACCCGCTTCGATCGCCAAGAACCGGGAACGCCGCTCAGCGCCGAGCTATGCCTGGGTCCGTTGCTCGCCGACGCGGGACGTTCTCAGCGGATCCTAGAGTCTCTCCGCAACGAAATACTGGAGGGCGGTGGAGGCAGAAACTTCCGTATCCGCCGGATATTCCAGACACCCCGAGAAATCTACCGCCTCGAGTTGCAGCTTCCCGAGCTCGGCTATCAGCGTACGACTTTGCTCGATCGCGATGCCTTGGAAGAGCTGCTCGAGGCGGACGACGTCCGAGACATCGTCGGAACTTCTCTTGGCTGGTAGTCGCCGTACCCGAAACGCGCGGACCGCAAGGCGAGTCTGCCGGTGCCCGGAGCAGGACTCGAACCTGCACGACCCGTCGGCCAAGCGATTTTAAGTCGCCCGCGTCTACCATTCCGCCACCCGGGCAGCGACTCACGCCTAGTCTAGCCCCGATGGTCGACTGAAGGGGGAATCAAAGCCATTGTTTCACGGCAAGCGGATCGTGGTCGTGATGCCAGCCTACAACGCGGCCAGGACGATCGAGCGGACTTATCGCGAGATCCCCCTAGACCTGGTCGATGAAGTGGTGGTCACGGACGACGCCAGCGGCGACGCGACCGTCGAGATCGCGAAACAACTGGGCCTCCGGACGCTCGTTCATGTGACCAACCGCGGCTACGGGGCCAATCAAAAGACGTGCTACACCGAAGCACTTCGGTTGGGTGCGGACATCGTCATCATGCTGCACCCCGACTACCAGTACACTCCGGCGCTCCTCCCCGCGATGATTGGTCTGATCACCGACGGCCCCTTCGATGTGGTGCTCGGGTCGCGCGTGCTCGGAGGCCGCGCCCTCGCCGGCGGGATGCCTCGTTACAAATACGTCGCCAATCGGGTTCTCACGGCCATACAGAACCTGCTGACGGGGGCCAAGCTCTCCGAGTATCACACCGGCTACCGGGCTTTCTCCCGGGAGGTGCTCGAGCGTCTGGCGCTGCACGAAAACTCCGACGATTTCGTGTTCGACAACCAGATGCTGGCGCAGATCCTGCTCGCCGGATTCGAGATTGGAGAGGTCAGCTGCCCAGCAGCCTATTTCGAGGAAGCCTCCTCCATCAATTTCCGACGTTCCGTTCGCTACGGTCTGGGAGTGTTGAAGACTTCTTTCGAGGCCTACCTACACCGCAAGGGGATCGCGAACGTTCGATATTTCGATCCAAAGGGGCGCCGCCTCGACCCGCGGAGCACACCGGAAGACTCCACTGTCACCTCGATGAGCTGACAGCTCAGTTCGCGCGCGGGGGGCCCGTGGACATCTACACCACATCGCGTCGTGTCGCCGAGGCATTCGATGTCGACGGCGGAGCGCTGGACATCGGTAAGTACGGCATCGTCGGGGAAGGTTTCACCTGCGCGCTGATCGGTGTCAACGGCTCGGTAGACTGGCTCTGCTTTCCAACATTCGATTCACCCAGCGTCTTCGCAGCGATCCTCGATCGGGAGCGGGGGGGATTCTTTCGGGTTTCTCCGCTAGCCGAGCGCTACTCGAGCCTTCAAGCCTACGACGACTCCACCAACGTTCTCCAGACTCTCTTCCGAAGACCCGGCGAGGGAGTGGTGTGCCTGACCGATTTCATGCCGTGGAGCGACGACCCTCGCTCCTCGACACACGAGCTGCACCGCCTCCTGGAGGCTCGCGAAGGCTCGATCGAGATGGAGGCCGTCTTCGATCCGCGCTTCGACTACGGACGGGGCGAGACTACGATCGAGCTGGCGGATCATGGCGTGATGGCCTGTGGACCGGGGGGCGAGCGACTGTCGGTCGCCATCGGTGGCGGCATCCGCTTCGAAAAGCGACCGCAAGGCGGTGCGCGGGCGCGCTTCACGCTGCGCAAGGAGCAGCGCCTCTGGATGGTCCTGAGCTGGCGGTCCAAACGTGTCGAGACGACGGCTGCATACCGCTCGTTCGAACACCTGCGCTCGACCCGAACCTTCTGGCGCAAGTGGTCCGCGCAGCTGACCTACGACGGACCGTGGCGCCACGATGTGCTGCGATCGGCGCTGACCCTCAAGCTCCTCCAATACGCGCCGACCGGTGCAGTCGTCGCGGCCCCGACCACGAGCCTACCCGTCGTACCGGGTGGCGAACGCAATTGGGACTATCGCTATTCCTGGACTCGCGACAGTGCCATGGCGATTCGAGCGATGAACTTGATCGGCTATCGCGAGGAAGCGCTCGGGTTCTTCCAATTCGTCCGCGACACGGTCGAGGAGCGCAACGAGCTGGACCTGATGGTGACCATTCACGGCAAAGATGTGCCAGAAGAGGTCATTCTCGGTCACCTCCAAGGCCACCGGGGGAGTGGTCCCGTCCGGTTGGGGAACGCCGCGCGGCACCAGACCCAGCACGACATCGTGGGGCCTTTGCTCGATGCCGCATCTCTCTACGAGCACTCCGGTGGCACGCTCGGCCTGGCTCTGTGGAGACAGATTCGCAAGTTGGTCAGCCGCGCGATGACCGCTACCGAGGAGCCGGACCACGGGATCTGGGAGAAGCGCTCCGCACCGACCCACCACCTCCATTCCAAACTGATGACCTGGGTCGCGCTGGACCGGGCTCTCCAGCTCGCGCCGCTCTTTGGTGGCGATCGCGCCCAGGCGGATTGGCAGCGGGCGCGTGATCAACTCTCGGTCGAGATCATCGAGCGCGGGTACGATCGCAGGAGCGGAACCTTCGTGGGCGAGTACGGTCGCGACGGCACCGACGCAACCCTGCTCTTGATTCCCATCTACGGCTTCCTGCCCCCGTCCGATGTCCGAGTAGAGCGAACGATCGCCCGGGTGATTCGAGAGCTGTCGGACGGACCGTATCTCCGGCGCTATCGAAGCGACGACGGGATCGACGCCACCGAGGGAGCCTTCGTGCTGTGCGGTTTCTGGCTCGCCGAAGCCCTCGCGCTGACGGGGGGGCTCGACGAAGCCCTCGAGGTATTCGCGAATCATCTGGGAGCCGCCAACCATCTCGGATTGCTCGCGGAGGAGGTCGAGCCCGCCACAGGCGCTCCACTTGGAAACTATCCGCAGGGCTTCAGCCATATCGGGCTGATCCAGGCCGCGGGCCGCCTCGACCTGGCCCTGCGCATGCGCGACGAGGGCATCGAGCGCCCCCCCCTGCTCTCCTTCGACTTTCCAACCGGCCTCTGAGGCGTCGGGGCGAATCCCGTCGCGAGAGAGAGCTCGCCCGGGCGTCCCCTCCCTTGGTAGGGAGGACGCGGGAGGTGAGATCGTCCGCTGACCAGTATGCTGCGGGCGTGAAGATCCTCTACGTCGAGGATGATCCGGTCGCTCGAGAGTTCGTCGAGCGGGGGCTCCGAAGTCGCGGATTCGCGGTCGATGTGGCGAAAGACTCCGCGCACGGCTCGGAGCTCGCGCGCCTCGGCGACTACGAACTGCTGATTCTCGACGTGATGCTGCCCGACGGGGACGGCTTCGAGTTGCTCGAACACCTGCGTGAGAGCGGGGTGGAGACTCCCGTGCTGTTTCTGACTGCGCGCGGGGAGGTGCAGGACCGCATCCGCGGCCTGGACATCGGAGCGGATGACTACCTGTCGAAGCCCTTCGCGTTCGGCGAGCTGGTGTCACGCATCCGCGCGATCGCCCGCCGGCGCTACGATGAACCACTGGACGGCTGCCTTCGGACCGCCGATCTCGAGCTCGACACCGCACGTCACAAGGCCTCGCGCGCCGGGCACCCGATCGAGTTGACCCCCAAGCAGTTCGGACTGCTCGAGTACCTGCTTCGCAATGAGGGATTCCCCGTCACGCGGTCGATGATCATCGAGCGGGTCTGGGGCTATGGATTCGAGTCGCGATCGAACGCCATCGACGTCCAGATCAACTACCTCCGCAAGAAGATCGATCGCGAGTTCGAACCGAAGCTGATCCACACCGTCAAGGGCGTCGGCTACGTGCTCGAGGTTCGCGACCCACAGGCGACCGATGGCTAGGCGCCGCGAATCGCCGTCGCGATGAGTCTCTTCCGGCGCCGGCCGCTGTCCATCGGGTGGCGCTGGGCTCTGCGCTACGCCGTAGCCATTCTGGTCAGCCTGACCGCCTTTTCGCTCTTCGCCTATTCGCGAACCGAGAAACAAGCGACCCGCGAGGGCCGAAGACTGCTCGAACGACAGGCGGCCGAGCTGGCGGGACGGGTGGTGGAGGGCTTCGAGAACATCGACGAGTTACGAGGTTACGTCACCAGCGTCGCCGATGCGGAGCCGTATCTGAAGATCAGCGTCCAGGTCTTCGATGACAATGGTCGGATTCTCTATGGGCGAGGGATCCTGCCGAGCCACGAGATCGGTATTCCGCCGGACTTCGTCCGAAGCTCGCGAGACTCGCACTTCTACGAGGCCGACCTGAACAAACGTTTTCCCTATTGGGTCGTGGTAGCAAGAGCCGGGGAGATGTTCGTCCAGGTGGGGGCCTACAGCCGGGAGTTTGTACGGCCGGCCCGGGAGCTACGCACGATGCTGTTGACGGCCACGCCTGTGGTCGTGGTCTTCAGCCTGGCGCTCGGCTGGTGGCTGGCCCGGACCAGCTTGCGGCCTCTAAGCGAGATCACCGCCACCACCCGCCGCATAACGGGGTCGCGGCTCGACGAGCCGATTCCCACCACCGGAACCGGCGATGAGCTCGACGAGCTGGCCCACACGCTCGAGGAGATGCGCGTACGGATTCGAGACTCTGTCGAGAAGTTGCGCCATTTCTCGGCCGATGCTGCCCATCAACTTCGGACGCCCCTGAGCAAGCTGCGCAGCCGTCTGGAGCTGACACTCGAATCGGAACCTCTGTCGCCTTCCATTCGCAAGACCCTCGAAGAGAATCTCTGCGAGATCGATCAACTCGGCAGCGCGGTCACGGCGATGCTGCAGCTCGCCAGCTCCGAGGCCGGCCTCGCTCCGGGCCAGAGCGAGTTGATCGAGCTCGGCGGCTTGCTCGATTCCGTGGTCGAGTTCTACGAGCCGTTGGCCGCGGAAAATCAGCTGAAGCTGGCCAGAACCGATCAGAACCAGGTTCGGGTCATGGGCGACCTCGCCTGGTTGCGCCAACTGTTCGGCAATCTGGTAGAGAACGCCATCCTCCACACGGAGGCCGGGGGGCGCATCGAGGTCGAGGCTGAGGAGCGGGACGGCGAGGCTCGAGTGGAGGTTCGCGACACCGGAACCGGCATCGATCCCGGGAGCTTGGAGCGAATCTTCGATCGGTTCCATCGCGGGCGCTCGGGAGGGGACTCCCCGGCGCCGGGAGCGGGGTTGGGACTGACCATCGCCGGCCAGATCGCCGAGGCACACGGAGGGAGGATCGGCGTCGAGAGCGACGCTGGCGCGGGCTCTGTGTTCAGCGTTGGACTTCCGGCGGTGTGAGGGCTCGAATCTCCATCGGGTTCATGGATCCGTCGTCGTCGTATCCCCCTGTCCTAATCGCCCCCTAATCTGGATGTGCGAAACACAACCCTAGAACGACTCCGGATTCAGGGAAGTCCCCCTTGAAACCGATGCCGGCTGGACTCGACTCGGCGCTCGAGTCCAGCCGGCTCCTCGCTCGGCGCGGACGGGATCACGGCTCCCGCGACCGCCCACCCGATCGAACCACGAAATCCGATCCGCCCTGAATCGGGCAGTATAATCGGGCCGATGGCCGAGCCCGAGACGATTCGCGCGGAGTACGATCCCTACTCGTACGCACTCGACGCCGACCCCTATCCCCACTACCGAGCGCTGCGCGACCGAGCACCGGTCTACCGCAACGAGCCGTTGGATTTCTGGGCCCTGACGCGGTTCGACGATGTACTTCGGGCGTTTGCCGATTTCGAGACCTTCAGCTCCGCCCGAGGAACGGTTCTCGAGCTGATGGATCGACCGGTGGTGGGTCCATTGATCATCTTCATGGATCCGCCGCGCCAGACGCGGCTTCGCAACCTGGTGAGCAAAGCATTCACGCCGCGCCGTATCGCAGAGCTCGAGCCCACCATTCGCGAAATCGCGAGAGGACACCTCGACAAGCTCGTCGGCCGGAATCGCTTCGACGCCGTGGTGGACTTCACGGCAAAGTTTCCGATGGACGTCATCAGCACGATGCTCGGCATCCCGAGCGCAGATCGAGACAGCGTACGGGGCTGGTCGAACGATGTGCTTCACCGCGATCCGGGCAACCCCATACCCCCGCCTCGCGCGCTCCGCGCAATCGAGAGCCTGATGGATTATTTCACTCGGGCGCTGGCGGAATGCCGCCTGCGGCCGCGCGATGACATGATGAGCGATCTCGTCCGGGCCGAGC
The DNA here is from genome assembly GCA_964194865.1 of uncultured Opitutales bacterium. GTDB lineage: Bacteria > Myxococcota_A > UBA9160 > UBA9160 > SMWR01 > CAXMOC01. The sequence goes on along the minus strand of CAXMOC010000163.1, from coordinate 779 downwards.
TGCGCGGAGAAGACGGCAAGCCGGAGCGTCTCACCGATCTCGAGATCAAGTTCTTTTTCAATCTGCTTGCCACCGCTGGGAATGAGACCGTCACCAAGCTTCTGGCAACTGCCATCTACTGGTTGTGGAAGAACCCCGACCAGCGCCGCCTTCTGTTGGAAGACCCTGCGCTCATCCCCAACGCGGTCGAAGAGACCTTGCGCTACGACCCCCCCTCCCAGTACCAGGGGCGGGTGCTCACCCGGGATGTCGAGCTTCACGGAACCCTCGTGCCAAGAGACGCGCGCGTCCTGCTCATCAATGGAGCGACTGGGCGCGACGAGAGGAAGTTCAGCGAACCGGAGCGTTTCGACGTTCGCCGTTCGATCGATCAACACCTGGGGTTCGGCTACGGACGCCACGTGTGTCTCGGGGCCTTCCTCGCGCGCCTGGAGTCGAGGGTGGCGCTCGAAGAGTTTCTCGAGAGGTTTCCAGACTACGAGGTCTCGAAAGGCGGCATCGCGCGCATGCATTCGAGCAACGTGCGCGGTTTCGCTGGCCTGAAGCTCGAGATCGAGTGATCGGCCCACGCCCACGGGTGGCTGCAAAACAGGGTTCCCCGCCCTCCCAACTCTCCGCGGCCGGAAGTCTGCTCTGCTGCTCTCCCACTCCGGCGACAACGCCTCGGGGCCTGTGCTGCCCCCGAGCCGTGGGCCGACGAACCATCGGCAGATGCCTAGCCCGTCGTTCGGAGCAGGCCTGACCAACCCTGTCCCACCCGCATCGCGGTTGCTGTTCCG
>CAXMOC010000162.1:0-2647 GCA_964194865.1 uncultured Opitutales bacterium | reverse complement strand
GCCTGCGCGGTCCAGCCCAGTGGCCCGTGCCCGGCTTCGGATCCGATCCCCCGCTCCCATTGGTTCTGGAGGTAGGCGGCAAAGCGCGGAAAGCGGATCGCCCAGGGGCCGTACCACTCGCGGCCGACGATCTCGGAGTTGAAGAAATTTCCCAGACGGATCAAGGGGGAGCTGAGCAGACAGCCAATCGAAAAGCGATCCGCGATCTCGGTGAACGAATACGCGTAGCGCTTGGCGTAGAGAAAGAGCGCGAGGAGCATCGCCACGGCGGCGCCGTGGCTCGAGACCCCGCCGCGAGTCAAATCGAGAATCAGCAGCGGGTCACGCAGGTAGACGTCGGGCTCGTAGAAGAGACAGTGACCCAATCGGCCCCCGACGATGATGGCGATGAACATCCAGGGAATGAAACGGCTGGTGGGAATCAGGCCGTGTCCGCCGCGGCGCATCTGAACGTGGAAGACCCAATAGCCGACCACGATGGCCAGGAAGTAGAAGAGGCTGTAGTAGCGGATCGCGCGACCGCCAATCCAAAAGGCGACCGGGTCGACGTCCCAGAGCGCGAACTGCGACAGGTCCATGGAGGGGATCCGGGGGGAGGGGAATCGATGTTACCATCTCGCCGCCGCGGGTGGGCGCGAGTAGGATTGGCCCCGTGACGCACCGGACGCTTTCCAGCTATCTGGCGAAGGAAGTGGCGCAGTACAGCTCCCTGGGCTTTCTGGCGGCCGCGCCGGTGGTGTTGTTTCCGAACCTCTTCGATCGGGCAGACGAGTTCCTGGTCGTCGGACTGACGGCCGCTGATCAACTGGACATCGCGCTCTGCGTAGTTCCGCTCGTCGTCACCTACGCCCTGCCGATCGCGTTTCTGTTTGGACTGTTGATGGCGATCGGACGCCTGAGTGGCGACTGCGAGATCGGCGCGCTGCGCTCCTGCGGGGTGGGTACCGGTTCGATCCTCGTCCCCGTGTTTCTGCTCGGCGCCAGTGTGTCGGCGCTTACGGCCTATCTGATGATCGAGGTGGAGCCCCGGGCCAAGCGCGAGCTCATCGCGCTGAGCTTGCGGCTGGCGTCGCGCGGCAGCTTGATCGAGGAGGGGCGTTTCCAGGGCTTTGGGAAACGCACGATCTTCGTATCCAGGCGCCGCGACGATCGGCGGCTCGAGGGTGTGATGATCGCCGACCACACCCAAGATCGAACCCTGAATATCTTCGCCGAGAGGGGAGAATTCGATTTCGACTACGAGTCCGGCTTCTTGCAGCTGAGCCTGGAGAATGGTGACCTGCGGATGGAGCCGCGGCCGAGCGACGACTTCGACGAGTACCGGATCTCGTTTTCCGAATTCGACTACCGCTTCCACGCCCTCGAGCTCGGGGTTGGCAGGCTGCGCTACCAGGCGGATCAGCTGGGCCTGAGAGAGCTGCAGTCCGCTGTCCGACGGATCGAGTCGGGAAACTACGAACGCGATCTCAAGTATCGAGAGGCGCGGATCTACGCGACACAGATTCACCGGGTGTTGGCCGTGCCTCTCTCGTCGGCGCTCTTCGCGTTCGTAGGGGTGCCGTTGGGATTGCGCGGCCTGGTGCGCAGCCGCGCGTGGGGAATGTTGATGGGTCTGACCCTGCTCTCCAGCTACTACGGGCTGTTCGCCTACCTCCAGACCCTGGCGCGCGAGGGTCAGCTTCCACCCCACCTCGCGATCTGGACCCCGAACGCCCTGTTGGTGCTGGCGGGAGCGACGCTGCTGTGGCGCGCTCGTCGGCTGCGCTAGGCGAAGCGCGCGTTTTCGTGAGAGCGTTGCGGGTGGAGTGGCCAGGAGGCGCCGGCGTGACGCGGAGTTCCGGCAGCCCCAGCCCAGTAGCGCGCCAGCTTTAGGGCGCCAGCTTTGGGGCGCCAGCTTTGCCTCGTACCGTCGCGTCTGTAGAGTCGCTTGGGCGGGAGAAATTGATGAAGCGATTCGACTACGACCTGTTCACGATCGGTGCCGGCTCGGGCGGTGTCCGAGCCGCTCGGATGTCCGGCTCGCTGGGCGCACGCGCGGCGGTGGTCGAGGAGCGCGAGCTGGGCGGCACCTGCGTGAACCTGGGCTGCATCCCCAAGAAGCTTTTCGTCTACGCGTCGCACTTTCGCGACGAGTTCGAGGATTCGGCCGGCTTCGGATGGACGGTGGGCGAACGTTCTGTCGATTGGACGACGCTGCTCGCCAACAAGGACCGCGAAATTCTGCGGCTCAACGGCGTGTACGAGAAGCTACTCGACGACGCCGGGGTCGATCTCGTCGAGGGCCACGCCCGGGTAGTCGATCCGCACACCATCGAGGTGAACGGGAAGTCGATCACGGCGGCCAACATCCTGGTGGCGACGGGGAGCTGGCCCTCGCTTCCCGCGATTCCCGGCATCGAGTTCGCGATCAGCTCGAACGAGGCCTTTCATCTGTCGGAGCTGCCGCGCCGCGCCATCGTCGTGGGTGGCGGCTACATCGCGGTCGAGTTCGCCGGGATTTTTCACGGGCTCGGTGTCGCCACCACTCAGCTGTATCGAGGGTCGCTCTTTCTGCGCGGCTTCGACGACGACGTTCGCGAGGCGCTCGCCTCGGAGATGCAGCGCTCCATCGATCTGCGGTTCGACGCCAATGTTGCGTCGATCGTGC
>CAXMOC010000161.1:0-4243 GCA_964194865.1 uncultured Opitutales bacterium | reverse complement strand
GGGAGATAGTTGAGGAGCACCTCGGCACGCGATTGCTCCAATGCGAGAACGACCCCCTCGCGGGTTGACTCGAGCGCATCCGAGGGCAGGAAAGTGCGTTCATCCGGATGCTGCCCCATATGCTCTGCGACACCGTCCAGGATCCGTCCCATCTGGACCTGTACTTTTGCCTTGGGGAGTTCCTCACAGAACACCGTGGTGCAGTTGGGGAGCTCGAAGATGGCTTCGTTTACATCCTTCCCCACCTTGCGCTCGTCGATGTCGAAGGCGGCCACGACCTCGATGTCAAAGGGGCGATAGCCGCCGATCTCCCAGTGCATGAGTCCGACGGCATCCTCGGGTCGCTTGTCCCGGTAGTATTCGAGTCCCTGCAGCAGCGAGCTGGCGCAGTTGCCGATCCCGGCGATCGCGATTCGGATCTTCTCCATTTCCATTTCCATTTCCCTTTTCCGACTACTGGTTACTGGTGGTCAGATCGCGATCCACAAGGTCTCGCGGGCCCTGGCTCGGACCCACCCGCGGGTATTCAGGTTCTGGCTGACAGGTGTCCCGGGAGGCGTCGGTGTTCCGCTGGGACGTGCCGAGGTGGTACCCGATCACCCCAACGGTGTCGAGAAGAGCAGGCTCCCAGCTCTACGCGAAGCCGGACCCTCCGCATCACAGCGTCAAGGCATCAGCGGAGGGAGATGTAGGTCTCCGAGAACGAAAAGATTGGTGCCCCCCGCCCTCGTCGGAGATCCTCGAGTTGTGGCATCAACAATCCCCGACGAGTGGAGGCAGCAGTGGAACGGTCGAGCGGTATGGACATACACGCCGCGAGCTGCACGCTGGGGTGCGATCCCCCCGGCGTCGGCAGCGTTTCCCCTAGCCGCCGCTCGATTGGTCGCAAGACGTGCCCTTGCGCTTCTCAGTAGCCGCGGCGTTCGGCGCCGCGTTGCAGATCGGCCGTGACCTTGTTCCGAACTCTCTCGGTAATCGGTGTGCGCTTTCGCTCGGTCGGCATGGTGACGTCGCCACCCGTGAGATTCCCGCCGAAGGGCGACGAATCACGTTCGGACGCTTCGATCGGGTCCCATGCGCTGTCGAGCATGCCGTCGATGCCCTTGGTGTAGATCTGCATGCCGATGTACATGGCGACCAGGATTGAGACGAGGCCGAAGATCCTGCCCATGATGTGCCTCCTGCGTGTCCATTCCCTTTATCGGCGCACCTGGGCGCGGGCTGAAAGAGGGGGGCAGGGCACCGCCAGCGAGATCGTGCGTCCTGTGCGGGCCCCCGCCGGCCGCGGCGGAGACGGCTTCGAAGCCGCAGGCAGCGGGGATCTCACTCCTGGGGATAGCGCCACGGAGCCGGCTGGTCGGCCTGTTCGTCGATCGTCCACTGGGGCAGGGCAAAGCCCTCTCCCACATCGGCGAACACGATCCGCACGCGGGTGCCGATGCCCACGCGCTTGACCAACTCGGGCGGTGCGAGCTCGCCCTCCGGCGTGACGAGGTTCGCAAGCACGCGCAGCGCCTCGTGCTCGCTCGGCTGACCGCGCTGCTCGTCGAGCTCCACCAGCAGAAGCAGATAGGGCACGAGATCCCGGAAGGCTGGAAGAATCGCGTGGTGGACCTCGGAGTACGACATCACCGTGCCCCGGCCTTTCACCGGGGCCCACTCGTATTCGCTGGATCCATCCCAGGGGCACGCCGTGCTCGGTGGGTAGGAGAGCATCCCGTTGGACTTCCAGCGCTGGAGCCGCAGCTCGTGCTTTCCGCACCATCCGAAGAAGGCGTGATTCTCGCGATCGGCCTCGTCCACCCCGAGTTCCATGCCCAGCCAGCTTCCGGTCCGCGCCATTGCGTTCCTTCTCAGTCCCGGCGCATCACGAGGGCGGATCCGGTGTTCGGCATGGCCCAGCCCAGGTTCGCGGTGATCTCGGCGTCGCGGATCTGGCGGCAGCCCCCCTCGCTGTAGTCGTAGCTGTGCTGGCGCTTGCCGTCCGGGCCGACCGGGCAGTAGTCGTCGGCTTCGCCGCGCAGCTGCCGCACGTTCTCGATCACCATGTTCATGCCGTGGGTGTAGCCCTCGTTGAGGTGCCCTCCGGCGGTGTTGTTGGGACGGCGCCCGCCGAGCGCGATCGTGCCATCGCTCACGTACTCACCGCCCTCGCCCTTCTTGCAAAAACCGTAGTCCTCGAGCTGGAGCAGCGTGGTGAAGGAGAAGGCGTCGTAGGAGCCGGTGATGTCCACATCCTCGGGGCCGACCCCGGCGTTGGGCCACAGCAGGTCCTTTGCGTAGTAGCCCGCCACCCGCGTGATGGGCCCGTGTTGATGATGATCGTCGCCGCGGGGCTTGGTGCAACGGCCCACCACCGAAAGGATCTTCGCGGGCCGCTGGCGGCAGTCGCGGGCCCGCTCGGCGCTGGTCACGATGATGCACGTGGCGTTGTCGGTCTCGACGCAGCAATCGAGCAGGTGCAGCGGACGCGCTATCACGCGGCTCTCCATGACATCGCGCACCGTGACGCGCTGGTTGTAGTAGGCCTTCGGATTGTTCGAGGCCCCCCAGGAGTGGAAGACCTTCACGTGGGCCACCTGCTCTGGCGTGGTTCCGTATTCGTACATGTGGCGCATGAAGGACTGGGAGAACATCTGGGCAGGACTCGTCAGTCCGTAGACGGTGTTGAAGAGCGCGTCACCCGAGAGCTGCGCAGCCCGTCGCCCGCTGCCCCCCATGCGCATGGCGGTCGCCCCGTTCATGGAACGGAACAGCAGCATCGTGTGGCACATGCCGGCCTCGATCGCGCCGATGGCCAGGCCGATCAGGCACTCGATGCTCGAGCCGCCGCCAATGATGTCAGCGTAGAAGTTCAGGCGGATGCCGAGATCCGCCGAGACCGTGGGCGACGCTGTCGAATCCATCACCGAGTAGGACATCATGCCGTCCACGTCCTGGGGCCCGAGGCCGGCGTCCTGCATGGCGTTGCGGACGGCCTCGACCGCCATGTGCCGGGTGGTGCGTCCGGAGTTGCGGCTGTATTCGGTCTCGCCGACCCCCACGAGGGCGTACTTGTCGCGGAGGAACTTCGGGCTGCTGGTGTCGGTGTCCTGTTGCATGCGGGCTTCCTCCCAGATCTCTAGGCGTCGAGGCCGGCGCCTTCGAGCGCAGCACGAAAGCGTTCGGCGGCGTCCAGGTGCGCCTTCGCATCGGGCAGCGCGCATCCCATGGTGACGAGCGAGACGTGCGTGCCGCCCGCTTCCCGCCAGCTGCGCACTTCGTCGACCCAGAACCCCGGGTCGTCCAGGCCGCCGCCCATCATGATGAGCTCGGCGCCGAAGGTGTCGACGTCGCGGCCCGCTTGCTTCACCAGCGCGCGCGTTTTCGCGAGCTCCTTGGTGGCGCCGGACGCCTTGCCCCCGAACAGGAAGCCGTCGCCCAGGCGCGCGGCCCGCGCGTAGCTCGCGGGCACGAAGCCCCCGAACCAGATCGGAATCCGTCGTTCGGGTAGCGGCAGGATGCCGGCGCGGTCGATGCGATGATGCTCGCCCCGGTAGTCGACCACGCGCTCGCTCCACAGGCGCCGCAGTACCTCGACCTGCTCTTCTTGTCGCTTGCCGCGGTTGCCGAAGTCCTGGTTCAGCGCTTCGTACTCGACGTAGTTCCAGCCGACGCCGATGCCCAGGCGCAGCCGACCGCCGGACAGTACGTCGACTTCGGCGGCCTGCTTCGCAACCAGCGCCGTCTGTCGCTGGGGCAGGATCAGTACGCCCGTCGTCAGCTCGATGCGTGAGGTAGCGGCCGCGAGATAACCGAAGAGCACGAACGGTTCGTGAAACAGCGAGTCCTCGGTATAGGGCCCCGTCAGTGCCGGCTCGCGGTCGTGGGTGGCGCCGAGCACGTGGTCGTAGGCGAGCAGGTGGTCGAAGCCCAGTCCCTCGACCGTCTGCGCGAAGTCGCGCACGACGGCCGGATCGCGGCCGATCTCGGTCTGCGGAAAGACGACACCAAGCCTCATCGGGAGGACCCTCCTTCGAGCGCGCCGAAGCCGCCTTCGATCTCGCGAAACCGCTCGGTCGCATCCGCCAGGATGTCAGCGTGTGCCCCGCCCGCGGCGAGCGCCTCCGCGAGCGTCGGTTCGATGCCGTCGTCGGCCCCGGTATTCGGGGCGGCTTTGTGCTCCAGTGGGTGGAAATCGATCACCGAGAGGCCTCCATCCGTTAGGGTCGGTTCACCCTACCCGCTCTAGCGGCGGTCGGGC
>CAXMOC010000160.1:0-1727 GCA_964194865.1 uncultured Opitutales bacterium | reverse complement strand
GTGGCCTGTGGGCGCCCACCGCGCTGGAACGTCGACCCGAAGCCATCGCCCGAGTCGGTGGCAATCCAGCTCGAAGGCGACCCGCTCGACGCCCAGGCGCGCGATCTGCTGCCCTCGGAGCTCTCGGAGATTCCAATCCGTCAGCGCCTACGCCCGTGCTGCGCGTTCGGCACGGGTTTGCGGGTCCGCGTCGGTACGGTGCCGATTCCGGGCTTCCGGATCGGGAACATCATCGAGCTCTCCGACGTGGGTCCGCACATCTACGACAGCGGCGCGCTCACGCGCCAGCGTCAGGCTGGGAACCCGGCCTACCGCCAGCGCGAGAACAACGGACTCATCTACACGTGTCGCGGCGGCTTTGTCGATACCGCGCACGTCCGCGACTACATCGACTGGAGCATCTACCTGGCGACCACGATCGCGCGAAACATGGATACCGGGGTGACGATCGCGCTGCCCAGTGAGGGCGGAGAGCGGACTGTGATCGTCGAGCCGGTCGAATCGAAGCTGGTGGACCAATACGGACTCGCGCGGGTCGCCCTGCGACTTGCCGAGTGGATCACCTTCCAGCTCTCGATCTGGCACGAGATCGCGACCTGGTACGGGTGGTCGTGGGTGAGGACGTTCCCCGAGACGGCCTCGGCGTTCTCGCCTGAAGATCTTTACTCGAATCTGCTCGGAGTGAACATCGCCGTCGCGATCGGCTACCGGCGAGGACTGGCGAGCGAGTTTCTCTTCAACCAGAACGCCGATGCCTGGATCCGCCTGGTGATCGAGCATCTTGAGCCGGTGCCGCGCGAGTTGGGAATCGAAGCGATGCTCGCCGTCGACCAGCACTGGTGGGATTCGAGCCGGCGCCTACCCGACAAGGAGCTCACGCTGCGCCGAAACCTCGACATCGACGACAAGGTCGCGCCCTGGCTGGTCCCCGAGTCACTGGCACCCGAGCCCCTTCAGCGGACCTGCGGCGAAGATCCCATGCCTGTTGTGATCGCGAATCCCGACAACATGTTGGGCATGAAGTTCTCGGACTGGGTGAATGTGTGGGTTGATGTGGACGACAACCTCGCGGCCCAAGCGCCCTTCAGCAAGATCGGGAGAAGGCTGAGCCAAGCGGATTTTCCTCGCATCATCGGGGCAATCCGCGAACAGAACCGCGAAGAGTTTGGACCACATGCCGACGAGCCCAACTGACTACGAACTGGGAACAGTCGCCTTGAAGAGCTCCCCGCACCGAATGTCATGGCTTCGTGAAGAAGGCGTGCGTCAGCCCCCGGCTCAGAATCGGTACTGCAAGCCCAACGTGATTCCCAAGTAGTAGTAGTCATCGTAGTCGCCGGTGTCGGGCGTCTCGAAGTCGCGGGTGGTGGCGAGCAGTGACCCCTCTGAGTACAGGCTGATCTGATCCGTGAAGTGGAAGTCGATACCGAGTCCTGCCCGCCCCGCGAACCCGACGTGGGTCCCGCTGCCGCCCAGGGCGTTGACGGGCGTGCGATCCTCGAAGTCGTAGACCGAGAAGCCGATGCCGATCAGCAGGTAGGGCTGGATGCGCCAGATGGGGGCGATGAGCTTGCCGTTCAAGGTAAAGGTGTGCCCCTCGGTGCTCGCGCCGCCGAGGTCGACGCCGGACGACGAGAAGTGGTAGTCGAACTCGTCGATCCACTCGTACTGGACCTCTGCGGCGAAGAAGCTCGCGAAGCGGTAGCCGACGCGGGCATTGAGCCCCC
>CAXMOC010000159.1:0-62665 GCA_964194865.1 uncultured Opitutales bacterium | reverse complement strand
GAGAAGCGCTCCTGGTCCAGGGAGACTTCGATGATGTCCCGGTGGCGTGTCAGTGCCCAGTAGCCGTGCTGCTCGGCGTCCATGACGTCGCCGAGGTTGGCCTTGATTTCAATCGGTGGCTGCCAGTGGACGGGATCTCTTTCGCGCAGGAACGTGAAGTAGCCGTGAGGAATCTCCCGCTCGAATGTCGCGGAGTCGTATAGGTTGACCGCCTGCATCAGACTCTCCTCTTCGCCTGCCGTTGAAAACACGATACTCGAACCACACGCCCGACATCGGTACGATACGGGCGATGTTGACGCGCGATCAACGATCGGAGTTCCGCGAGCAAGGTTTTGTCCGCCTTCGTCACGTGTTTTCGCCAACCGAAGCCGCCGCGATGGAGGATCGTCTCTGGAGCGCGCTGAACCGGAAGCACGGCGTGTTCCGCGACGACCCCAGCAGCTGGAAGGTCCCACCCGGCAGCGGGCTGCAGCCGCTGCGCACACACGCCGTCTTCGAACCGATCGGTGGCGCCGCCTTGTACGCTGCGCTCGATGGTCTCATCGGCCAGGGGCGCTGGAAGGAGCCGAAGCACTGGGGGCAATTTCTGGTCACGTTCCCCGTCGCCGAAGGCACTGTTTGGGCGGCCAAGGTGGGCTGGCACACGGATTTTCCGTACTTCCTGCCCGTGGACCGCCTCGTAGGCGCGCTGGTGTTCAGCTTCATTGGCCAGGTGCCCCCGAAGACGGGAGCCACGCTCGTGATCGCCGGCTCCCACAAGATCGTGGGTCGCTTCATCGATTCGAAGCCACACCTGCGCAAGCTCAAGATGAAGGTGGCGCGGCTGGCGCTGATGAGCAGCGACCCGTGGCTGACGGATCTGTGCACGAAAACCGACGAGGACGACTGGGCTGGGCGTCTGCTTGGCCGCGAGCATACGGTCGGGGGCGTCGACGCTCGCGTCGTCGAGCTGACCGGCGAGCCGGGTGACATCGTGATCGGGCACCCTTGGCTGTTGCACACCTCGACGCCCAATCTCGGCGATCGACCCCGCTTCATGCGCGTGCAACGGATCACGCCATCGGCCTACGATGGTAACAATGGGTGAGCTCTGCGTCGGCGTCCTAAGACCCAGGGCGGTAACGCGCGCGCTGCCCTTCATTGATCTTTCCGATAGTCGTAGCGCGCTGGCCTCGCCGGATACGAGATGACAAAACCCTCCTCGTTTGGCATGACGACCTTGGGCAGCGTTTCCGCGTCGATGATCTGATTCGAGGGGATGATCTCGTTGATTTTCAGCAGGTACGCGGTGAGCGCGTAGTACTCGTCGTTGCTGAGCGACATCGGCGCCGTATAGGGCATCGCGCGCCGAATGTAATTGAATACGGTGGTCGCGTAGGGCCAATAGCTGCCGATTGTCTTTACCGGTTCTTCGGTTCCCAGCGTGCCCTGTCCTCCAACGAGACGATCCGCCGGGCTGCCTGCCCCCTCGGGACCATGGCAAGCCTGGCAATGGAGCTGAAACAAGATCCCCCCTTCAGCAGCCGTGCCACTGCCCGGCGGGAGGTTCTCACCATCCGGGAAGATCGACCAGAACACGCGGGCAACGTCTTCATTCGAGGCGGGCAGTCCCAACCCGGGTGCTCGCTCTGGACGCTCGCCGGTCGCCACGCTGGCGACACCCAGGCAGGCCAGCGCCACCACCAGCCTACGCGTAGACATGACGGATCTCTCCACCAGGCAGGACTCCCCAGCTGTGGATCCCGTTGAAGTGGTATCGCCCCTGGCGGGGTGCGCGCCCCCTAGCAGCAATCAAGGCCTGGCGCGTCGGCTGCACGCGCCCGGTCTCGTCGGTCGCTCGGCTCTGCAAGATGGCCGGTCCGCCATCCCAGCGCCAAGGCATGCGGAAGCGGGTCGTCATCTTCGGCAAAACCGGCTCCTGTAGCAGCGCATCGCCCCACGTCCGCCCGGTATCGGCCGACACCTCCACACGTCGGATCCGCCCGGCGCCCGTCCACGCGAGACCGGCGATCTCGTAGTAGCCCGGCTCCTTCAGCTTCATGCTGTTCGAGGGCCTCGTGATGACGGACTTCACCTCCATCTCGAGCGTGAACTGCAGCGCCTTTCCGTCCGGCATCAGGTCTGTGTAGCGCGAGGTCTCGAAGCGGGTCATGGCCGGTCGGTCCGTGACCCGAAGAGATCGCACCCACTTCACGTTCGTATTGCCCTCGAATCCGGGATTGAAGAAACGCATGGGATACCCCTGTCCCGGGCGGATCCTCTCGCCGTTCTGATACAAGGCGATCAGAGAGTCATCCAATGCCTTTTCGATGGGGACGCTGCGACTCAACGATCCTGAATCCGCGCCTTCCGCGACGATCCACTTGGCGCCGGGCTGGACTCCCGCCTCGTCGAGCAGAACAGCCAGAGGAACCCCAGTCCACTCGCTCCCCGAAAGCAATCCATGGGTACGAGCCAGCGTCGCTTTCAGGGGCTCGTCGTCCCACAGGCTGAAGCTGTTTCCCGCGCACTCAACGAAGTAGTCATGCGTGACCGTCGGATACCGGTCGAGCCGTTCCAGATCGAGTTTCAGGGGTCGTTCCACCATGCCGTGGATCACGAGCGCGTGGCGCTTGGGGTCGATGTCTGGGATGCCATGGTGGTTGATCTCGAAATGCAATCCGCTGGGGGTGTGGGTGCCGTGCAGCAGATCATGAGGCGTGAAACTCAATACAGGGATCGTCTGTCCTCCACTCGGCCGCAGTACCACCTGTCGCCTGACGCGTTCCAGCTCGAAGTGCGATGGCTGACCGTACTCCTCGGTAGGCAGCCCTGGCGCCAGCAACCACTCGGGCTGGTCGGCACCGACAGGATCGGCGAATGCCGTTCGCGCTCTCCCTGCCGCAAGACCTGCCACCGAGCCCATCGTGGCCAACTTGAGCAGGGCTCGCCGGTCGAGCAGGCCGTTTCCCGCAACCGGAAGCGCATCCAGGATTGGATCGCCGGTGCGTGTCTTCCGCGACATGGATACCTCCGCCGCTGATCGTGTGGATCTTACTATTGCTCTCCCGCGACGTTCAACGTGTAGCGCTTCATTCTCTCAGCTTCACCGGCCCTTCCACTGCATGCGATAACCCGCCCATGGGCTTTCTCCACGGTTGATTGGCACTCGAGAGCGAGAGCCTCGACGCCTCGGATTTGAAGCTGTCAGAGTCGGGAGGCGGCTTCACTTTGCTTCCGCTGGTGGATGGCGCGCGGCGGCAGCGGTGTAGAATCCGCCCCATGCGTGAACCCGTACTTCCCGATCGTGCGCGCGTGGTCGTGATCGGTGGCGGCGTAATCGGCTGCTCGGTCGCTTACCACCTGGCCCACATGGGCGAGAAGGACGTGGTGCTGTTGGAGCGCGACCGCCTCACATCCGGCACCACCTGGCATTCTGCCGGGCTCATGGTCCGCTTCGGATCGAGCTCCGAGACATCCATGGAGATGCGCAAGTACAGCTGCGATCTCTACGGGCGGCTGGAAGCCGAGACGGGTCAGGCGACGGGCTTCAAGCCCGTCGGTTTCATCGAGATTGCGGCTGACCGCGACCGCCTCGAGGAGTACCGCCGCGTGTCCGCGTTCAACCGATTCTGCGGCCTCGACGTCCATGAGATCTCGGCGTCGGAGGTGAAAGAGCTGTTTCCGTTGGCGCGCACCGACGACATCCTCGCCGGCTTCTACGTGGAGGACGACGGTCGAGTCAACCCCGAGGACGTGACCCGCGCGCTGGCGAAGGGGGCGCGCCAGCAGGGCGCCAGGATCATCGAACGTGTGCCGGTGACGGGAGTGTCGAGCAAGCGCGGCGCGGTCCACGCCGTCCAGACGCCCTACGGCGACATCGAAGCCGAGTACGTGGTCAACTGCGCCGGCATGTGGGCGCGCCAGTTGGCGGCAAAGTCGGGCGTCATCGCACCGCTGCAGGCCGCCGAGCACTACTACCTCATCACTGAGAAGATCCCCGAGCTGAGCGACACCTGGCCCGTGCTGGAGGACCCGGGATGCCACGGCTACTACCGACAAGAAGGCGACGGGCTGATGATCGGCCTGTTCGAACCCGTGTGCGCGCCGTGGAACGTGGGCGGTATTCCGGAGGATTTTTCCTTCGGCACCATCGAGCCGGACTGGGACCGCATGGGCCCCTACGTCGAGCGGGCGATGAGCCGCGTCCCGATCACGCTGGATACCGGAGTCAGGCTGTTCTTTTGCGGACCGGAGAGCTTCACGCCGGACCTCGCGCCGGTGATCGGCGAGGCGCCGGAGCTGAAGAACTACTTCGTCGCCGCAGGGCTCAATTCGATCGGCATCCTCACCGGAGGCGGACAGGGTCGCCTGATCGCCCACTGGATTCTCAACGGTCGCCCGGATGTGGACATCACCGGAATGAATATCGACCGTCTGCAACCCTACCAGGCCAATCGCGAGTACCTCGCGACGCGAACCGTCGAGTCCCTCGGTCTGGTCTATCTATGCCACTACCCGACGCGCTCGATGCAGACGGCGCGGGGTGCCAAACGGTCCGCGATTCACGAGCGTCTGGTGGCCCAGGGCGCCTACTTCCGAGATGTCAGTGGTTGGGAGGGGGCCGATTGGTATGCGCCGTCCGGCGTGGAGCCCGAGGTAAAGGATCTCTCCTGGGGGCGGCAGAGCTGGTTTCCCCACTGGGAGGAGGAGCATCGCGCCGCCCGCGAGGGCGTGATCTTGATGGACATGTCCTTCATGTCCAAGTTCCTGGTGCAGGGTAGGGACGCGGGTCGATTGCTCGAGCAGCTCTCGGCCAACCGTGTGAACGCAGCGTCCGGGCGCATCACCTACACCCAATGGCTCAACGAGGACGGGAAGCTCGAGGCCGACCTCACCGTCATGAAGCTCGACGACGAGCGCTTCATGGTGGTGGCCTCCGACACGGCTTATCGCCACGCCGAGACGTGGATGCGACGGCACTTCCCGGAAGACGCGCACGCGTTCGTCACCGACGTGACGTCGGCCCACGCGCAGATCAACGTCCAGGGGCCGCTCTCGCGAGAGCTGCTCCAGAGCATGACGAGCGCCGACCTATCCAACGAGGCCTTTCCCTTCCGCACGGTCCGGGAGATCGACATCGGCTACGCCCGCGTACTGTGCGTGCGCATCACCTACCTGGGAGAGCTGGGCTACGAGCTCTACATCCCGACCGAACAGGCCACCCACGTCTACGATCGGCTCATCGAGGCCGGGGCGCCCCTCGGCCTACGCCACGCCGGATTGAAGGCTCTCGCCAGTCTGCGCATGGAGAAGGCCTACCGGGACTTCGGTCACGACATCGACAACACGGACACGGTGCTAGAGGCAGGCCTCGGCTTCGCGGTTCGGCTGAACAAGCCAGGCGGGTTTATCGGCTGCGAGGCCGTGCGCGCCCAGAGGGACGCTGGACCCCTCAACAAGCAGCTGGTTCAGATCCTGGTCAAGGATCCCGAGCCGCTGATGTTCCACGCGGAGATCGTGCGGCGCAACGGAGCGCCCATCGGCTACATCCGCGCGGCCTCCTACGGACACACCCTCGGAGGCGCCGTCGGCCTCGCCATGATCGAGGCGGACCGGCCCGTCGATCAAGGCTACCTCGACGCGGGCAACTGGGAGGTGGACATCGCCGGCCGGATCTACCCCGCGGTTGCGTCCCTCGCGCCCCTCTACGACCCGAAGATGGAGCGGGTCAAGAGCTAGGCAGTACTCGCGAGCTCGAGTTGTCGGCGGGTGCCGCTGCCCGCCACGAAAGGCTAGGGCTTCATCTCGTAAGCGCCGTCTAGCGGCCGCACTTGCTGCTCCCACACTCGGTCGTAGCGCTCGGGATCGGCCACCGGCTTGCGCAGCATCTGTTGACACAGCTCCATCTGCTTCTCGGTGCTGGTCGCTTGAAGTGATAGCGCCAGGGCGTGCTGCGACATGTCGCGGACCATGAAGTCGAAGATCTGACCAAGTAAGTCGTCGCCCACCCCATAGATCGGGGCATTCTCGAGAATCAGCTGCGCATACACGACGAGGGCGAAGATGCTGCCCCCGGCCAGCAGGAAATCGACGTCCTTCATCTGTTCGGGGCCGGGCGGATCGGTGGCGAGCAGCTTGCGGAAGGCCTCGGCCTGCTCGGCGAAGCGCTTCACGTTGGCAGTTCCTTCGAAGCTCTCGAAAGTCTTTTGGTAGTCGTGGAACCTGATCTGGCCGAGGCCCCCGGCAGGGCCCTGGTCGAACAGGAAATCGTCGTTGCGAGGCTGGCTCTGCCGTTCCACCTCGGGATAATCGCCGGGGTTGAAGAAGTAGTTCGGCATGAATTTCACGATCAGCGCGATGTTCACGTGAACCGTACCTTCGAGCTTGGGCAGCGCACGAATGTCGATGGCGGCCTGGCCGAAGTAGGTGTCTTTCTCGAAGCCCTTGGCTGCGATCGCATCCCACAGAAGGTTGATCACGTCCTCACCCTGGGTGGTGACCTTCATCTTCACCATCGGGTTGTAGAGCAGGTAGCGCCGGTCCTCCCTCGAGGCGATGCGCATGTAGTCCGCGGCACGCAGCGCAAAAAGCTTCATTGCGACCAGCCGGCAGTAGGCGTCGACGAACATCTTGCGGACGTGGGACATGTCGGTCACGGGGCTGCCGTAGAGCACTCGGTTGTTGGCGTGGGTGATCGCCTCGTAGAGCGCATGTGTGCAGATTCCGATCGAGGCCCAACCGAGGTTGTACTTGCCGATGTTGACCGTGTTGAGTGCGGCGTTCCAGGCGTCGCGTCCGCGGTGAAGCAAGTCTGCTTGGGTGACCGGGTAGTCCTTGAGCTCGAACTCCGACACGTAGTTCTGGCTGGCGACCACATTCTGGATCAGGTGGTAGTTCTCGTGCTTCGGATCCGACGCGAAGAAGACGTATTCGTCCCGCCCTTCGAGGCGGCCGAAGGTCGAGACGATCGCGGCCTGATTTCCGTTCCCGATGTAGTACTTACGGCCGTTGGCCCTCCATCCGTCAGCATCTTGGGTCAAGACCATGTCGGTCGAGTAGATATCTGCGCCGTGCGTCTTCTCCGAGAGGCCGAACGCGAAGATGCCGCCATCCTCCAGCGCCTCGGCGCTGCGCTTGCGGATGGCCTGGTTGTCGCTCATCCAGATCGGGCCCAGGCCGAGCACGGATACCTGCCAGGTGTACCAGTACTGCAAGCCATAGAACCCCAGGATCTCGGCGAACTGACAGATGCGCCAGGTATCCCAACGTGCATCCGGCGCTCCCTCCCCGGCCGGCGTGCACATCGTGGCCAGAAGTCGATGCTCCTTCGCGTACTCGAGGAAGTCGGAGTACCAAACGCGTGCGTAGTAGTCTTCGATCAGGCGCTTCCGTCCCTTGGTTTCGAAGAAGTCGATCGTCTGGCGCATCAGCTCCTGGGTGCGGGGATCGTCCGCGGAGCGATCGGGATGCTTGGGATTCAGGAGAATCATCGCAGGCTCCTTCGAATCGGGGGAAGAAGGCCTATCGACGCTAGCTCAGAAGTCGGTGGCGCAAGGCGGGGGGTTGCCTGTCGCCCCAGATGTTGGAGCGAAGATCGACTTGGCGGTGTCCGAATTCTCGGCCGCGCAGCCCCACTGGGCTAAGCTCGGGTGATGAGTAAATCCCAGGTCGCGGTCCTCCGCACCAGCCCGTCCAGCGTCCTCGACGACTACGCTCGCCTCCACGAGCTGGCCGATGCGAGGGCGCATCTCGACGCGGGTTCGACCACGATTCTCAAGGACAACATCAGCTGGCACTTTCCAATGCCCGCGGCGAATACCACCCCCTGGCAACTCGAGGGGACGATTCGCGCCCTGCGAGGACTCGGCTACGCAGACCTGAGCTGTGTGCAGAACGAGACGGTCGTCATCGACACGTTCAAGGGGGAAGACCTCAACCTCTTCATGCCCATCTTCGGGGCTTACGGCGTCCCGGTGCTCTACAACTTCAAACCCGAAGACATGAGCTGGGATCTGTACCGGCCGAAACACAAAATGCTCGCCCTAGACCACATCTACCCGGAAGGGATCCGCGTTCCGGACTACTTTCACGGCAAGAACATCGTCCATTTGCCGACCGTCAAGTGCCACATGTACACGACCACCACGGGCTCGATGAAAAACGCGTTCGGTGGGCTGCTCGCGACGCATCGTCACTACACCCACACCTGGATCCATCAGGTGTTGGTGGACCTCTTGGCGATCCAGAAGGAGATTCACACCGGCCTGTTCGCCGTGATGGACGGAACGACGGCGGGTAATGGCCCCGGGCCGCGCACCATGGATCCCCAGATCAAGAACGTGATCCTCGCAAGTGGTGACCAGGTGGCGATCGACGCGGTGGCCGCCAAGCTGATGGGCTTCGACCCGCTGAAGATCGATTACATCCGCCTCGCCCACGAGCACGGACTCGGCGTGGGTGACCCCCGTGAGATCGAGCTGGTGGGAGACGACGTTTCCGGCGAAAACTGGCACTTCAAGGTCGGTGTGAACGCACACCGGGTGCTCGCCTGGCTCGGCTGGTATGGGCCGACACGGGTTCTGCAGAAGGCGATCTTTCGCACGCCAATCGTCAAGTTTCCGATCTTCGTAAGCGAAGCCAACCATGACTTCGTGCAGTGGCCGTTGCGCTACCGCAAGAAGTTCGAGGACTGGCGCGAGCAGACTCCGTGGGGCCAATTGTTCCAGGACTACGAGAAGGCCGGCCACCTCTCGGGAGACGTGGCTCCGGTCGAGGGAATGACGACGCCGAACTCAGCGCCGAAGAAGTCCGCGCCGCCTACGCCAGTAGCGTAGGTCCAAAGCTCTCGTGCCGAGCCTAGACAGTGATCTGCGTTCATTCTCGGTGCATGTCGGGCCGCATTTCTTCGTTCGTCGCCCCATTCGGAAGGCCCCAAACTCGAACCCGCTCCCAAGGAGGTCCAACGTGTCCACAAGGTCGGCGGCATTTTTCATTGCAGTACTCGGCTTGGCATCGTGCTTTTCGCTGGCTTGCTTCAAGAGCAGCACGACTCAAGCGAGTTTTGAGAGCTCATCCGACAGCTCCTCGAGCCCTTTTAGATCGTCCTCTTCGAGTAGTCCGGATGATGACGAACAGACCGAGGACGAAGCCTACCGCCGAGACGTCCAAGATTATGCGAGCAGCTTCGACGCTACAGGCGACGACACGCGCGTGTTCCAGCGGGATCTGAGCGAAATCGCCGAGACGCACGGCTTCATAGACTGGGAGAGTCATGAAGGCACCTATCTGGCGATCGGTCGAGGACTCGCGCGAGCCAGCCTCGACGACCGTCGCTTCCGGAAGCTTGCCGTGGAACTGGCCAACGAAGACTTCGGTCGGCTGGCGCTGCTTCAGGCCGGCTTCGAAGCCGGTCGGGAAGGCGCTGGGACTCGATGATCAGTTGGCGCTGCGCGCTGGCGCTGCTCGCGTACGCTACGCCGTTTGCGGTTCTGGCAAAATCCGCTGCTGCCTCCGCGAGCACAGTCGAGTATCTGTATGTCGAAGCCAACGAGGGGAGTTCCGCCGGCGGCCATGTTGCGCTGCGTGTCGACGACCATGTGTTCGATTTCCAGAACGCCGAACTCGGCACGCTTCGCAGACGCCGCACCGACTGGGACCAGTTTCGCTACATCTACAGTGTTCGCGAAAACCGTACGATCCACGTCGCGCGCCTCTCCCTATTACCCAGGGATCGCGATGCAATCCGGGAGCGCTTCAATCGCGGCTACCTGATCCAGAACAAGCACTTTTCTGTCTGGGAGACGCTTCGCCGCGACCGCGATTTGATTGAACGGCTGCTCGCAAGGAAAGAGGGTGCGTCCGATGGTCACGCGCGCTGGGCGCCCCGAGTGCGTGGCGCTGGGCTGTTCCGTCTCGACGGTAATGCGGCATTCGACGGATCTGTCGGACTGGCGGCTCTTCGCGAGCGCATCGCCGATGAACGCGGTGCGAACTACCTCGATCATCGGATCCGCGCGCTCGAGGAAGAGGCCGAAGCACTCGTTCCGACCGCAGATGCGCCTGTTTTCCGACCCTCGGACGTCGAATCTGCCTCGAGTACCTACCGTTTCTCGGATCGCTACCGGGATCTGTGTGAGAAGATCCTCGCGCTTCGAGTGCTGCGAGCGTCTGCGGAACTACACCCCGATGTGCGTGTCGTTTCCGCGGGCGAGCGGTACGCTCTCGACTCGATGGAGCGCGCCCAGCTCCGCTCGTTCGCCGATGCCCAGGAGGCGCGCCTGGCCAGGTTGGTTGCGTCCGGACGTCCCGATTGGGGATTCGCGCTGATCGTCGGAATGGCGCGATTGCAGACCCTTCGAGAATCGGAGATCTTCGGCCGACTGCGATTTCTCGATGCGTTTAGCGCAGACGCACCGCTGCTCTCGGCGAAGTCCGTGCGCCGGGCTGATGCGTTCGTGGTCGAACTTGGCGAGCGCGCGCAGATGGAATTCGAAACCGCGCGCACGCATTTTTTCGCTCACACCTCGCCCAACGAGGCTCAGTTCGCATGGCTCGAGGAAAAGGCCAACCGTGATGCCGAGTTCCAGCGTGGACTCTCGATAGGCCGAGAGGTGAGAATGCAGGCGAGCCGCCTGATCCCCCAGCGCTCGGCCGAAGTCGGCCGCCTACCCATACCAGCCGTTGGGGGGGCTGTGTTACGTATGGCCGGTCGGCTCGCAGAAGCAGCCCTCGATGCATATGAAGCAGCGCTGCGCGATGCTTTCGGCTACCGGCTAGTCGACCGAAACTGTGTTACCGAGCTTCTCGCGGCTCTCGAAAGCGGGCTGCCGCACGGCACGCGCACCGATCGAATCGCCGGTGGCTTGGATTTCATTCCATTCGTCTCTTTTGATTCGCTGGTCGAAGCCAACCCGACCGCACAAGAATTCGAGGTGCCCTCGTATCGGCGCACCCGACTCGACGTGATGTACGCCACGGAAAACGACGTGGCGGTATGGCTGCGCGAGTCGAACACGCTCACCTCGACGATCTACCGACCGACCGCACGCGATTCCTTCTTCCTGTTCTTCACCGAAGACGCGGGTCCCGCGCGCCCCATCCTCGGCGCCCTCAACGTGGCAGCGGCCGTCGGCGACCTGGCACTCGGTCTGTTGAAGGCGCCGTTCGACCGCGGGCGAACCGCGTGGTCGGGCTTGAAGGGAGTCGTTTTCAGCCTGCCCGAGCTCTTCTTCATCGACCTTCGCAAGGGAGCGCTCGACTACGCGCCAGCCGACCCGCCCCGTACTGCGGCGCGCCCCTCGGTCTGACCCGTTTGTGAGGTTGACCTTCCGCACGTGATTCAGCGATCGGCGCGACGCGTTGAACGCGAGAACTCTCGTGGTACAACAAACGGCACCGCTGAATGGAGGGCTCAGGGATTGGGCTCGCGCTTCAGGGCTTCGAGGCATTCGTCGAGATCGTCCGTCGTTTCCTCGGTGTCAAAGATTCGACGGATCGGCACGTGAACGACGCTCGTTGCCATGCCGACCACCGATCGAAGAATGTCGGTGACCCTCACGCCGATTCCAAAATCTTCGAAGCTGCCATCGAGTCGAACTGGGGTTGCGGCGCTGAAGAACTCCGGCTTCTTCGCCTTGGGCACAAGCAGTACCTTCAACTGCCGGCTCGTGAAATCGACCCTTACGGTACCGCCGACGGTCATGTTCGATGTATCGAGCAGTAGCGATCGCTCGCGCATCACGCCGCTTTCCAGATCGAATAGCCCAACGAGACAGTTGAGCCGCGATTCCTCCGAATCCACGGCGGACGCGGCCGCGCTGATGAGGTTCACGGCCCAGAGGTCGACCAGGCCGGCATCCAGATTCTCGGGAAAAACGGCGAAGTCGACGCGGCCATTGGCGTAACCCATCAAGCCGCTGCCAGCGGGAGCATTCGCCTCGATGGCGACGCTGAGGCCGACGAGACCTCGCATTTCGCTCTTCGGGTCGAGGCGGCGCGCGAGGATGCCGTAATCGAAGCGGTCCAGGTCGGCACGAATCTGGGCCTTCGTGCCGGCTTCCGTGGGGTGCAAGTCCAGAGCCAGGCGAGCTGCGCCACCCGGCACCTCGAGCTCGAACGGTTCGAGGCTGAGCCGCCCCGCCTCGAGAGTGAGCGTGAAGTGGCCCTTGCCGAGGCGATCCGCACCGGAGGCGACGCGGTCGACCGATACCGAAAGTGATCCGTTCACGCTCCGAAGGACCTCGGGGCTGAGGATGGCCGCCCGGCTGCCCGAATCTTCGGACGACGCAACCTCCTCCACTTCCTCGGTCTGCAGTTCTTGTGCTGGGTCTCGATCTTGCTCCTGAGTAAGACTCCAGCCCTGCAGGTCGAAGTCGTCGAGCTGCACGCTGGGCGCTGCGAGCGTCACGTCGACCCGGGGTGGCTCACCGAGCGTCGTTTCGATCGTACCCTGGAGAGCGCTCGTTCCCACCTCGACTGCGATCTCGCCCTTGAAACGCCCGCCTTCGAAGGCTTCGACGGTTCCGCTGACTCCGTAAGGGCCCCACGGAGGGAGATCCACCGGGAGCAGTCGCTCGAGGCTCTCGAGTGACTCGGCGTTCAGACGCACCTCGAGCTTGCCGAACCGGCGCCCCATCGCACGCGGGGCAGCGGCGCCGCTGCCACCGCCAGCTCGACCCAGTGTCAACGGCTCATCGACCACGGTCTTGATCTCGAGCTTGGTGTCGGCGATGTCCATCGTCAGCTCGATGGGCCAGGGTTGCCCGCTCTTCAACAAGTCCACGGGGGCCCCACCCTCGATGGAAACTTCGTAGTTTTCGCGATTGAGGGTGCCCGAAAGGGAGACGCGCAATGGTTGGTGCGTCCCGAGGGCCCCGCGGAGGCTGGCCAACTCGAACCTGCCCCTCGAGCCCGCTACAGCGTCGTGGTACTCCACTTGGATGTTGCTCAGCGCGAGCTTCTCGACAGCGGCGGAGCGGATGAAGAATTTGCGAGGATCGAAGGGCGGCGATTTCGTCGACGAATCTTCGGGTGCCCCCTCAGCCACAGACCCATCGATTTCTGGAAGCCAGTTGACCTTCCCGTCCTCCGTTTGCTCGAGCAGCACCGAGACTCCCTCGGCCGTCAGCTCGCCTATGACGGCCCGGCCCAGGAGCACTGGAAGCACACTCACGGTGATCCGAGCGAGATTCATGCGGGCGAATTCCGTCGACGGCCAACCTTCAGGATTCCCGATCCGCAGCCCCTGGATCTCCACGGTTGGTGACCAGGTCGGGATGAGCACCATGGGCCCATCCAACGTGACGTTTCGTCCGAGGGCCGTCGAGGCGAGCGTCTGGAAGGGAGCACGCAGGCTGCCAAGATCGACGCGAACCCCGATCGAGACCACCACCACGAAGGCGAGAGCGACGATCGCACAGCAGGCTCCGAAGATTAGGGCGACCTTTCGGAGCATCGCTAGGCCCCTCAAAAGAACTCGACCGCAATTGCCGCCTTACTCAGGGCTGACGAGCCTCCGGGTAGTAACGATTCAGGTCGTAGCGCCCCGTTCTCAGGGGGTCGAGTTCGTTGGTGCGGGCCTGGAACCAGTCGTAGCTGGCCCAGAACCGCGCGTCCGCCCGGTTGACTCCGTATTTCCTGATCTTCGCGAGGTACTCGTCGGACCCGTCGAAGTTCTCGAGCATGTCGAAGAAGTCGGGAAGGTCCTGGGCGTCGACCTCGAGGAAGTAATTCGGGTAGGAGCCGATGCTTCCCTTTAGGAAGTCGATGGTGTCCTTCGTTGGATCGAGGCGGCTGCTCTCTCCGAACATGGAGTTGACGTTGTCGTGCCAGCGATTGATGACGATCGTGAAGAAGTGATCCGAGCCCTGGTAGTTGCGAACGCGCAAGTACAGGAGGTTCACGTCTGTGCCGTTGACATGCTCGATGAACCCGGTTCCCGGCGCTGTGAGGGCGCGAAGCCCGTTGAGGATGTCCTCGTGGGTCTCGAAGGATGTGGGCATTGGAACCTCACGCCCCGGGCTGCTGTAGTTGATCGAGTCCATCGCGATACCCGTGGACTCGAGGATGTGGTCCTGGACCACCATCTCGACGAGCTCGCGCTTCGGGTCGTCGGTCTGGTAGGGGATTTTCGTCGGCCGGTTAGAGCGCAACTCCTCATGGTCGACGTTCTTGACCGCTCGATCGCCGAGATACCACGACTGCAGCGTCTGCAAACGCACGTCTCCCGGAAGAAAGTCGATGAAGTTCAGCTCTCCCTCGATCCGGAGGTAATCCATGTATCGCCGGACGTTGGCCTGGTGACTCAGGTTGCCGAAGACATCGAAGCCCGCGACGAGGGCGTAGTAGATCCGCTCGAACTGCGAGTAGTCGATCACCCAGAGTGTTCGGGGAAGGTCCCCCAGCGCGCCCTTGTGGACCGAAGCGCTGTCGAAGTGTCGATAGATCGTCAGGAGCGGCGCATCGGCGGCCCTTTCACCCCGCCAGATCGCGTCGATTCCGAGACCGTCGGGGTTCTTCTCGTCGTAGAGGTCGGACTTGGCCCGGTAGAAGCGCTTGTAGCGATCCCGATAGCGGTTGCTGAACGCGAGAAGAACGCTCTCGTCGCTTCCCTGCTCGGTCGGCAGGCGAAGGTTCGGCGCCTGAGTGACGAGGAAGTCCGGGTTCTGCACGGTCTGATCCGCGGTGGGGTCGAGGAACATCACCCAGAAGTGGTCGTGGATCACGTTCAGCGCGACCTGCCCCTTGCACACCGGGCCCCGAATGAAGGTTCGCAACATGTACTCCGCGTGGTCGAGCAGAAAGCGATAGCGAGCCTCGGGAGGGATCTGCGCGTAGATGAGGAAAGGGTTGGCTCCCGTCTCTTCGTCCGGCTCGACCCAATGAGGTTCCTCGAGCCAGGGGGGTTCGATGAAGGTCTCCTTGATGCGAGCGAGCGTCTCCTCACGAACCTCGACCACCATGTGGGTCTTGTACACGATCGTCGAGTGGATCTTCTGGAAGCGGTAGTAGACGGATGCGGTTCCAGCGTGATCGTACGGGCGAACGGTTGCGATAACGGAGACGGGCTCTCCCGGTGGCGTCGTCGAGCGGACCAGGCGGTAGAACTCATAGGAGCCCGGATTGCCAAAGTGCAGGTGCGCGAGGAAGAAGTGCTCGTAGACATAGCGCGCCGTCATCGCGTGCTTGGCGTCGCTCTGGTTCAGGAACGACTCCCACTTCGCGATCTCGATCTTCGCTGCGGGACTAGGTTTCTCGAGGGCGCTTTGTTCCTGCTCGTTCGGTCCCATTGCGCCTTGCTGGAGCCATACCGCCAGGGTCGCGTATTCGGTTGCTGAGAGTGGCGGAAGTCCGAAGGGCATCCCGCGGTCGGGATGCTGTTCGAGAAACCCGCCCATCTCGCGGGTGTCGGCCGGGCACGTCTGGTCCTCAGCCTCTGGGTGATATTCGCCGGGGCTCACAGGTCGATTGCGCTTCGCATCGAGCAGGTGGAGCATCAGCGAGGCGTTGTAGCTGTCCTCGGCTTCGTTCTCGGTGATGCTGTGGAAGCCCTTTTCGCGCCAACCCTGGGTGGTCTGCGCGTCGAAGAAGAGGCGGGTGGGGTCTTGGTTCGTGAGACGCGAGCTCGAATACACGGCTTGCTTGCTCCCGCCGCGATCCAGACCCTCGAAGGAGCTCAGCTTCAACTGGCAGGGTGCGTTGTAGCAGGCGTGGCACACGACGCAGCGCCGATCGAGGATCGGGGCCACATCGTCCAGGTAGTTTACGGCTGGCGCTCCGGATGTATCCACCTGGACGGGGGGAAGGTCCTTCTGGACACAGGCCACCGAGACCAACATGAGGACTGCGAGAAGGATCGGGCGTCGCGTCACGGGATCTCCCTGGTAGGTGGCCGGCAGAATAGGGAAATTCCGAGTTTGCGCACGATGCCTGTGGTCCGTTGGAGTCTTCTGCGAGCGGGAACCGCGCGGTGTCTGTTGCCGCTGATCTCCGTGCGGTGGACCGGGCATGGCCGTGCTGCGGTAGCCTCCCGCGAGGAGAAGCGGGACATGAGCTACGACTGGAAGGCAGCGTTGGTCTTCGTCGGCACCCTCGCTCTGCTGAGTGCGGTCGGCCGTTTTCTGGCCTTCCAGGTTCCGGCCCTGCAGCGCATGCGAGCGCTGAACCGAGAAGCCGATCGAGCCAAGCTATCTCGGGATCGCTTCCGCGCGGTCGTCAAGGAAACCAACAGGGTCGGCCTGATCACGAACCTCGTCTTCTACGTCACGATCTTGCCGCTGTGCGTGAATCTGGAGCCGCGTCCGCTCTGGCGACAGGGGGCCGACATCGTCGGTGTGCTGCTGGTGTTCGACCTCTTCTACTACCTGACCCACCGCTTCGTGTTCCATGGCAGACTCCTGCGCAAGGTACACGCGCTGCATCACCAGGCCCGCACACCGACCTACATCGATGCGCTCTACGTACATCCCCTCGAGACTTTCATTGGGCTCGTCCTCTTCCTGGGCTCGATTCCTCTCATCGCGGCTGTCACCGGAGGGCCCCTGAATGCATTCGGGATGGCGGTCGCGACGCTGACTTTTACCCAGTTGAACCAGCTCAACCACACCTACGTGAACCTGCCCTACTTTCCCTTCAAGACGCTGGACTACATCACCTCGATCCATGCCGCGCATCACGTGGACATGAATCAGGGCAACTTTGCGACGCTGACGATGCTGTACGACTGGTTGTTCGGGACGCTCGAGCAGCCGGTCAGCCGCTCCACTCCCTAGGAGCGGCACGGGGCGCGAACGGGCTGTTCGCTCGCATGCGTCCTCAAGCTGCCTCGATCTGCATCAGGTGCAGGAAGTTCTCGGCGTAGAACAGCTTGCGCTCCTCGACCCCGGTCTTGCCGAGGCTGGCCTCGAACTTGCCGAAGGGATCACGACCGCCTTCGGGATGCGGATAGTCGGTCGAAAAGAGGAAGAGCTCGGGTCCGGCGGAGTCGATCAGCCACTCCACGTCCTCGAAGACCAGGGGCGTGAAGCGCACCTGACGGCGCAGGTAATCGGACGGCTTGAGAGACAGCGCTTTCAAGTTGGGCTCGAACCTGCCGAAGTGGGCGGCCGCCGCGTCCACGTGCTGCAACAGGGCGGGGACCCAGGCGGCCCCGAGTTCGATCGCTCCGCAGCGGAGCTCGGGGAAGCGCTCGAAGACGCCGTCGAGCACCATGCAGGAGAGAAAGCGTTCTGGAGACTGGTGGAGGACGGGAAAGTCCTTCATGCGCAGGGTCTCGCCTCCGCCCGACCAGTCCTTCGGGAGCGGTCGCCCGTTGCGGTGATATTGCTTGGGTAACAGCGCCCCCCCGCCCACGTGTAGGACGATCGGAACCCGCGCCTCCTGCATCACGTTCCAGATCGGATCGAAGTCGGTGTGCGCGGGGGAGATGTCGCCGGGTGCGTCCGACGGGACCCAGAGGGCGCGGACGCCGAGGGCTACCGCCTCTTTGGCGGTAACCAGCGCGCGCTTCGGGCTGATGAGCGGCAGGTAGCCAACAGGGAGCAGGCGGTCGTCAGACGAGCAGAAGTCGACCATCCCCCGGTTGAGTGCCGTCGACCCGCCGTAGAGAAGGTCCGGGTCGCGCGTGCGTGCGAACTGGGTTGGTGCCAGGGTGGGGAACACCAGTTGGTAGGAGACGCCCATCAGATCGAGTAGCTCTCCGCGCTCGGATCCCTCCATGGCGCCGAGCCCCAACCATCCCTTCTGCATGCTGTGGCTGGGATCGGATTTCAGCAGCGCCGCGGTCTCGGGCTCTGCGCCCGCCAGCCGCCTCTGGGCCGCGGTAATGACCTTCGACATCACGTCGCGGTCCACGAGCCCGACGGGCTTGAGCCGTTCCCGGATGGCCGGATCCGCATAGCCCTCGAGCCAGTGGGGCGGCTCCATCAGGTGGCTGTCCGCGTCACAGACGGGAAGCGAAGTCCGGTGGCTCATGGGTTGGCCTCCGAGGAATGGGGGATGCCGTCACGATAGCTCGCCTGACGACTGCCTCGGGAGCATACCGTCCAAGACGGATCGCTTGCCTTTTTCAGCCGGGGCACGACTGCCAAAACCGTTTCGATCTACTCTTTCATGCCAGCCAGGAGAAGCGGCCATTGGGCGGGATGGGAGCCAGGCATTGAAAGCACTCGATCAATCCGAGCTCGCGCAGATCACTCAGACCACACTCGCCTTCTATGAGCGCGACGCGGACGCATTCTGGACCGGGACCCGCGACCACGACGTCTCGCAGAACATCGACGCGTTGCTCGACGCCATCCACGGCGATGCCCCGCTCCGCATCCTCGATTTCGGCTGCGGTCCAGGACGAGACCTGCTCGCGCTGGGTGAGCGCGGCCATGCGCCGATCGGCTTGGATGGCGCCGAGGCCTTCGTCCGGTTGGCACGCGGGTTGGCAGGCGTCGAAGTCTGGCATCAGGACTTCCTTGCGCTCGAACTCCCCGCGGCCGAGTTCGACGGTGTGTTCGCCAACGCGTCGCTGTTCCACGTGCCCAGTCAGGAATTGCCGCGCGTGCTCGCTGAGCTGCGCGACTGCCTCCGGCCGGGCGGGGTGCTGTTCGCCTCCAATCCGCGCGGCCAGAACGAAGAAGGCTGGCGAGGTCGTCGCTATTGCGCGTACTACGACTTCGAGCGCTGGCGCGCGCTCGTGCTCGGCGCAGGTTTCGTCGAGGTCCGCCACTACTACCGGCCCGATGGGCGGCCCCGGGAACAGCAGCCGTGGCTCGCGAGTGTCTGGCGGCGGCCTCAGGGAGATTGAGCGGGCTCCGAGCGGCCGCTCGGCAAGATAGGGTCCTGCCGCGGGGCGCCTATTCTGTTTTTCCCACGGGCGCGAATCGTTGTGATAGATTGACGCCCGTCCAGCGATCGGGCGTGCGCGATTCGCCCGGTCCGTGGAGCCGGTCGATCGCCCCACGCGCTGGGCGCGGGCTGCGGGAGATCGGTTTCGAGCCAGCGAGGTGCGTGTTCGGATGGCACTGGCCCCGAGCGGTGAGACCCATTCGCGCTTTCTCCGGATGCCCTGCTCGCTCCACCACATCTCGCACTGGATGCCGGCCGCTGCCGTCGCTCTCTGGCTGCTGACACCGCCCCTCGCGCGAACGGCCGCCGACGATGCCATTGCGGCGATTGGACGCCTGGAGCCCCGAGATGGCATCGTCGAAGTGTCGGGCCCATCGGGACAATCCGCTGTGATCGCCCGGCTCGACGTCAAGGAGGGCGACCGCATCGAGAAGGGCGACGTGATCGCTGTCCTCGACGTCCTCGCTCTGCACGCGGCCGATGTGGCACGGATCAGCGCGGAGCTCGAAAACGCCGAGCGCGAGTTCGTGCGGGCCGAACGCCTGAAGAAGACCGGTATCGGCAGAGACACCGACTACGACGTCGCCGAGCTGGGCGTGCGCGTCGCGCAGGCCCAGCTGAAGCGCGCGCGGGCCCAGCTGAATCTTTCCGAGGTGCGGTCCCCGATCACAGGCCAGGTGCTGCTGATCCACGCCCACACGGGCGAGCGCGTGGGCCCGCAGGGGATCGTCGAAATCGGCCGGACCGACGAGATGTACGCGGTGGCCGAGGTCTACGAGACCGACATTGGCCGCGTGAAACTCGACCAGAAGGCGACCATTTCGAGCCCCGCCTTCGACGGTCCGCTTACCGGCGTGGTGGAACGTGTGGGCCTCAAGGTGGGAAAGTTGGACGTGCTCTCGACGGACCCGGCCGCGCGCACCGACGCCAGGGTGGTCGAGGTGAGGATTCGGCTCGACGACAGTACGGCGGTGTCCGGTCTCACAAATTTGCAGGTCAATGTCGAGATCGCGCCCTGATCGCGCCAGAACCATCGACGCTTATGGTCCTCGCCATTCCGCTCGCCTGGCTCCAGCTGATGCAGGACAAGTTGCGCCTTGCGATCGCCCTGGCTGGTGTCGGGTTCGCGGTGATCCTGATCTTCATGCAGCTGGGGTTTCAGGAGGCGCTCTTCAGCAGCGCGGTGCGCTTCCACGAGTCGTTCAACTACGACATCGCCCTGATCAGCCCGCGGACCGATTTCATCGTGCAGCCCCGCACGTTCACTCGCCGGCGGCTCTTCCAGGTACTCGGGCTGAAAGAGGTTGAGGACGTCTATCCGGTGTACCTGGGGCAGCTCGTCTGGAAGAACCCCACGCGCCCCAGCGAGGGGCGGGCGCTCTACGTCGTGGGCTTCGACCCAACCAAGCCGGTCTTTTCCCTGCCAGAGGTAGCGAGCCAGCTCGCGCACCTTCGCGTGCCGGACGTGGCGCTCTACGACCGTCTTTCGAGACCCGAATTCGGCCCGGTGGCCGAACTTTTCGAGGCTGCGGTGGCCAAGGGCCGCGGGAGCGTTGTCACCGAAATCGGTAACCGACAGATCGAAGTGGTGGGCCTGTAC
This sequence comes from uncultured Opitutales bacterium, assembly GCA_964194865.1. Lineage (GTDB taxonomy): Bacteria > Myxococcota_A > UBA9160 > UBA9160 > SMWR01 > CAXMOC01. Next base: position 42,246 of record CAXMOC010000159.1, on the reverse strand, counting down.
GATCTGGGCACGTCATTCGGCATCGACGCCAGCATCATCACGAGCGATCTCAACTTTCTGCGCTACTTCCCCAACCGCCCGCCAGGTCTGATCGACCTCGGGCTGGTGAGCCTGACGCCAGGAGCGGACGCCGAGGCTGTGCGCGACCGCATCGAGGCGATGCTCCCTGGAGACGTCGAGGTGGTCACTCGCGCCGGATTCGTGCAGCGCGAAGTGGACTATTGGAACAAGAACACGCCGATCGGCTACGTGTTCAGCTTCGGCGTCGTGATCGGGTTGATGGTGGGTTGCATCATCGTCTACCAGATCCTGTTCGCCGACGTCTCCGACCACCTCCAGGAATACGCAACCCTCAAGGCCATGGGCTACTCGAACCGCTACCTGTTCGGCCTCGTGTTTCAGGAAGCGACCTACATGGCCGTGCTTGGCTTCGTGCCCGGATTCGCGCTCTGCCTGCTGCTGTATGACGCCGCTGGCACAGCCACTCGGCTCCCGTTGGCGATGACCGTGGAGCGCGGTGTATTCGTGTTCGTTCTGACCCTGGCCATGTGCTTGATCTCGGGTGCCATCGCGCTGCGCAAGGTCCGCAGCCTCGACCCGGCGGACATCTTCTGATGGCGGCTTCGAATGCGGCTGCGACGCCGGAGAAGGCGCCCGCGGAGGAGATTCCCGTCCGCATCGAGAAGGTCAATTACGCCTTCGGAGATGGGGAGACTCGCAAGCAGGTGCTCAGCGATGTCTCGGTCGAGATTCGGGCGGGCGAGATCGTGATCCTCACCGGCCCCTCGGGCTCTGGCAAGACGACGCTGCTGACTCTCATCGGCGCGCTGCGATCGGCCCAGGACGGTGGCGTGAAGGTGCTCGGCCAAGAACTCCGGGGCGCCAGCTCGCGCACCCTGACCCACGTCCGCCGCGAGATCGGCTACATCTTCCAGCTGCACAACCTGCTCGATTGTCTGACTACGACGCAGAACGTGCAGATGGCCCTCCAGCTTCGGTCCGAGCTGTCGCGGCGAGAGATGCGCGAGAAAGCGGTCGCGATGCTCGAGTCCGTCGGCCTCGGCGATTACGTGGATCAGCCGCCGGGGCGTCTGTCGGGGGGGCAAAAACAGCGGGTGGCCATTGCGCGCGCCCTGGTCCGCGAGCCCCGCCTGATCCTGGCGGACGAGCCTACGGCGTCTCTCGACAAGAAGTCCGGCCGCGATGTGGTCGAACTGATGCAGCGGCTGGCCAAGGAGCAAGCGGTAACGGTGGTGCTCGTCACTCACGACAACCGCATCCTCGACATCGCCGACCGCATCATTCACCTGGAAGACGGCAAGCTCAGCTCCTTCAGCGACGCGGTACTCGCCAACACCCAGCAGATGATGAACCTGCTCATCCAGCAGAACCGCAAAGGCGAGCTCGCCCGCCGCGTCATCGGGATGCCCGAGGTCGAGTTCATGGAGCTCCTCGGCCAGGTAACGAGCGAGGCCCAGAAGTGGCTGCAGGCCGCCGAGATGGCGGGTAACGAGGCGTTCGAGAGCATGCTCGACCAGGTGCTCGACGCCTTCACCCGCAAGATCGGCGAGCTCCTGGGTGCCGACCGCGCCAGCCTCTTCCTGCTGGACGAGGAGAGGGGCGAGCTCTGGTCCAAGGTGGCGCGCGACGCCGAGGGTGAGTCCTTTGAAATCCGGATCCCGCGCGACCGCGGCATCGTGGGCGCGGTCGCCTCCAGCGGGCAGAGCGTGCTCGTGCCCGACGCCTACGCGGACGCGCGCTTCGATCAGTCCGCAGACCAGCGGTCCGGCTACCGCACCCACAGCATCCTCAGCGTCCCCCTGCTGGACCAGCACAAGGAGGTGTTCGGCGTGGCCCAGATGCTGAATCGTCTCGACGGCCAGCCCTTCGACGACCACGACGAGCGGCGCTTCGTCGAATTCATGAGCTCGATGAGCGTCATTCTCGAGTCCTGGTGGCGCACGAGCAGTCGCGGCGGGTCGAGCTAAGGGGAGAATCGGCTCACTTCCCAACCGCCCTCGGCCTTCAACGGGCGCGGGGCCAGAGCGATCTGTCAGCGATGGTCGATAACCGGATCGGAGAACCCGCAACGATGGCCAAGTCCCGCGACAACGCCGCCTACTGGCGGGCCAACCTGCGACTTCTCATGAGCCTGCTGGTCGTCTGGTTCGTCGTCTCGTACGGCTGCGGAATTCTGCTCGTCGACGTACTGAATCGGGTCCGAATTCCCGGCACCGGCTTTCCGCTCGGGTTCTGGTTCGCGCAGCAGGGCTCGATCTACGTCTTCGTCGCTCTGATTTTCGTGTACGTGTGGCGCATGAACCGACTCGATGCCCAGTTCGGCGTGGCCGAGGATTAGACGGTGAACGTAACGGCCTGGACCTTCGTCATCGTCGGACTGAGCTTCGCGCTCTACATCGGCGTCGCCATCTGGTCTCGCGCGTCTTCCACGAAGGATTTCTACGTGGCCGGGGCGGGCGTATCCCCGGTCGCGAACGGTTTGGCCACGGCGGCGGACTGGATGTCGGCTGCCTCCTTCATCTCGATGGCCGGCATGATCTCGTTTATGGGTTATGACGGGTCGGTCTACCTCATGGGCTGGACCGGAGGGTATGTGTTGCTGGCCCTTCTGCTGGCGCCGTACCTGCGGAAGTTCGGCAAGTACACGGTGCCCGACTTCGTCGGAGACCGTTATTACTCTCAACTGGCTCGGATCGTGGCGGTGGTGTGCGCGATTTTCGTGTCGTTTACCTATGTGGCCGGGCAGATGCGCGGGGTGGGAATCGTCTTTAGCAGGTTCCTGGAGGTGGATATCACCATCGGCGTCGTGATCGGGATGGGGCTCGTGTTCTTCTACGCCGTTCTGGGTGGGATGAAGGGCATCACCTACACGCAGGTTGCGCAGTACTGCGTACTGATTTTCGCCTACCTCGTCCCGGCGATCTTCATCTCGCTGCTCGTCGCAGGGAGCGCTCTCCCCCAGACTGGCTTCGGGGCCGCCGACCCCCAGACGGGCGAATACCTGCTCGATCGGCTGGACGGGCTTCACGCAGAGCTCGGTTTCGCCCCCTACACGAACGGCAGCAAGGGAATGTTCGACATGTTTGCGATCACCGCCGCACTCATGGCGGGCACGGCGGGCCTGCCGCATGTCATCATCCGTTTCTTCACGGTGCCCCGCGTGCGAGATGCTCGATCCTCTGTCGGCTGGGCGCTGTTGTTCATCGCAATCCTGTACACGACCGCGCCTGCGGTCGCCGTCTTTGCCCGGACGAACCTGCTGAATACCGTGAGCGAGCGGCCTTACGCCGACCTACCGGAGTGGTTCGAGACCTGGGAAAGAACCGGACTGATCTCCTACGAAGACTTGAACGGCGACGGCCGCATCCAATACGTCGGGCCGAATTCGTCACAGCGCAACGAGCTTCGAATCGATCGCGACATCATGGTTCTCGCCAACCCGGAGATTGCGGGGCTTCCGGCCTGGGTGGTTGGGCTCGTCGCGGCGGGCGGCCTCGCGGCAGCACTTTCAACTGCCGCCGGACTCTTGCTCGTGGTTTCGTCGGCGGTGAGCCACGACCTGCTCAAGCGGGCGATCTGGCCGGAGATCACCGAGCGCGGCGAGCTGGTAGCCGCCCGCGTGAGCGCCGCTCTGGCCGTGCTCGTGGCCGGCTATCTGGGCATCGACCCTCCGGGCTTCGTCGCGGAAGTGGTGGCCTTCGCGTTCGGCCTGGCGGCCTCGTCGTTCTTTCCGATCCTGATCCTCGGGATCTTCTGGAAGCGCATGAATCGCGAGGGTGCCATCGCGGGGATGGTGAGTGGGATCGTCTTTACGGCGGCCTACATCGTGTACTTCAAATTCGTGGATCCGGCGGCCAACGTACCCGACCGCTGGCTCTTCGGCGTATCGCCGGAGGGTATCGGAGCCATCGGCATGGCCCTGAACTTCGGGGTTTCGACTGTCGTTGCAAAACTGACGGATCCACCCCCCGAGTCCATCCAGCGCCTGGTCGAAGAGATTCGCGTGCCGAAGGGCGCGGGCCCGGCCCACGAGATCCGCGCCTAGCGGGAGCAGCGGGCGCACGGTTGCTGGGCGAGGAATTCGTCGAACAGTCGGTTGAAGGGGATGCGCCCTCGAAGACCAACGGGCGACGCCGCGGTCGCATCGGAACGAGTGACGCTGTTAGACTCCCGCCGTGCGCATCCTGAAGGTCATCGGCGCGGTTCTGGGCGCCGCGATCATCTTGGTCGCCATCGCCTACCCCTTCCGCGGCGATCCGATCGGTCCGATTTCCGGCAAGAGACTCTCGGGCGAGGTGGTGCCCGGCCCGGTGAGCGACTGGGCGTTCACCGATGAGCACGATCTGATCGCAGTCGAAGTGCGCCCCGAAGACCCACACTCGGTCACGACCGTCTGCTTCCGGCACGAGGGCGTCTTCTACATCCCGGCTCAAGACGGCGCCGAGAAGACCTGGACCGCCTACGCGACGGAGGACCCGCGGGTGCGTCTCAAGATTGGCGACCGCATCTACCTGGCCACCGCGACGCGTGTCGATCAACCAGGCGACGTGCAAGCGCTGCTCGACTCCGCGCGCGAGAAGTATCCTCAGCTGCCCGATTCCGGCGATTCCGAATCCGCCGAGCGGCTCGAGGGCATCTGGTTGTTTCGAGTCGATCCGCGCGCCTAGCGACAGTGCAGGCCCCTCGCTGAGCCACTTGCCCCCGACTACACTCGAACCATGAGTGGTTGGCTCTGGGTCGCGTCGGGCGTGCTGCTCACAGTCTCGGCCGTGGTCGTCTATGACCTGCTGCAACGCCGACACGCCATCCTTCGGAACTTCCCGGTCATCGGCCACTTTCGCTACCTGCTCGAGCTGGTGGGTCCTGAGCTGCGCCAATACGTCGTCACCAGCAACAACGAGGAGCGCCCCTTCTCTCGCGACCAGCGCCGTTGGGTCTACGCGACGTCCAAACAGCAGAACCCGTACTTCGGCTATGGGACGGACACCGATCTGGAGTTCGATTCCCAGACCCTGATCATCCAGCATGCAACGCTGCCGCCGCTGTTCGAGGCGAGCGCCGAGAAGCACAGCCCGTTGCCGTGCGCGAAGGTCATCGGCGCCGCGCGTCGTCGCCGTCACGCCTTCCGTCCCCCATCGCTCGTGAACGTCTCGGGCATGAGCTTCGGCTCGCTGAGCGCGCGTGCCGTCGAGGCATTGAATCGCGGCGCCCAGCTTGCCGGCTGCCTCCAGAACACCGGCGAGGGGGGTGTCTCACGCTACCACCAGCACGGCGCAGATCTCGTTTTTCAGCTGGCCACGGCCTGCTTCGGGTGTCGCGACGCCGCTGGAAACTTCGAACTCAGCCGCCTGGTGGACCTGGTCGAGACGCATCCGATTCGCGCCATCGAGATCAAGTTGAGTCAGGGAGCGAAGCCCGGGATCGGCGGGTTTCTTCCCGGTGCCAAGGTGACCGACGAGATCGCGGAGGCGCGGGGGATTCCCGTGGGTCGGGACTGCCGCAGCCCCGCCCGCAACCCGAACTTTCGCGACGCCGACAGCTTGCTCGACTTCGCGGAGGAGATCGCTGCAGCGACGGGCCTGCCTGTCGGCCTGAAGAGTGCGGTGGGGGAGATGAAGTTCTGGCAGGAGCTCGCTGATTGCATGGTCGCCGGCACCCGCGGCGTCGACTTCATCAACATCGACGGGGGCGAGGGCGGAACCGGAGCCGGACCGCTCGTTTTCACAGATCACGTTGCATTGCCGTTCAAGCTCGGATTCAGCCGCGTGTATCGGATTTTCGCCGAGCGAGCGCTCGTGGACGACATCGTCTTCGGCGGCTCGGGCAAGCTTGGATTCCCCGCCCAGGCCCTGCTCGCTACCGGGCTCGGCTGCGATTGGATCCACGTGGGCCGGGAGGCGATGCTGGCGATCGGCTGTATCCAGGCCCAGCGCTGTCACACGGGCCACTGCCCGACTGGGGTCGCGACCCAGAACCGATGGCTGATGGGAGGGCTCGACCCGACCCACAAGGGTGCGCGCCTTGCCAACTATCTGGTCAATCTTCGGATGGAGCTGCAGCGCCTGGCCCACGCATGCGGGGTGGCTCACCCCGCGCTGGTTCCGCTGGAGCGGCTCGAAATCCTGACCCCTCGATTCCACGGCCGCACGGCCAGCGAAGTCTTCGGCTACAAGAACGGGTGGGGTCTCCCCGGGCCCGCCGATCGGCAGGCGCTCGAGGCCGACGTGCACCCCGGCTAGCGAGTGGTGCGGTGGGGCTCAGCTCCAGCTGGCCGCCACCTTTCCGCCGAGCCCGTGCGGTCGACCAGCCTCTGAACGGGCCTCACGCCGACCCGCTCGCGCTTTGCCTCGGGGGGCGAGCCGCACGCCAACCCGCTGCAACTCGTCGTAGTACGGCAAGCTCGATTCCCGGTCGTTTGACCTACTGCCGATCATGATCGAATGGAGACGACGTTCTCGAAGACTCTTCCGAGTGCGAATTGCCTCTCATCCACCGACACGAAGAAGTCAGCTCCAAACTTCTCCGGGAAATTCTCGCGGATCACCGAGTTGGCGGTTTCATCCGAGCGAGGCCCGACGTCGAGCACGTAGTGGCAGAGAGTCAGACCGTGGCCGTGCCTCCGAACCAGGTCGGAGCGCCATCGGTCGATTTCTGGCTCGGCACTCGGGAACAGCTGGGAGTACGCTTGGCAGTAGACGTCGAACGGAATGGGTCGATCTTGCGCGGGTGTGATCTCGACGGAGCGATGCGTCAGCGTCCTGGCAAGCAGCTCGAGAACCAGAGGCTGGCCGTCCCTGGCGAGCTGAAAGACGTAGATCAGTGCCCGCCCGCTCGATTCGAGAAACTCTTCCAGCCGTTCGAGGAGGATTCCCACGAATCGGCTTCCATCCGTGCCCCCGTTGGATGTGATCGTGCCCTCGATCCCATCCGGAGTGGGAACGAACGGCGGGTTGGCGAGGACCAGCTCGTACTTTTGATTCGGAACGAATTCTGCGATGTCTCCCTGGATCGAGCTGAAAAGATCGTCGCCGAGTTGACTCAGCGCGGCGTTCTCTCTGTGGAAGTCCGACGCCCTGGGATTGATGTCCAAAAAGTCCACGTGGGCGGCACCGGCACTCAAAGCCGCGAACCCGATCGCCCCCGAGCCAGCAAACGGCTCGAATACACGCTTTCCCTGCACCGTGTGGGGGAAGTTCAGAACGTGGTTCATCAGGGCTCCCTGAGGACTTCCCAACGGCAGAATTCGCAGCCGGTCCGGCTTGTTGAAAATTTCGGTCTTGATCGTCAGGCCGTTCGCGAATCGATACACCACCTCTTCCCCGCTGACCTCTCGGGTTCGTTGAAGCAGATCGGGAAGGAGCTTCGGTGCCGGCATGGCGCGCCTTTTTCGAATTCAGAACCGATCGGGCGCAAACGGAGCGAGATCGAAGGAGGGTTGCTCTCCGGTGGCGAGCTGCGCGATCAGCTCGCCGGTAATCGGACCGAGGGCGATCCCGTGCATGCCGTGACCGCTCGCGACGATCAGGCCCGAGGTGCCCCGGGGTCGCCCTAGCATCGGAAGGTCGTCGGGCGACAGCGGGCGCAGCCCGCGCCAGATCTCGAGCGTCGGTGTCGAAGGCAGATTCGGAAGATAAGTCCGCACGGCTCGGGCGATCGCGTCGACGCGTCGGCGACTCACGCGCAGATCGAGCCCCGCTAGCTCGAGGGTTCCCGCGAAGCGCAGCCGCGAACCCATCGGCGTGACTCCGACTTTGGCTTCCTCGAGCATCACGGGTAACTCGGGATAGTTCTCGGGTCGCTCGACGGTGAGGCTGTAGCCCTTGGCGGCTTCGATCGGAATACGGAGACCGAGATCGCGCGTGAGCTGCGGCGTCCAGGCGCCGGCAGCCACCACGACTTCATCCGCGTGGAAGACTCCACGGGTGGTGTCGACGCGCACCCGTCGGCCTCGCGACCACTCGATTCCGAGAACCTCCGTATGGGTCCGGATCACCGCCCCGCGCCGCGCGGCTTCCGCAGCGAGACTCGTGACGAACAGGTCCGGTGTCAGGTGTGCATCGATCGGAAGCTCGAGGCCGCCCGCCAGGTCGCTGCGGAGCGCCGGCACGCGCAGGCTGATTGCTTCCGCGTCGAGCCGCCGCACGCTTCCGCCTTCGGCTTCCAGCAGGGCGAGCTCGCTCTCGGCGTCGCGCAGGGCTTCGCCCGTCCGGTAGGCAACCAGCAAGCCGCGCTGCTTGGCTGCGCCTTTGACACCTTCGAGCTTCGCCAGTGCGGCGTGGCGTTCTAGGCTTGCCAGGGCCAATGCCCGGCGCAGCTGGAAGCTCCTGCGCATCGCAGCCTGGTTGCAGGCTCTCTGGAACCGCCAGAGCCAGCGCATCAGCGCCAGGCTGGGCCGAGGACGGATATAGAGGGGGCTCTCCGGGTCGAGCAGCCAGGGTAGGGCGTGTCGAATCGTCCCCGGTCCGGCGATCGGCGCGGTCAGGCTCGAGCAGATCCAGCCAGCGTTTCCGTAGGATGCGCCCGAGCAGATCTCAGCGCGTTCGAGCAGCGTCGCGCTGACGCCCCGCTCAGCCAGCGAGTGAGCGGTGCAGACACCGATCACGCCGCCCCCGATGATCAGGACATCGGAGCGCTGCGGGTTGTCTTGCGCCAAGTCGATTTCCTCGCCGATTTGTGAATGGCGCCTTGGTCAACTCAACCGGGTGCGAGCTCTACTTGATCCAGCTCAGATATAGCTGAGCGAAGCCGTCGGCGTAGCCCTCCATCTTGGAGTAGGGGCCGGGCTCGTAGAAGCGGGAGTTCACACCCTTCTGGTTGTTCAAGATGATGCGCTGGTCGGCGTCACTGGTCACACGCCACAGCCACGTCAGCTTTTCGAGGTCGTAATCGACCCCCTCCCGAGCATTGGAATTGACGAGCCAGACCACTTCCATGTCGGTCTTCTGCGGCGCTCGTGGCGTGAATCGATAGAGAACGGCGTGGTCCGCGTAGAGCAGGCCAAAGCTGACCGGGCCGATCTGAATGTCGGCTCCTGCACCGTCGTAACCCTCGAGATCTCCCAGCAGCGGGGCGACGGGTCGTCCGTCCGGGCTACCGGTCACGTGGCCGTTGAGCAGCACTTGTCGCTCGTAGAAGATCTCGACGTCGTCGGGTCCAGCGGCACCGCCCGTGACGAAGACGCTCTCAGTGGCCAGCCCGAGCTCGGCGGCGCGCTTCAGCATGATCTGGCGTTCTTCTTCGGACTCCGAGGGCGGCGCTTTCTTGCTGTGGCCCCTCGAGTACTCGGGATGAGCGGGCGCGCAGTGGTAACACTCCATGAAATTCTCGACCGCGAGCTTCCAATTGGCGTCGATCGAGTAGCGCTCTCGATGAGCGACGACGGCATCGACCAGCCGGTAGGGAGCGAAGCACGCCTGGAGCGGAGCGACCGCCTCTTCGAGGTCGGGCGCGTCCGACCAGAAATTGACGAAGATCAGCCCGTGGAATATCTGCAACCGAGCGCGCTTCAAACCGTACTGCGTGCGATCGAAGCTCTCGGGCATAGCGCGCTTCGAGCGGAGGTTGCCGGCGAGATCGTACGCCCAACCGTGGTAGGGACACACGAGAGCTCGGACGTTTCCCGAGGGCTCGCTGCAGACGTGCGAGCCGCGGTGGCGGCACACGTTGATCAGGGCGTGGAGCTCCTGCTTGGTGTCGCGCACGATGATCAGGGATTCCTCGCCCAGCTCGAACAAGAAGAAGTCGCCAACGCTGGGTACCTGACTCACGTGTCCGACGTAGAGCCAGCTGCGGAGGAAGATTCGCTCGAGGTCCCGCTCGAAGACTTCTGGGGCGCGATAGAACTGGGCGTCGAGGGGGTAACCCGGTTGCTGCTTCGCGATGAGATCTGCGAGAACCGCAGTCGGGTTGTCCATGGTGTTACCACCTCCAGACGCGCTGGCAACAGTTCGAGGGTATCAGAGGCGTAGGGCGGCGGTCGATCCGCGGGGCCTCGGCGCGGCCAAGCATTCACCGACGCGTTGAGCGGAACGCGTGAGCCGAGCTCGTACGATTGGAGCGAGCGGGCCTTCGTGAATCCGAGCGGCAGCCCAGGCTGATCGAGCCTGGCCACAGCGACGCTCCCCGTCTGGGAACTCCCCCACGCCGAGGTCGCGCAGATCGAAAGCCACGTTACTTCTCGGGCACTTGAAAACCAGACCTGCCGCCAGCTGCTTGACCTGCCCCCCACATTCGTGGAACGATAAGGCCAGCTGATGTTGATTGGAGGATCCAAAATGAAACGATCGAGTGTTGCCCTTGCCGTTGTTGCACTGCTGCTTCTCGCCGCTCCCGTTGCGGCGCAGGCCTCTGAGGCTTCAGAAGCACCGTTCGCTCAGAAGCTGCTGGACATTGCGCTGGTTCGGCCGATCACCATGGTGGGGGCCTTCGCGTCTACTGCATTGTGTGTGGGGCTCTCACCGCTCACGCTCTTTACGGGCGTGGGCATCGCGAGCGTGGACTACCTGGTCGTCGCACCCTGGCGTTTCACAACGGCGCGTTACCTCGGCGAGTTCGACGGCTACGTGGACGGGCGAGACGTCATGGGGCAGCGCCACTAGCCCCCGACCGACCAAATCATTCGGCGGCCCAAGAAGGCGACCCGACCCGCGTTCGCGGCGCGATCTCTGCTGAACGTATGCGGATCTCCTACCCGAGCTCTTCGGCGCGCGCGTAGAGTTCGTCTCGATAATCCGGATGGGCTATCGAGGCGAGCGCGTTGGCGCGTTCGCGCACCGTGGTGTGGGAAACCTCGGCTGCGCCGAACTCCGTCACGACGATGTCGAGCTGGTGACGCGGTGTGGTGATCACCGTACCCGCGTCAAAGGTCGAGCGGATGCGCGACAGCGTGCGCCCTGCGACATCGACTGTGGAAGGGAGGCAGATCAGCGAACGATCATCCGACTCGAGACTCGCCCCCGACGTGAAATCTTCGTGGCCGCCGATGCCCGAGTACTGGTAACCATCGATCGTATCTGCGACGACCTGGCCGTTGAGATCGAGCATCAAGGCTCCGTTGATCGAGCGCATGTTGCGGTTGCGGGCGATGATGGATGGCGTGTTGATCCACTCCACGGGCAGGAAGCGAACGGCCTCTTGATCGTGAAGCCACTCGTAGAGCTCGCTCGTCCCCATCGCAAACGTGGTGACGGAGATGTTCTCGAAGATCCCCTTGTGGGCGTTGCTCACCTTGCCGGCTTTGTGCAGTCGCATCAGGCCGGTGGTGAACAGCTCGCTGTGGACACCGTAGTCGCCACCGGGCCCGTCCACCAGCAGCCCCGCCACGGCACCGGGTATGCCTCCGATGCCCGTCTGGAGCGTGGAGCCATCGGGGACGAAGGTTCGGACATGCTCTGCGATGGCGCGTTCGACCTCGTTCGGCTCCCCGTCGGGCAGGGTGGCCGGGTCACAGTCGTTCTCGATCAGGATGTCGATGTCATCGACGTGAATGGCGTGGCGGTGTTCGGGTGGAATCCCGAGAGTCCGCGGCAGCTGCGCGTTGGCTTCGACCACGAGCAAGCGGTCTGGATCGGCCGCAGAGCGGGCAATTTCGGGCATGCTGGCGCCGGCGTGAAGTGAGAGGCTCAGCCAACCCTCGGCATCGGGCGGAGTCGCGGCCGTGGCGACGACCCTCGGTGCCATACGCTCTGCGAACAGTGTGATGCGCCGGAAATCGCCGGGAACGAACTCGACGCGGTGGCCCCGGTCGCGTAGGGCGCGTTCCACGGGCCCGAAGAAAGGCGAGACGATTCGTACGCCGGGGTGCTCGAAGAGGCGATAGGCGCCGCACAGGAAGCCGGTGAAGACGGCCAGGTCCTTCCAGTCGTCGCGCTCACCGAGCGCCTCCAGAAACGCGGGGGTCTGCCCCGGGCCCATCGGGCCAGAGAGTGTGTCTTCGGCGCGCACCAGCGCCGCGGCCTCGGTGGGCGTGCAGATCTTCATCGCGTCTCCCTTTCGGCGTTCTTGGATGCTCGCACGAAGTCCGGCTGCTTGTCGACGGCTCTTCTACCTGGTGCGGGTGTCAGCCGCGTCCGATTGATCGCAGCGGAGCGAATCGTCCTTCTAGGGCCAGGGGAGCTCTCGAGCGAGTAGGTCCTCGTAGGTGTCGCGCCGGACCACGGCGCGTGCAACTCCGTTGCGGCAGAACACGATCGCCGGACGTAGAGCGCCGTTGTAGTTGTTGACGAGGGTGTGGGTGTAGGCGCCGGTCATCGGCATGGCCACCAGATCGCCAGCCACGGGATTGCGTAGGGGTACCTGGGAGGCGAGACGATCGCCGGATTCACACTGGCGTCCCACGAGTTCTACCGGTTCTCCGCCGCCGACGCGGTCGACCAGGGTGGCCTCGAAACGTTGCCCCACGTAGAGAGAAGCTTCCAAATTGTCGGCGATGCCTCCATCCACCGCGACGAAGGTTGGCTCGCCGGACTTGACCGTGATCACGCGGTAGAGCGTGATTCCGGAACGAGCCACGAGCGAACGGCCGGGCTCGAGCACGATGCGGGCATCCCGGGGCAGATGTCGGCTGGCGGATTCGGTGACTAGATCGAGGTACTGCTCGACGCTCGGCGCCGGCTGGTCGCGGGTGTATTGGACACCGAGTCCTCCGCCGAGATCGTAGACCTCGAAGCGACCGAGCCGAGCGACGACCTCGATGGCCTCGAGGTAGGGCTCGATCTCGAGCAGCTGCGAGCCCAGGTGCAGGTGCAGCCCCTCGAGGTGCAGCGACGGATGGGCGCGTATGCGGGCGATCGCCTCGGGGACACGCTCGAGCGGCACGCCGAACTTCGAGCCGCGCTGTCCGGTGGATACGGCGGCCGCTGTTTTGGGATCGACACCGGGTTGGATCCGCAGCAGCACCGTCTGCCTGGAGCTCGCGAGTTTTGCGAGCCGCTCGATTTCCTCGAATCCATCGATCACGATTGTCCCAACGCCGGACTCGACCGCGAGGATCAGCTCCGCGTCGGTCTTGGCGTTGCCGTGTACGACGATGGCGTTTGGGTCGACCCCCGCATCCAACGCCATGCACAGCTCGCCACCGCCCGCGACGTCGATGAGGAGCCCCTCATCGGCCATCAGTCGATAGGCCGCTCGGCACGGGAAGGCCTTCGATGCGAAAGCGACCTGGGAGCCGGGCCGTCGCGTTTCGAGGCCGTGTTGGTAGCGCTGTGCCTGGCTGCGCAGGGATTCTTCGTCGATCACATAGACCGGAGTTGCAAACTCGCCGGCGACGTCCGCGAGCCGGCAGCCGCCGACCATGAGCGAGCCGTCGTCGGCGAGGTGAGTGGTGTCCGGGAACAGGCCGAGGAGTTCCTCGGCCGCATGACTCGGTTCCATCTGGGCGCACGCCTCGCTGGTGGCTGTCGAGGAGATCGAGTAGCGCCCCACGGGCGCGTCGCGTCAGAAGCCGAAGTTGAAGAGGGGAAAGTACTTGATCCGGCCGGCCTCGTTGACGTTGATCAAGCCGAGCTGGATTCCCTCCAGCTTCTCGGCGTGATTGAACACTCCCACTTGCAATCCAGCTTGCGTGCCCGAGGTGTTGACCACTCCGACCTGAACTGAGCTCATCCCGTCCACCGAGTTGAGGATCCCAGCCTGCACCCCGGCGAAATCACCGTTGACCAGATTGCTGGGCCCCAGCTGCAGCCCGGCGCCGCCCCCTTGGGCGATGTTGACCAATCCGAACTCGATGCCCGAAAAATCCGAGTTGACGATGTTGAATAGACCGACGTCGAGCCCCGACACTTCCTCCTGCTCTCCGAAGATGAGATTGATGCGCAACCCGCGAACAGCGGTCTTCTTCGCGAAGATCTGGCCGGGCGAGATGAACGAAAGCTGAAACGGGGTGAAGGACAGGGAATCGCGGAAGCTCGCATCGGAGTCGGCTGCCGCGGCGCTCGGTAGCATCGAAAACAGAACCGCTGCCAGCGACAGGCTGCCGCACGTCGATGCAATCTCTCGCGTCATTGGAGACCTCCGCGTTTCAGAGTCGGGCTGCCTGGAACGACAGTGACGTCGAGAATATCAGAACAAGGGCAATCATGGCGCTTTGGTGGGATTCAGGAGCTAAGCCCCCTCCGCGAAAACTGCAGAAATCGAAGCTGCGAAGATTCTGCAAAAACGGGTCTCAGGCCGTTGAGCTACGCTTCGAAAGTGTAGGAAGGTCCCTCGATAACTCGCGATCGAGAGGAGTTGCCGTGGGCGAGCGCTGTCTTCGTATTTCTGTGCTGGCCGGCCTCGTCGTTCTCGGCTGGGCGGCTGTGGCGCTCGCCCAGCCGATCCGCCGGGTGCCGGCGGAGTTCGAGCCCCAGGAAGCGGTCTGGCTGCAGTGGCCGGGCCCCTTCGAGAAGATGTACGAATCGGCCTACGCCGAGATCTCGAATGTGATCGTCCAGTACGAGAAGTTGCACATTCTCTACGACTCGAACGCCATCCGAAATCAGGCGCGCACGGCCATTACCGATGCGGGCGGCGACCCGGACCACGCGAATATCACCTGGCGTTCGATTGACAACGAGAGCGCATGGATGCGGGACAACGGCCCCGTGTACGTGGTTCAGGATGGCGAGCTGCGCATTCAAGACTGGGAGTTCGACGCCTGGGGCGGCGCCTTCGGCAACATCCCTTATGCCAATGACAACGCGGTGCCCGGCGAAGTCGGCAACGCGCTCCCAATGTCTGTGGATCACATCGACATCGTTCACGAGCGAGGCAATCTCGAGTTCAACGGTGTCGATACGCTGATTCTCAACTGGAACGTCATCGGCAACCCAAACCGAGGCAATGCCTACGCGAACAAGGCCCAGGCCGAAGTCGATCTGAAGAACTCGTTCGGGGTCACCCAGGTCATCTGGGCCGATGGCCCGATTTCGGGGGATGACACGGGTGGCCACATCGATGGCATCGCCCGTTTCATCGACGCTAATCGGGTCGTCGTCGGAAATTGCAGCGTCAACGGGCACTGCCAGCCCGGCGATGCGGATGATCAGGTCTATGACGGGGTCGCGGCGAACCTGGGAGCGGCTGGCTTCGAAGTGATTCGGATGGACTTCGACGCCGAAATCTCCTACGGCGGCTACAGCTTCGACGCCGACTACATGAACTGGGGAGTGGGGAACGGCTGGGTCATCCTGGTCGGGTTCGACAACCCCGCAACCGACGACGCCGCGAAGGCGCAGCTGGAGCAGTGGTTCCCAAACCGGAATGTCTACGTCATCGAGATGCTCGAATCGTGGATCGCGGGCGGGGGTGTGCACTGTCATACCAACGATCAGCCGTCGGCGTCGGCGATTGGTTCGCCCCCGACGGCAGATTTCGCGATGGCGTCGACGAGCGGTTCAGCGCCCTATGACGCCCACTTCAGCGATCTGTCCACCGATGGCTCCAGCGTCTGGGAGTGGAGCTTCGGAGACGGCGGGTCGTCTACAGAGCAGAATCCGGTATATACGTACGCGGCAGAGGGGAGGTATTCGGTGGGCCTGACCGCCCGTAGTGCTTCAGGGGCCGACACGCTGATCCGTACGGATTACATCACGGTACCCGAGGCTGGCGCCTTACAGCAGCTGGCTTGGGGGAGCCTGTTCCTATCCCTTCTCGAAGCCCGGCGCCGCCGCGCCGGAACAGGCTAAGAGGTCCGTCGATGCCCCCGACGCCTGGAGCCGGGTTCCTGGTCGAGCCCATTCCGGACGACACGTTCGTGCCGGAAGATTTCAGCGACGAGCAACGCGCGATGGCGCGCAGCGCCGAGGAGTTCGTCGAGCGCGAGGTGATACCGCGCCTCGATGAGATCCAGGCGAAGGTGCCAGAGGTGATCCCCAACCTGCTTCGGCGCGCGGGTGAGCTCGGGTTGCTGTCCATCGAGATCCCCGAGGAGTACGGGGGGTTGGGGCTCGACAAGGCGACGGCGATGCTCGTCTCGGAAACCGCCGCGAAGGAGGCCTCCTTCAGCATATCGTGGGGAGCGCACACTGGGATTGGATCGCTTCCCATCGTCTACTTCGGCACCGAAGCTCAGCGCCGGCATTATCTGCCCCGGTTGGCGACCGGCGAGTGGCTCGCCGCCTACGCACTCACCGAGGCCGACTCGGGTTCCGACGCGCTGGCGGCCAAGACCTCGGCGCAACGCGAGGGCGATTTTTGGGTGCTGAGTGGCACCAAGCAGTTCATCACCAATGCCGGCTTCGCCGATGTCTTTGTCGTCTTCGCCCAGGTGGACGGCGACCAATTCAGCGCCTTCATCGTCGAACGGAGCGATCCTGGCGTCTCCACCGGACCCGAAGAGCAGAAGCTCGGAATCAAGGGGTCCTCGACGCGCCAACTCATTCTAGACTCCGCGCGCATGCCAGCCGACCGCCTGCTGGGCGATATCGGTCGCGGGCACAAGATCGCCTTCAGCATTCTGAATGTCGGTCGCTTCAAGCTGGGCTGCGGATCGGTTGGTGCGGCACGCGAGTGTTTGCTCTACAGCGTCGGATACGCGCGCGAACGGGTCCAGTTCGGCAAGCCGATCATCGAATTCGGCATGATCCAGCGCAAGCTCGCCGACATGGCGTCGCGCTTGTACGCGGCCGAGTCCATCGGGTATCGCACCGCGGGGCTGATGGATGCGGCATCTGCCGAGGTCCCGGCCAGCGGCCCCGATCGCGAGGAGGGTTTGCGGAAGGTGCTCGAGGAGTACACGGTTGAGTGCTCGATCGTAAAAGTCTTCGGCACGGAATGTCTCGACTTCGTCTCCGATGAGGCGCTCCAGATTCTGGGCGGTTACGGGTTTCTGGCCGATTACCCGATCGAGCGGCACTACCGCGACTCGCGGATCAACCGGATCTTCGAGGGTACGAACGAAGTCAACCGGCTGATCATTCCCTCGACGGTCTTGAAGCGCGCCGCCCAGGGCCGGCTCGACTATTTTGCATTCGTCGAAAAGGTCAAAGGCGAGATCGCGGGAGGCCGAGTGGTCCAGCCCGAGGAAGAGGGTCCACTCGGCGCGGATGTCGCGGCCTGCGAGCAAGCCAAGCGGTTGGTGGCGTTCGCCGTCGACCTGCTGGTTTCGCGGAATCTCCAGGATCTGGTCACCAAGCAGCAGCACCTCGAGGTGCTCGCCAACATGATCATCGACACCTTCGCGGCGGCTTCCGTGGTAGCGCGTACGCGTAAGCTCGTGCGAGCCAATCCCAGCACCGAGATGGAAAACGAGCTGGATCTGACGCGAATTTTTGTGGCTTCGGCCAACGAGCGCATCGCCGATGGGGCCAGACGTCTAGTGGCGAACGAGCTCTCGGGAGAGGAGCTGGTGGCGGCCTTCCGCACGATCGACACCCTGGCGACGTTTCTCCCGATCGCGACGATTGCAGCCAAGACGCGAATTGCCGAGCGGATCGCCGCGGGAAACCTGCGCTTTCTCGACCAATAGCTGCGCGAGACAGCGCGGCTTCCCGCTGCGGCTCAGCGGGCTCGCCTCGAACGAAGATCCGTTGTCAGCGGGTCTAGGCATCTGCCCCCTTCAGCTCGACGACTCCACGCGGCATTGGCTTCTCGTCGGAGTCTGTCAGTTTCCGGCCAAGCGGCAGGTCTGAAGATCCATGTCGAGATAGTGGAGTCGTCCGCGCGGTCGGGCGACGATCTGGCAACGCAGGCCCCCACGCGTCGAGACTTCGGGGGAGCCGGGCGGTGTCAGCAGCAGGAGGTCCCCGATGCCGTCTAGACGAAGCCGGCGGGCCAGTCGATCGAGCGACGGCTTGTCGAGCAGGCGCAGCATCGGTTTGTATGGCCAGATGGGCGCCAGGTGGAGCGCCAGTAGCGGGTGACTGGTGACGATGATCTGCGGTGGAGCGGAAAGGATCGCGGTCTGTAGACGCTCGGCATCGGCCTTCTGGTGATAGAGCAACCAGGCCGACTGGCCCGAGGAGAACAGGCCCGCCGTCACCAGTGCCGCCCCGGCCCAACGCAGTGCGTAGCGCGGCGGCGCGTTCGGGTCGCCCCGCAGCGCGACGATGAAAAGTGCCACCAAGGCCGGAAGCGCTGGCAACAGGGTGCGGGGTCCCCAATGGACCCCTGCGCCGAGCTGGCTGTGCGTGAAGACGCCGGCCGCGAGAGTCAGCGCGATAAATCCCAGCCCGGAGCCAACGCCGAGACGCAGCGATGCGTAGTCGGGCGCTCGTAGATGCCATAGGCCGATTCCGGCCGCGGCGGCCAAGGGTACGCGGACGAGCAGGCCGTTGTAGTCGACGAGTTGCCTCAGCGGAGCCGCGCCTCCCAGCGCAGCCACCAAGTGCCAGGCCCAGGCCGTGAGTCCCAGCGCGAGTGCGACCCATGCGGCATGGCGGAGGCGTCCGGCGCGCCGCGCGCCGAGCCAGCCGAGCATCCAAGCGAGCGCAACCGCAGCGCCGAGTAGCGCGGTCTCGCGCGGGCTGGCTCCTTGGCCCACGAGAACGGCGACGATCCGTCGAGCCATCTCCGTCAGTGGACGCGCCATTGCGTCGGCCGGGTCCAGATTGGCGCGGATGTGAACGCCAAGCGGATCGCCATAGAAAGCTGCATTGAATGCCACCAGCGCGATGAGCAGTGGCGCGGCCCCGGCGATCAGCCAAATCACGGGGTTCCAACGGCGGTAATGCAGGCCACAAGCCAGAGCAAGGGCTTCATATTGGGTTCTGAGCTTCACGTCGGTGCTTTCCTGCTGGCTGGTCTCGATGCCGCTTTCGGAGAGCCGGCGCGTGCTGGAGCGGTACAATCGCACCCAGGCGGTGGGGGAGGGCCGGCAGCTCGACCTCATCGTGCTCGGGCGTGGCCCGCTCGATCGAAGTCTCGCTCGAGCGGGAGACCGATTCGGGCTCGTCTTCGAGAACACGTGGTTCCGCGTCTACGCGCGCACCAACACGGGAACGACTTGAGCGAAAACACGCAGAATGCGGGCGGCGAACTTCCGCTGATCCTGATTCCGGTTTTCAACGACTGGCAGGCGGTTGGAATCGTGCTGGCGGACCTCGATCGGAGACTGACCGAGAGTGGGCAGCTCGCAACCGTCTTGCTGGTGGATGACGCTTCGACGGACCCGCTACCCGCCCAGCCGGTTTCCGGTCCGCTCCAGTCGATCCAGCGGATCGAGCTTCTACGCCTGCGCTGCAACCTGGGACACGAGCGCGCCATCTGCGTGGGCCTGACGTTCGTCGAGCGGGAGCTGCCGTGTTCCGCGCTCGTCGTGATGGATGGAGACGGAGAGGATCGGCCCGTCGATGTAGCACTTCTGCTGGGGGCGCTGGAATCGGGCCCCGAGGGCGGCATCGTGTTCGCCAGGCGCACGCGCCGTACGGAGAGTCTCACGTTTCGCGGCTTCTACTGGCTGTATCGCGCGCTCCATCGACTGCTCGTGGGCGTGCCCATCGAGGTGGGAAGCTTCAGCGCGGTATCGAGGGCCGCACTCTCCCGTTTGGTGGCGGTCTCAGACCTGTGGAACCACTACGCGGCCGCCGTGTTCGTCTCACGAATTCCGTATCGGGCGATTCCCGCGCCGCGTGGCGAGCGTTTGGCGGGCCGGAGTCAGCTCGGCTTCGTCGCGCTCGTTCGGCACGGCCTCGGGGCGCTGTCCGTTTATGGGGATCGCATCGCGGTGCGCGCCCTTCTGGTTAGCGCGGGGATGGCAGCCGCACTAGCGCTGGCGACCCTGGGGGCGATCGCGCTCCAGGCGCTGGGGTGGATGCAGCTGCCGAGCTGGGGTGGGGCTGCGCTTCTCGGTGGTGGAGGCATTCTCGCTGTGCTGTTGGTTTCCGCGCTGGCGTACTCGATTCTGATCCTCAACGCGCGGGCGCGCGCACCTTTCATTCCGCTCGAGAGCTGCCGTCATTTCGTCCTAGAGCACCGCCGCTGGTGAAGCCGATCCAGATCAACCTGTGATCGCTCGCTGGGCAGCGCCGCGTTAGCGGCCCGCGAGCCGGCTGACCTGGGCCAGCCTCACGGATGGGGATCACTGGTTTCCGAGGACGTTCCCGCGGGGCCTGCAGAACTGGATTGTCACGGTGTCCTGCCTGGGCGTAGACTGCGCGGGTATGCCCACGTAGATGAAGGAGAGCCCCCCATGCGTCGCTCATTGTTCGCTTTCCTGGTACTCAGCGCGGTCGCGCTCGTCTCCTGCCGCCCGAATCCGAATCGAATCATCATTCCCGCGCCGTTGATGAAGGTCGAGACGTTCAGCTTCGAGATTCGCTTCGTTCTTCAGGGCGAGCTGGTGCCGGAATCCCTCGAGGCCGAGTTGAACATGGTCGACATCCTCGGCCGTTTCACGGGTGGGCCCGAGATCTACACCGCCACCATCGCTCCTGGCTCTCCGCTGCAGAAGAACAACCAGTTGAAGGTGCAGGCGGAGCGCGTCGACGGTGGCATGGCCGTCGCAGTTCGGAACTTCATGTACGTCCCGCCGGGCCTCGCGTCGGCGCGCGAGATCAAGAAGTCGAGTGAGCTGATTCGGGGCCCGCTGGGCCACAGCAAGCTGGGCGATTGGCTGCTCGAGAACGACGTGGCGCGCTTCGCGATCCAGGACGTCGCTCAGCGCGAGCTCTACAGCGTGGGTCAGTACGGCGGCAATCTCATCGACGCCGAGCTGATCGGGAACGAAGGGCTCGACAATTTTCTGGAGATCCAACCCGGTTTGAACATCGAGACCGTCATCAACGCCCAGACCGTCGAAGTGGTGAATGACGGTGCGGACGGCACCGCTGCCATCATCCGCACCTGCGGTCCCGACGACCTCCTCGACTTCGCGAACCCCTCCAGTCAAGTGGAGGACTTCAACTTTACCTTTCCGCCCCTGGCAGACGACTTCGATCTCGAGATCGAGGGCTGCACGAGCTATGCCCTCGAGCCCACGACCGATCCCGCGGACCCCCAGGACTTCGTGCGCATCGAGACCGAGGTTTTCAACAACGAAACGCCGGGCGGCGGGATTCCGGATCCGGTGCCGCTCTTCGTGGGCGATTGGCTCAATCCCGCCGGCGAGTTGGAGACGGTGGCGCATTCGGTCGCGCCACCCGGCTTCCTTACGCCCAGGGCCAACGGAGTTGGGCCGCCGGTTACGACCACGATCGGAGCGCTGGGGTTCTACGGCTTCGACGAGGCGGCGGGAACCGACTACTCCTTCGTGGTTCCGGCCGGTGTGACACCCGCCAGCTTCGCGTTCATCAGCGGCGTGCTCGTCGTCTTGCAGCAGGACAACGTGCTGCTCTCGCTGGTCGGCGTCGCTCCGAGCTTCACGGTGCCGATGGGCGGCAGTCGCAGCTACACCCGCTACTTCGGTGTGGGCGACGGCTCGGGTTCCAACGCCTTCGATCTGGAGCAGCGCGTGAACGGCTCCGCGACCGCCACGCTCTCGGGCTGCGTGAAGGTGGGCGGAGTACCGGTGGCTGGCGCCAAAGTGAGCGTCGGCCGGGATCTGCTCTCGACAGTGGCTGCCTCGGCGGCTGGCTCGACCCAGCTCGTTTCCCATTTTCGTACCAAGCCCGGGGCCTGTCCCAACTACAGCGGTGAGATCCCCGCCGGGACGTTCGAGGTCGCAGCCTCGAAGCGGGGTTACCTCTACGTGGGAGGCGGGGTCACCCCTGCGATCAGCAACATTTCAGTCGTCTCCGGCGGCAGCACCAGTGCGAATTTCGATCTTCCCCAGACTGGCCAGCTGCTGGTGAACGCGGTGGATGCGGGCGGCCAGCCGATCCCCGCCCGGGTCACGGTGGTGGGCTTCGATCCGAGTCCGCCGCTGCTCAAGGCCGGGCCATCGCTGCCGGGCTTCGGCGGCTCGACACTGGCGTTGTTCGACGACCCGACCGATCGGCTTCCATTCGGCATCACCGCCGCGGCCTATACCGATGCGAGTGGCAGTGCTTTGATCGAACTCGAGCCGGGCGTCGGTCTCTACCACGTCTACGTGTCGCGCGGTACGGAATACTCCGCGTACCGCACCAGCAGTCCGATCACGGTGACTGCGGGTAACACGACCGTCGTCGACGCACAGCTTGCGCGGGTGGTCGATACCGCTGGATTCGTGTCCTCGGACTTCCACGTCCATGGGATCCGCTCCGCGGACTCGAAAGTCTCGGACATTCACAGGGTGGAGTCGTACTCGGCCGAGGGAGTCGAGAACGTGATCATGACAGACCATCACGTCCACACCGATCTGCGCCCGGCGATCTCGGATGCCGGCCTCGGCGCATTCGTGACGGCCACCGTTGGCGAAGAGATCACCACTTTCGACTACGGACACTTCAACGCCTACCCGATGGCCATCGATCCCCAGTCGCCCACGGCCACGTTCTCAGGCGATGGGTTGACACAGCTGTCGGGTGGCTCCACCGACTGGGCCCAGGCCGCGCCGCCGGGAATGGATTTTCCCAGCTATGGCGCGTTCAACGCGACGCCCGCGGAAATATTCGCGCTCGCTACCACTGGGGATCTCTCGACCGCTGCGACAGCGGTGCAGGTCAACCACATCAGCAGCCATTTCGGGCCGCTCCAGATCGACACCTCGCTCGTGCCGCCCGCCGATCTGATGACGGATGCGGATCGGGCGGGCAGGCGCCTTCCGGATACGGCGTCCGCCCCTAATCTCTTTCACCACTTTCCGGCGCTCGAGCTCTGGAACGGCGACAATCGGGGCGCGCAGAGCAGCTTTCTCAACGAGCGGATCGGGGTCTGGTTCAACCACCTGAATCAGGGTATGCGAACCACCTTTATCGCGGATACCGATTCGCACAGATTCGCGAATCTCAATTCCGCCGGAGCGCGCACCTGGACGGCTTCTCCGACCGACGATCCAGGACTGATCGACGGCGCCGACGTCGCAGCCGCGGTATACGCCGGCCGTGCAGTCGGAGGCCAGGGCATCTACGTCCAGACGCGACTGGTCGCCACGGATGGATTCGGAGACGTCGCTGATCTCACCCTGTCCGGTGATACGACGATGACCGATGCCGCAGGCAATGTGGAGCTCGAGATCCACGTCCAGTCGCCCGCCTGGGCCGAATGGGACAGGATCGAGATCTATTCGAACTCGAACACCTTCACCGTGGGTTCGCCATTCCAATTTGGGGCGACCCCGCTGGTGGTTCTCGACGAGGGCGACTGCGATCCCGCCACGACGGGCGACGGCAATTTCGACATCCAGGTGACGCCGGATGTCGGTGGTGTGTCGGGAGCCGATCGCTTGAGTCTCAGCTGGACCGAATCATTTGTCGGACTCTCGGTCGACACCTGGTTCGCGGTGGTCGTTAAGGGGACGGACGGTGAATGCGCGCCGATGTTCCCGGTCTATCCGGACAATCTCGATGGGTCGGGCAACACCACGCTTGCGCACCTGGTCGATGGCAACATCGGAGAGAATGGGGTGCTGGCGCTCGGCGCCACCAACGCCCTGTACTTCGAGCCTTGATGCGCGGCCTGACGCTGATTCTCGGTCTCGCCGCCGCGATCAGCGCGACGGACGCCTCGGCGACGCGCGCCGCAGGGGGGGAGCGCCTCATCCAGGCGATGGAAGCGGCGTCTGCCACGGTGGTGGCGCAGGTCGAGCGGACGCGGGTGCTCGATGTCCATGGGCACAGCGCGGTGGTGCGGGTCGAGACGGCGATTGCTGGCGAGGTGAAGCCGGGTGCCGAGTTGCGGATTGCCTGGGAGGAGCTAGCCGCCGCTCGAGCTCCGCGCTTCGCGACCGGCGAGCGGGTGCTGCTGGTGCTGGAGCCGCTCTCGGGTGCATCCATCTGGCGGTCGCGGATCCCCGACACCGAAGAGCGTCTCAATACGCTGGGCGTCGCCATGCGCGGTAGTGCCTTCCTTCGAAGCCCGTCGCCGGCTGGCGCGCTCGTCTTGCAGCACTACCTCGCGCTCGCCCCGGAGGCTCGCGAGGGTGGGGCCGGGATCGGCTACCTCGCTCAGCTGGCCGAAGCCGCCGAGCTGTCGCTTGCGGCTGGTGCAGTCGAGAGCCTGGCGCAGCGAAGCGAGCTCGCGGACGCGCTCACTCCCGGGCCCGCGCGGCAATTGGTGGCGGCGCTGGTTCGGACGGAAACCGCAGCCGCCTTCGAACAGGCGCTACTCGACCTGATCGGCCGCCACCGGCCCGAGGCGATGCGCGCGCCCCTCGAAGCTCTTGCGGCGGGGGAGAAGCTGGCGCCCCCCGCGGTCTATCTGGCCCTGGCGCGGCTCGATGGAGCGCTCTCGCCACAGCGGACGGTCCGGCTGCTCAAGGATGCGCCCGAGCCGTATCGCCGCGTGGCCGTACGCTACGCGGGTGGACCCCGAGCCGAGGCGGAGCTGCGTTCGATCTTGCGCAGCGATCCTTCGGCGGAGGTCCGTTCCGAGGCTGTCGTGCGGCTCGCCGAGCTGCGGGGACTGGAGGCAGCTGCCTCGATCGCCGATGTGTTGCGCGATCCCGAGCCGCAGGTGCGAGCCGCGGCGGCCCAGGAGCTGGGGTCACTCGGAGCGGGCGCCGTCCCCGAGCTGCGGCGAATCGTCGACGGCGCGGACCCCGACGCGAGCCGGGCGGCCATCGTCGCGCTGGCACTCACTGAGAGCACAGCCGGTGTAGAAGCTCTCGGCGACATCGCCTCTCAGCACGCGGACGCGTCGGTTCGCGAATTTGCGCAGATGGCGTTGGGACGGGAAATCGGCCACCGCGACTGACTGGCCCGTCAGCTCGCGTAGTAGTGACGCACCGTCGCGTAGAGCGCAGTGGAAAGCGTCGCGGTTGAGCACAGCACGGCGCCCCACGAACGCGTTCGCTCGGGAACGGCTCGAACGGCGGGTAGGGCGAAGAGCAACAGGGGCAGCGCCGGAAGGAAGTAGCGCCCCTGAACGCCATGGATCCAACGCTCCCCGACGGGGTTCCACCCGAGGTAGGCGAGTGTCAGTACGCCCAGGCTGACGCAAGCGAAGAGCGCGACCAGGGCGAGCCTTCGAAGTGGGGTGAGCGCTGGGGGATCGCGCGGATCGGTGGCCGCCGCCGCTAGGAGCAAAGCGGGATAGGCGAAGTAGACCAGCTCGGGCAGCTGGATATCCAGCTGCCCGAGGGTTCCTACGAGAGTGCGCAGATAAACCCCGGCCTGCATCCCGAAGGTGGTGACGGCCCGTTGCAGGAAGGCGAACGGAGCGCTCAGCACCCCTTCGAGCTGGCCTCGGGCATCGGCATCCAGAGTGAGCGGGTAGGGCTGCGCCGCCTCGACCGAGAGCTGCCAGAAGATCGAGGGAAGCAGCACGGCAGCCAGCACCGCGGCGCTGTATTGCCAGCGCCTGGCAGAGGTGTCGAAGCGTCGCCCCGGGATGAGCAACACCAGCGCACCGAGCGCCCAGTAGCCGGGCTTGGCCAACCCCAGAGCGAGGCCGGCTGCGACGATGGCCCCCGCCTCCCGCCTTTCGAAAGCGGCCCCGGGCCCGAAGGCCGCTCTCAGACAGCTGGCGACGAACAGCAATGCGATTGCGTTGGTGGGGTTGTCGGCCGACAGAGAGGCGGCCTGGAAGACCGCCATCGGCGTGAGAAAGAGCAGTGCGAAGGCCCAGCCTCGAGCCGGTGCGATGCGGATCGCGAGCGCAGACAGCAGCGCCCAGGCGGCAAGGTTGGCGAGCCGCCCGAGATAGAGCAGCGCCAGAGCGGAACCTCCAAGCGCGCGCCCGAACGCAATGGCGGCGGCTTGCGGCGCGTAGACCAGCGGGCTGTAGAGGCTCAGGCTCCCCACACCCTGGCGCCGCTCGGGCTCGAGCGGCTCACTCCACTGCGAGCGGAACGCCTTCAGGTGTAGCTGTCCGAGCGGCCCGGTCGCGCTCTGGCTCGGGGAGGGCTCCAGGCGCGCCAGGCTGGTGGGAATCGACGCCGAATAGCCGGGCGCCTGGCCGGGTACCGCGAAGCGCCCTTCCGAAACGAGGTAGGCGCGCAGGAAGTGACGAAGCTCGTCGGGTGGTGCAAACGGGGGCGTCGCCAGGACGAACAGCGCCCCGAAGCCCAGGCCCAGGACGAGGAAGCTGCGGTGGGGTGTCAAGGTCGAGGCGACCCAACCGATTCAGACACTTCTCGGTCCTGGAGCTGGGCCCGTAGAAGTGCCAGCTCCTGGCCGAGAGTCTTGATCTGCAGGCTGGTCTGCGAGAGGCGCACGGCGAAGTTGAGACAGATGATGAGCAAGAAGACTTCGCCCAGGAAGAACAGCGTCGAACTCGCGGTCCAGGCGCCAATGGCGCGGGTCACGAAGCGCAGCAGGTCCAGATCGAGGCTGATCACCAGCAAACCCAGCGCCACGGCCATCCAGATGGGCGTGTACTCCTCTCGTAGGGCGCGGCGTCGCACCAAGCGGAGCACGATCAGGGTCAAGGCCACACTTCCCACGAGCGCCAGGATCCGCGTTGCCTCGGATTCCGGAGCGACGCGGAACAGCTCGCGGAGCTCGTTCAGTCGCTGGAGATCGTCCATGCTCCCCTCCATTCGTTGCCTTCTAGTGGCGAGGCTTCGCCGACGCCGCCCACAAGGAGAGCAGCATCTTGTAGCTGTAGTACAGGGGCTTCCAACCGGCGTGAAGCGAAGACTCACGCCATCCCGGAGCCATGCGAACACCGTACTCCGAGATTCGAAGGCCCGCGCGATGCGCGAGGATCAAGACATCCACGTCCGGATAATCGAACGGGTACCAATCCGAGACGAAGAGCTCGAGCACGGAGCGATTCATGGCCTGGAAGCCCGAGGTGGGATCCGTCAACCGAAGCCCCGCCAGGCCCGCGATGCGCCGCAACACCCATCGCCCGAGGGAGCGTGTCGCCCCCATCGTGTAGTGCCCGTCGCCATCCAGAAACCGCGAACCCACCGAAAGGTCGCAGTCGCCGCGGCGCACCGGCTCCAGCACGGCAGCAACTTCGGACGGCAGGTGCTGACCGTCCGCATCCATCTGCACCAGGAATTCGACATCTCGCTCGAGCGCCCACTTGTAGCCGCTCTGGAGAGCCGCTCCATAGCCCAGGTTGAACGGGTGGCGCACTACGTGGGCGGCGCAACGCTCCGCGACCTGGGCGGTGTCGTCTTGGGACGCATCGTCGACCACGAGCACATCGAGTTCCGGGAGGTGCTCGCGGACGGCGTCCAGCAACCCCGCCAGGTTCGGAGCCTCGTTGTAGGCCGGGACGACGATGACCGTGCGGCCTTGTTGCTGGACTCGCCCGGTATCGTTGGCTTCCGACAAGGATCAGACCGGACGCTTCCAGGCGATGGTGAGGTAATGGTTGGCGAAGCCGAAGCGAGCCAACGCAGCGAGTCGCTGGAGCAGGGCGGCGGGATGGTGGAAGTAGTAGGCGGCCAGGCGAGGACGCAGGTGGCCTCGCTGGAAGCGCTCTCCGCGTACGAGCTCGAAGGGGCTCACGCGCTGTACCTGGTGGAGTGCGTCGATTTCATGGAGATCGTGTTCGCTGCCCAGCGCGCGAAACGAGCGCTCGCTGAAGTCGCTCTGATGATGCTCGTTCAGATCGACGGTGGGTGTGGTGGGCACCGAGGCCACGAGCACGGCACCGGGCAGCAGCATTTGCACGAGAGAGGCGAACAGTTGGCGGGGCTGGGGCAGGTGCTCGAGCGTCTCGAGGCTGACGACGGTTTCGAAGCCGCGGTCGTCGTTCCACTGCATGGCGTCGGCTGCCTCGAAGCGCACGCGCTCGCCAGCGTAGCGGTCCAGCGCGTAGCGCACGGCGGCGTCGGAGACATCGATGCCGCATACCTCGGTCAGGTCCGGCCGCCGGTCGGCCAACAGGCGGGTCCCGTAACCGACACCGCAGGCCAGGTCGACGGCGCGACCGGCGCGTGCGTGCCGGGCCGCGAACTCGTAGCGCTCGAGGTGAAGTGCGAGCGATTCGAGCCCCGCCTGGTCTCGAGAATCCAGCTGGTCGGGAACCAGCCGTTCGAGCGTGTCGGCCTGCAGCTCCATTCAGGCATCCTATCGGCGCGCTCTTGGCCCGCCAAGCGTCGTGCTGAACCCGACGCATGAGCTGCGCTGGCGCGTCCGGACATCTGGTTTCCAGCGACGACCCCGAAGGCGGGGTTGCTTCGACTGGCCCATGGGGCGCCGGACGCCCCTCCATCCCCGGAGACAGCCGTGTTGCTCTCATTTCGTGTCCCGCTTGTTGTGACGGTCTTCCTCGCGGTCCTCGGATCGGGCCTTGTCCATGCGGAGGAGGAGAAGCCCTCCGTGGTCAGCGACGGCCAGCGCATCTCGATCGAATACATCCTTAGCTTTCCGATCGCACAGTCGCCGATACCAACGTCGGCTGTGTCCATCGGTCTCGAACCCCCGATCTCACCTCTCCATGGGTCGTCACAACTCCGACCGGCACTCGGTACCGGTGGTTCCGGAAATTGGGCCGGACCGCCTAGCGGCAAATCGCCCCACCCGAAGCGTCTCCGTGTGGCAAAACGAACCGCTGTACGGCGAAGCGGGCTGCCGCGTGCAGCGCGGATGCCGTTCGCTTGGCATGAAGTCTGCGAACCCAAAGGCGAAGCTTGGAGGGATCCCCAATGAGCTACGCCGAACCGGTGACCGCCGAGGAGCGCCTGCACCTCGATCTAGACGATTCCCACGTCCACATGCACGTGGGCGGTGCGTTTCTCTTCGAGCACGGTCCGTTGGCGCCCGACGGCGCAGTGGACATCGACCGCCTGCGAGCTTTCGTGGAGTCGCGTCTGTACCGAATTCCTCGCTATCGGCAGCGCCTGGTTCGAACGCCGCTCGAGGGGCGCCAGCAGTGGATCGACGATGGCAGCTTCAACATCCGTTACCACGTGCGTCACACGCATCTGCCACACCCGGGCGACGAGCGGCAGATGAAGCGGCTGTGCGGGCAGATCGCTTCCCAGCGGCTCGATCCGGAGAGACCCCTTTGGGAGCTTCATGTGGTGGAGGGTCTCGAAGCCAACCGCTTTGCGCTCGTCGCCAAGGTGCACCAGAGCATCACAGCGGGCCTGTGGGGCATTGGCCTGATCGAAGCCCTGCTGGCCCCCACGCCGGAGACGGAATTCGAATCGGGCCCGATCTGGCTCCCGCGTCCGTCACCGGACGGTGGCGAGCTCTTGCGCCGCGCCCTGCGTCGGCGGGTTGCGGCTCCGGCTCTCATCGGGCGCGCGCTGCTAGATGCAGCCAGCAACCCGGCCGAGCTTCGAGAGCAGGCGCGCCACACGCTGGCCGGTCTGCGGGACCCGAGCCCCGCGTCGGCGACTCCGCTGAATCGTCCGATCGGGCCCCACCGGCGCTTCGACTGGCTCACGCTGGAAGCGGGGCAGGAGGACCTGCTGGCAGAGCGTTACGAGACGAGCGCAATCGCGGTCGCCGTGGCCACCGTGGCCGGCGCCCTGGGTCGCTTCTTCAAACAGCGGGGCATCACCGCTCCCGATCAGCGCGACCTCCGGTTCCGAGTTGCGCTGCCCGAGCATGCGGGTGGCCTGTGCAGCGACGAGGGTCGGGGTGAGACGTTGTCGTGGATGGTTGCGGAGCTTCCGATCGCAGAGTCGGACCCGGTGCGCCGCCTCGAGCGGGTCCACGCAGCCCTCGCCGACCCGACACACGTCAGCTACCGGCTGTTTGCTTCCGTGAGCGAGTGGTTGTGGACGGGGGTTTCGAGTGCTCCGGCCCGCCGGCAGCTCGGCCGGGGAGCCTCGAATCTGACCATCACCGACCTCTCCGGGCCACAGGCGGATCTATTCCTGCTCGGCGCGAGAATGACAGCGGCCTATCCGCTGCTCCCCCTGGTTTCCGAGCAGGCCGTCCGGCTTGCCGTGTATCGCTATGGGGGCGCGCTCCACTTGGGCATCAATTCCGACTGGGATCTCGTACCCGACCTGCACGACCTGGTGGACTTCATCGCGGTCAGCTTCCGGGAACTCTGCGACGCAGCCGATCTGCGGGCTGCCTGAGGCATCGAATGAATCCCTACCACTACGAGAGACTTTCGGTTCAGGACAATGACTTCTTGTTGTGGGAGACCCCGGCTCTGCCAATGCACGGGTCGGGAATCCAGATTTTCGCCGCGGGGCCGTTGGCCACCGCCGATGGTGGGGTCGACTTCGGCGCGATCAAGCGGCTGATGGCGTCGATTCTTCATCATGTGCCTCGATACCGGCAGAAGCTCGCCTGGGTTCCGGGCGAGGAGAGGGCGGTCTGGGTTGACGATGCGCAGTTCAACATCGACTACCACATGCGCCACATCGCGTTGCCGAGACCCGGCAGCGAAACCCAGCTCAAGCGCATGGCGGCCGACATCATGGCGCGCCCCCTCGACCGCGGCCGACCGCTCTGGGAAACCTGGGTCATCGAAGGGCTCGAGGGTGACCGCTTCGCCATGGTCACCAAGGCCCACCACTGCTTGCTGGACGGGGCGTCGGGTATGGCGATGATGCAGTACATCTACTCGACCGAGCCAAACTCCGAGATTCGAGAAGTACCCCGCTTCGTTCCGCGTCCGGCGCCTTCCGAAAGGGTGCTGCGCCTGGACAGTTGGCAGCGCAGGCTCGGCCTTCCGGGCCGGGCGCTGCGCGACCTGCGCGGCTTTGCGGCCGATACGGACGATCTCGGTAGAGAGGCGCTCGGGCGGCTGCGAGCACTGCGCGAGCTGGCACGCATGAAGGTCTTCCCCGCATTGGATACGCCGATCAACGGCCCTGTCGGCCCTCACCGCATCTTCGACTGGTTGGAGCTGCCGTTGGAAGATCTCAAGGCGGTTCGGCGTGCTCGGGGGTGCTCGATCAACGACGTGGTGCTCGCCACGGTCACCGGCGCGGTTCGAGAGCTCATGCTGGCCCGGCAGCTGCAGCCCGAGAAGCTGGATTTTCGCGTCAGCGCGCCCGTCAATGTTCGCGCCTCATCGGACCGCGAGCGATTGGGGAATCACGTGTCCTCGTGGATCGTGCGCCTGCCGCTCCACGACGCGGACCCGCTCACACAACTTTCCTCGATTCACGAGACCACGAGAGCACTGAAGGAGTCGCAACAATCTTCCGGCATCGAAATGGTGACCGCCGTGCGCGAGTGGATTCCCTTCGACGTGCAGGCCGCCTCGAGCGGTACCCAGAACATGCTCGTTACGAATGTTCCGGGGCCGCCGTTTCCCCTCTATCTGCTGGGCGCGGAGATGTTGTCTCTGTTCGCGCAGGCGCCGCTGATCCAGAACATCGGCCTGGCGGTAAGCGCACTCAGCTTCAACGGAAAAGTCGGGTGGGGCTTCAACGCCGACTACGATCGCCTCCCGGACCTGGCGGGCTTCGCGAAGGGCGTCGCCCGGTCTTTCGAGCGGTTGGCCAAGGCGACCGGAGCGCCGCGACCGCTGACCTCGGAGCCTGCGGCCGAGTCAGCGGTCCGAGCCTAGATCAGCGGAGCCGATCCGGGCGGGCCCCGGGGCCAGTGAGATGGCGCCGAGCGATCGTCACTCGATGGCGAGCCGTTCGTGACCGGCATCACGCAATCCAGCGAGACGACACCCGATGGGTCGAGCAGACTGAGTTGGGGGCCGAGATGAATCCGCGGTTTGTCGCGCTGACACTTGCGATCTTCCTCATGGGGGCCTGGATGCCGAGCCCTGCCGGTGCGGGCAGCCAGGGGAGGGGGCATGGCGCAAAGGCCAAGCACTCGAACTACCAGCACCCGGCCAAGCACTCCGAGGCCGGTTACCACCACGTGAAAGGTGGACCGCCGCCCTGGGCGCCGGCCCACGGATACCGCCGGAAGCATGGCGCGGGGGGGAAGTACGTTGCGCCCTTCGGGATCGATGTCGGCACATGCGATCGCAGCGTCCTCGGAGCGGCTCTCGGCGGCGCAGCGGGGGGCTTGCTGGCTTCCGAGCTCGCGCAGGGTGACGACCGGACGCTGGCCATCGTGGGCGGCACGCTCCTGGGCATTCTCGTGGGTGGCGCGATCGGCGATTCCATGGACCGGGTGGATCACGGCTGCTTGGGGCAGGTGCTCGAGCACTCGCCACCTCGTGAGACCGTGCGCTGGAACAATCCGGACCGCCGCACCGCCTACGAGGTCACGCCGACGGACACCTACCGCGAGGAAGACGGTCGCTACTGCCGCGAGTATCAGACGACGATCGCCATCGACGGCAAGCTGGAGCGCGCCCACGGAACGGCCTGCCGGCAGCCGGACGGCTCCTGGCAGCGGGCGGGGTGAGACGAGGTCAGCTGCTCCGCTTTAGGTGCTGAACCTCCATGGTGAGCGGCAACCGAAAGCGGCAACGGAAGCTGACAAGCGCTCCCCCGTACCCCGTTTTGACCGGATCGAGCTGGAGGTCGGGAAAGCGCGAAGTGAATGCCGCCGCCCTTTGATGGATCTCGTGGAGCTCGGCTTCCGTTTCGACGAGAATGCCCAGGTGTTCGTATCCCGAGGTCACCATCGGTGCGTCTGCAGCGCGAATCGTGACGTATTGGATGTCGGTGGGCGCTCGTAGCAAGATCCGCTCGCCGGGGATCGCCAAGCCGGCGTTCTCCTGCCAGCCGAAGACGTCGCCGTAGAAGAGCAGCAGCTGCTCGCGCGCTGCCCCAACGAACATCTCCCGACCAACGGTAACTGCGACGTGTGAGAAGCGATATCCCATCCTGCCCCCGGTTCTGCGGTTCGCGGTGATCTGATTGGATTCGGCGCTTTGGAATCTCGAATTGCCGGTTGTGGAGGGATCTCTGCACCGTGGTGGGCCGCGTCAGCAGCGTACTTCTAGCGCCAGAATTGACACGGAATTGATTCTAGGTCCACCTACACTTGTTGGGAAGCCAATGACGGGCGTGAGAAGCGCGTTCGATTGAGGAAGCTGTTCGCGTGATTCTGCGATTGATCCGGGAAGAGGACGGTCTCGAGACCGCGGAGTGGGCGATCGTCGGCGGTGTCATCACCGCCGTGGGCACGGTGATATTTCTCACCATCGGCGCCGATACCTTGCGCGGGATGAACCTGCTCGACGCCGCAACCAGTTTGATTCCCTAGTCCTTCTAGAGCCGGGTCGTGAGCTTCACCGACCACTTCTGGATGCGCCCTTCTGCAACGTCGACGCGGAGCGTCTTGAGCTCTGCAGATTCGATCTTCTCGAGGCTCTGGTAGGCGGCTTCGATCGCCGCTTGTACGGCCTCTTCGAGGCCCTTTTCGGAGCTTCCCTGCAGCTCGACTTCCGCCCCCTTGTTGGTCACGAAGGAGCTCTGCTGAACCGCCGCTCGACTCACGAAACGGTGTCGTGCGCGCTCCTTTCCCTCCCGTTGCAGCTCCGCCGCCACGTCCTCCGAGATCCCGATCTCGGCCCGCAACCGCTGCAAGAAGGCTTCCTCCTCGGGATCGAGGCGATAGTCGTCCAACACTTCGTCGATCGCCTGTCCGTAGACCGAACGCGTGACCTCGTCCTGGACGGCGTAGACGTCGGCGCTATTCAGGTGAAGCAGCTTCTGGAGATGCGTGAGGTCTTCCGATTCTTCTTCGCTGAGGGCGTGATCGTTGAGGCAATACTCCAGGAATCTCCGGTACAGGCCTCGACGCGGTGTGGCCACGTCCGTTTCCAGATCGATTCCCCGCGCTTGGGCGAGCTCTTCCACCCGACTCGGGTCCACCAGCGCCACGCGTACCGGGTTGGCGAGTTCCGTCTCGAGCTCCGCCAGAAACGTCCGTTTGCGGCTGCGCATTTTGCGTTCGGGCCGCGCTTCGAACGGCTCCGCCATGTGTAACTCCTCGTACCCTGCGATGAGAGCGCCGGGCCAGCATGCTAACACGGATTGTGGGGCCGATGTCCCGCTCTGCAAGACACCGATGTGCTAGCCAGACGCTGGATTCGTCACCCACTTCGCTGTCTGTGCTCCCCGCTGCAAACGGAAGAGTGTCCCGACCGACATTGCCGATTCGGGGTGACCGCGTCATTCGTGCCCTGACCCACCTCCGGGGTGGTGGGGGCAGTCGGCGTGGCCGCAGGCCTGTGAATCGCTGCATTCGTGACCGTCGCCGTGATGCTTGGGATGTCCGCCGCATTGTCCGTGCTCTCCCTTGTCGCCAGGTTCGAGCTCGGATCGGATCGCATTCAGCTCGCTGCGCTGCTCCGGGGAAAGCAGCGCGAGGATGCGAAGCTTCGTCCTCAAGCGCTCCTGGTGACTGGCGAGCTCCAGCTCGCCGAGCTTCTCGGCCTGCGCCATCACGGCGGCCTCGTCGGGAGCCTCCGCATGGAGCATGGTGCGAAGCTCTTGCTTCAACTCGTGTCGCTGCGTACGGAGCGCCGCGCTTTTCTCGCGAGAGGCCTCCTCGAGGGTTCGGATCTCGCTTGTCAGCGCTTCGTCGAGACCGAGTTGCTCGGCGTGCTGCTCGATCAGCTCGGTGAGGTGCGCGTGCCCCGGCCGGTGGTGGCGACAACCGAAGCCGCGCTCGTGGCCTTTTGCGCCTGCCAGCGAGGTGGCAAGGGTCAGACACAGCGTCAGGCCTGCTGCCAGAGCCCAACCAAGACGCGATCGGCGAAGAACGCTCCGTCTGGCTTGGGCTCCGTGGCTCACCGCGGCGGGTCTTCTATCGAGCGTTTCTTCGATCATCAATTTCTCCTCGAGTGGCTGGTTTGGCGCTTGGCCGACTGGATCGACCCGTCGATCGACTCGGACGTTTCGGTTGACCCCCGAATTCAATCGTTGCGGTTTCAAGAGACTTGGTGGTTCCCGCAGGATCAAGTCACTCCGGCCTCTGCGCCATCCAGCTTCGCGCCGCAATCCTTGCAGTGTCGCGCGTCCGCGTCGTGGCCTTCGCTCATGCAGTCCGGGCAGCAACGGGTGGTGACCGGCTTGGATGGGTTGGCCGATTCCAGGATCTCCGCAGTGACGATCCCGGTGGGAACGGCGATGATCGCGTAGCCGGCGATCATGACGATCGACGCCAGAAGCTTGCCAGCGACCGTTTGGGGGGCGAGGTCTCCATACCCCACGGTGGTCATCGTCACGATCGCCCAGTAGACGGAGAGCGGGATGCTCGTGAAGCCGTTCTCCCCCCCTTCGATCAGGTACATGGCGGCTCCGAGGATGACGACCAGAATCACGATCATGCCCAGGAAGATGGTGATCTTGTGCCGGCTGGCCGCGAGTGCGCGGCGCAGCAGGCTCGCCTCGCCGAGGAACTGCCCCAGCTTGAAGACGCGGAAGATTCGCATCAGCCGCAGGCCGCGAATCACCAGCAGGGACTCGGCGCCGGGGATCAGCAGGCTCAGGTAGGTTGGCAGGATCGCCAGCAGATCGACCAACCCAAAAAAGCTCCGTGCGTAGTGGGTGGGCTTCGGCACGGAAATCAGCCGAAGCACGTACTCGACGGTGAAGAGCAGCGTGAACGCCCACTCCCACGCGTCGAGTGCCGCTCCGTAGCGGGCGCTCGCCCAGGACACGCTCTCCAGCATGACGGCGGTCACGCTCAACACGATGGCGATGAGCAGTGCCACGTCGAATGCCTTGCCGGCTGGCGTGTCCGCCTCGAAGATGATGATCCGAAGCCGCTCCCGCCAGGGGGCGCGGCGCACGGTCTCGGTCAGGGACGTCACGCCGGGACAGTGACCAACCCCGGTGGATCGTGTCAATGCCGAGCCGGCTCAGCGGGAGCGCGCAGCCCCGAAATGCTAGGGTCTGAAGTCCACCCGCAGCGAGACGAAAGCCTGGGGGCTCGACGCGGTCTCGCTCTCCACCGTGTCGCGGTCGTCGTCCTTGATTCGGAGCTGGTGATAGGCGACTGCGCCGGCCATCAGCCGCACGCGCCAGGACGGTGAAATCCGCCAGCGAATTCCAAGGCCCGCGGGCAGCTGGCGGCTGCGGAAGATCCCCTTGCCCACCTCTCCACCTCGGTCGGCGAGTCGGTAGCTGGAGCCCTCCAGGCGCACACGCGCGAAGACGGTCAGGTCGTCGTTGAGGATCCGCTCGAGCTGGAGTCCAAGGCCGAGGCTCCGCAGTCTCCAGGCCTGATTGATCTGCCAATCGAACTCGACGAGCGGTCGGATACTGACGCCGCCTCCGGCGAGCCGGCTGCGAACCGAGACGCCTGCGATCAGTTCGAGTCGCTCACCCAACCGATAACCGACCGCGAACGAGCCCATGCCCCGCACACCGTCGCCCATGTCCGAGCCGTCTTCCCAGGCCGCCGCAGCACCGCCCTGGATCAACATCCCCCACCGCTCGTCCTCGGAAAAGAGGGTGATGCTCTCGTCGAGGAGGTAGGCGCCGCGGAGGGTGATGTTCCACGCGTAGAAGTCGCCGAAGCGATCGCCGGGCAGGAAGGCACTCGTCGAACCGTCCACGTCGTAGAGGAGAGCGTGGCCGTTGGCAACCAGCCGCAGGAGGGCGTCGCTCGCGACCGGAACGTCGATGCGCAGGCGCCCGCCGGGTTGGTGGGAGCTGGTTTCGAAGGCGCCGAAGTCCGCCGTGCTGGTGAAGCGGTCTGCGCCCGTAAGCCGCACGCGCAAGTGATCCAGCACACCGACCTCCGCCTCGAGGCCCGTCAGCTCGGTGCCGTTCGGTTCCTGGGCGGAGAGGGGGTAGGCGGTCAGAGCCCCGGCCGCCACGAGGAGGGCGGCTCCCATGCGGATTCCCGCCAGCATCAGTCCCCCTGGCTCCTGATGACGATCCAGTCGCTAGAGCGCCGACGTCGCTCATATATCGGGCCGCGCGCGACCGCGCACGAGCGATTTTTCTGGCGCTCGTGCGAGCGGGGGACGGATCGTTGACTCCGCCTCAGCGCTCGGCCTGCAGCTCGAGGAGCGAATCGCGCAGGATGTCCAGTCCCTCGTTCGCCAGCTCGTCGCTGATGGTGAGCGGCGGAAGGAACCGCACCACGTTGCCGCGCACGCCGCAGGTGAGCAGTACCAGGCCCTTCTCAGCGGCCCGCTGCACCAACGCCTTGGTGAGCTTTGGATCCGGCTCGCGGCTGGTGCGGTTGGTGACCAGCTCCATGGCGGCCATCGCACCGAGATGGCGGATGTCGCCGATGGCGTCGCCGGGGTCTTCTGCGGCCAGCGCGCTCAGCCGTTTGGCGATCAGGTCGCCCAGCCGAAGCGCCCGATCGGCGAGCTTTTCCTCTTCCATCACGTCGAGGGCCGCCAGCGCGGCAGCGCAGGAGATCGGCGAGCCGGCGTAGGTGCCACCCAGGCCGCCGGGGTTCGGGGCCTCCATCAGCGGGAACTTTCCCGTCACAGCCGAGAGCGGAAAGCCGCCGGCGAGGCTCTTGGCCAGCGTCAGGAGGTCGGGCTCGATCCCCGCGTACTCCACCGCGAAGGTTCGGCCGGTGCGTGCGAAGCCGGTCTGGATCTCGTCCGCGATCAGCACGATGCCGTGCTCGTCGCAGATACTGCGGAGCGCCTGCAAGAACTCTGGCGGAGCGATGTAGAAGCCGCCTTCGCCCAACACGGGCTCGATGATCAGCGCGGCCACCCGAGCGGGATCGACGTCGCTCGCGAATAGTCGGTCGAGCGCCGAGAGCGCCGCGTCCACACTCACGCCGTGGTACTCGATTGGGAAGGGCGCGTGAAATACTTCCGCAGGAAACGGGCCGAAGCCGGCCTTGTACGGCGCGACCTTCCCCGTCAGACCCAATGCAAAGAGGGTGCGCCCGTGGAACCCGCCGCTGAAAGCCACTACCCCGGATCGTCCGGTATGGGCCCGCGCGATCTTCACCGCATTCTCCACCGCCTCGGCGCCGGTGGTGAGCAGCAGCGTCTTCTTCGGTGTGTCGCCCGGAACCAACGCGTTCAACCGCTCCGCCAACACCACGTAGGACTCGTACGGTGTCACCTGAAAGCAGACGTGGCTCATCTTTTCGAGCTCAGCGCCCACCGCCGCCTTTACCCTTGGGTGAAGGTGGCCCGTGTTCACGACGGCAATGCCGCTGGCGAAGTCGATGTAGCGCCGACCCTCCACGTCCCACAACTCAGCGTCGCGTGCGCGTTCGCAGGACAGCGTATGCATGCTGGACAGACCGCGGGGAATTGCGGCCTCCCGGCGCTTCCAGAGTTCCGAATTGGTCGACATGGGTAACTCCGATGTTGTGATCGCGTGCCCGCGTTGACGGTACCATCTATGGGCAGCAGTCTCCGACCGGAGGAAGCCGCGTTCCTTGCTCTGGGCAGCCCACCTGGTGGATGAACGGAACCGCGGCTAGCTGGGTCTAGGCGCATCGCGCGGTGGTGCGCGGTCCTAGGCGCCCGGCTCTATACGTACCGGACAGGCCGGTGGGTTCTGGCGCGGTGGCCTGGGTCAGGAGTTCTTGGCCTCGTCGATCGCGTCGGAGTGTCGGTTCTGCATTTCGGAAGCGATGCCAAAGACGATGGGAATGGCGAGAAAGGCTTCGAGCAGCAGGGAGATGAGAAAGCCGGTCACAAATTCGAGCCCGAGGGTTCGTTCAGCCAACAGGGCCAACAGAAAAGCGACCGTCGGAACCACGGCGCCGACGATCAGCAACGCGACGCCGCGCGAAAATCCCTTGAGTGCACCGATGATTATGCCCATGGGATGCCTCCCTGTGTGCCGCTCGGGCGGCCGACCGCGCCCCCCGTACCCGAGCTAGAGCGACGCTACACCGCAGAGACTTGAGCGGGAATCGGCCGACCGCGAGCGCCGCGAGCAGCGCCCGGCAGAGGGCTTCCCGGGCAACGACCACCGCGCTGCGGGTCGATTCGGAGCTACCCGCAGGCCCGGCGGGGCGAACCGCGCTCCCAATAGGCGCCGCTGCGCGCGAGCTCGGCGCGGGTGGTGGGCCGGTATTCGAAGAGCCGGGTTCGGATGTAGCGCGGTGGTTCGTTGGGGAACGGATTGTGATCGATCAGTGCCAGGACTTCGGGTTGGTTGAGCTGCAAGCGGGTCATGAGGGCCGCGACCCAGTGCGAACGGCCACAGCCTCCGCGCAGCGCCGCAAACCACAGCTGCCAATCGAGACGAGGCATGTGCCCGGGAACGATAGTGGGGGGGCGCTGCAGGGGATCGGTGACCTTGTACTTGAAGTGATACGCTTCCCAGCTCAGACCGTCCCGAGACGCTTCGATCACCAACTCGGGCCGCTGCTTCGTCATCACCGCGAAGAGCCCATAGCCGAAGCTGAGTCCCCAGCTGCGAGCCCAATCGCCGGCGCGAACCGCGGCCTGCGGGAACGGCAGT
The DNA here is from genome assembly GCA_964194865.1 of uncultured Opitutales bacterium. Lineage (GTDB taxonomy): Bacteria > Myxococcota_A > UBA9160 > UBA9160 > SMWR01 > CAXMOC01. Next base: position 3,080 of record CAXMOC010000159.1, on the reverse strand, counting down.
GGCCGCGCCAGGGTGGTCGTCAGGACGAGGCCGCTGAAGACGACCATCGCGGCCAGAAAGCCACGTCGCAGGTAGCGGGTCCAGCCCAGCCGTGGGATCGCAGCGAAGTCTTCGAACCAGACCCGAACTCGTTTCGTCCACAGGCCGAGCTTTCGCGCCACCGATTCCAGGGCTGAATCGTCGAGCAGGCTGACGACGAGCACTCCGGTGAGCAGATGGAAGAAGCCGTAGTTGCCCGTCGAGCCCATCATCAACACGAGCCCCGAGAAGGCCATCGCCGCCAGCAGCCGAGATCTTCGCCCGATGAAGATCAGGAAGGGACAGATCAGCTCCACGAGGAACGTCAGGACGACCGAACCCTGATGGAACAGCTGGGGAAGTCCGTTCACCCAATGACTCAGCCCGTTGGGAATAGGCTGCGTCCAGTAGTGGTAGGACATCGCCGACAGATCTCGCCAGCTCTCGTCGCCGCTGGCCAGCTTCACGTAGCCCGACAAGAACATCAGCTTGAAGAGGATGATGCGCGGCAGCCAGATGGAGAGCCGAAGATCGGGCGCTGCGGACCTCCGCGGCCAGAGTTTCGACGGCGCTATCCACAGCGACGCGGCGGACACCTCCAACAGAAGAATGTCCCACTGATACTGGAAGAAGAGCCCGGCCGCGTTGACGAGCGAGAGGTACGTCGCCCAGATCAAGACGATGCTAAGACGTGGAGCTAGCCCCGACAATAGGGCGACGCTCGCCAGTGTTCCCAGCGCGCAGAGAGCCGTAATAGTGGCGTCGCTGGAGTCGAACCAGAGCGCCGTTGGAAGCGCGAAGGGGTCGATTCCCCTCTCCTCGAGGTTCACCAGCCGCGCCGCCAGGGGAGTGACGCCCCGCGAGCCGATCAGTCCCGCGCTCTGGCTCCACAGAGAGACGAATGCGCAGCAGCACGTCAAGCCCAACGCGCGAAGGTAGAGCCACGCGGTGAGTCCCAGACCCATTCGGGGAAGCTAACTGTGTGCAATCCCGCGTGCAATCTCGTAAGTGCGCGGGATTACACACGTCACACAACTATGCGTGTTGTCCACGCGTGACTTTTAGTGCTCCAATTGGGGGTCCAGTTCACCCGCTTCCAGGGGCACCGTCGCGCCTCCTTCCGCTACTCGGTGCATCTAACTGACGTTTCGATTGGAGAGGAGACAGTGTGCAACTGCAATCAAGAAGTGCCGCCGCTTCCTGAGTGGCATAACAAGGCAATCAATGAGCTAGACGCGGAGAACGAGCGGCTAGCCGACTGGCTCCGCGTGGCGAACGCTGACTGGTCTGTAGAATCAGGGGCGGCTTGGTGGCCGTTAGGGGTGAACTGGAGGAAGCACACGCAGCCGACTTCACAGCGTGCCCGCACCTCGGCCGCCTCCGGCACAGCCGCCGCCTGAGCCGTTTGTGCGATGATAGAGAAGCGCGTACTTTCAATCGCGGTGGGTTTTTCCTTGTTTGTGGACTCAGATGATTTTCTGTTGTTAATGGAGGGATAGGTGAGACGTTTGTTTGTGATTCTGGCGTTAGCTGTTGCCTGTGATAGCGGTGGTGGTGGTGGAAAGTGCGACGATGATATTTTGGAAGAAGGATTTGATGAGGAGGAGCAATGTTCTAGAGAATTTCTCAATGAAGAACTTGCACTTGAAGGTGATGAAGCAACTGATGAAGATTTACTTGAAATTGAAGCAAATTTTGAAGATTTTGAGTTGGAAAGTGAAATATGATGAGTGAATGGAATAAATTCTTGACGTACCACGGTGTCATGACTTCCCTTCGTAAGAAGCAGACTTCAGACTCCGTGTCTATCACAGGGTAGGCCCCCCCCCCACGCGATCCGGTGTGCACCCTGGCGGGAGCTGGGGTCAACAGTCCTGCTCGGTGGAGAGAATCGAGTTGGATGGTGTGTACACCCAGATACCCCCGCCTGTCAGCGGGGTTTGCGGAATTTGAACACGAAGCGGTCGCTGCGGCCGCGAATCGAAGGGGCGAAGACACTGGTGGCGTGGTCGTCCGTCGGATTCGTGAGCAGGCTCGACTCCGCTTCCAATACGAAGCCTGCCGCCCGCACCTCTTGCTGGACGAGTTGCGAATCGACCCGATGCAGGCGTCTGACGTCGCGCGCGAGCGACCCGGGAGTCGCTCGATGGTCGATGAGGCAGTAGACGCCGCCTGGCCTGAGGGCCTCGAAGATCTGGTGGTTCATGTGAGCCCGGTCGACCTTCATCCAATAGGTGTCGTGGTAGAACTGCACCAGAAACACCGCGTCGAGCTCGCCTGGCTGAAGTTCCAGATCTTCGAGCTCGCGATCGAGACGGACGACGTTCTCCAGCCTCGATTCACGAATTCGGCGATCGAGTTCAGCGCCGTAGTTCGCGCGCGATGTCTTGTTGTTCTGGGAGTAGACGCGCCCGGCCGGACCCACCAGCCGAGCGAGTACCTCGGTGTACCAGCCTCCCCCCGCCATCAGGTCGGCGATCTGCATGCCAGGGCGAATCCCCATCAGGCTGAGCACCTCGGCTGGTTTGCGCTGTGGATCCCGCTCGCGGTCGCCGGCGGGGCGCTGCGGGTGGGCGAGCGCTTGGCGGATGGCAGCGCCGAGCTCGCCGTCATCCGCTGGGGCGGCCGACGCGGCGATCACCAGCATCCAGCCAGCCAGCTGCAAGGGCCTGACTCGTGCCTTCAGCTGCATTGGGCGAGCCCTCCAATGGACCCCAAGACGTAGCGCCCGCAACATCAGTCTGCGACCGCTCGGTCGATTCTGGAGGTCGAGCGGGTGCGCGGCGCGGCTTCGTTTCCGTCGATTCCGCGAATTCATAAGTAGTAGAATGCGCGTTGCGGGAATCGAGGTAGGCCGGCGATGAGTGAGAGCCAGAATCTGGACCTTGCGTGGGTTCTGATCGCGTCGGCCCTCGTTCTGGTCATGCAGGCGGGTTTCCTGTGCCTGGAGGCCGGATCGACCCGCTCCAAGAACAGCATCAACGTCGCCATCAAGAACCTCAGCGATTTCGCGATCGCTGCGCTGCTCTTCGCGATGTTCGGCTTCTCCGTCATGTTCGGGG